>JBEKNO010000132.1:0-8482 GCA_049522735.1 Occallatibacter sp.
CGCCCGCGGTGGTGAGTAAATCGGCAATGAGCTTGGCGCTTATGGCGACGCGGGGGCGGTCTTTCCGGTCCTGGCGGGCGTAGCCGTAGTAGGGCACCACCACCGTGATCCTGGCCGCCGAGGCCCGCTTGAGCGCGTCAATCATCACCAAAAGCTCCACCAGGTGCTGGTCCACGGGATAGCAGGTGGGCTGCACCACAAACACATCCACGCCGCGCACGTTCTCCAGCAGTTGGAAGTAGACTTCGCCGTCGGCAAAGCGCTGAATCTTGGCCTCGCCCACGGGAACGCCGATGTGGCGGGCGATCTCCTCGGTCAGGGGCCGGTTGGCGGTGCCCGAGAAGAGCTTGAAGCGCTTGTCTTCGCTCAGGTTACGGGCGCGCTTGCGCTCGGAGGCCGGTTTGGCCTCCCTGGCCCTGGCAGCGGCCTCCGCGGTGGCAAGCTGCGCCGCCTCTTTGGCCGCGGCTTGCCCGCCGTCCTGCTTGTCTACCGCTGTCGCCGTCAATGTTTCCGCTTCCATCTCCGAATACCTCCAAGCTGGTTGGCTTTGGCTGCTTTCCGGCTTCCCTTTCAAGAACCTGGCTGGGCGACCAGGATTCGAACCTGGACAAGTGCCTCCAAAGGGCACTGTCCTACCATTAGACGATCGCCCAACAAGCGGCATTTCCCGATTCGGAAAAACGCTCTTGACAGCCGACCACGAGTCTCTTTCCCCCCACGGCGTGCTGTCAACCTGCTTCTTACAAAAACATTTCGCGCCAGTAGGCCGCGCGCGGCAGAGTACGGGTCAAAGTGCTTCGCACCTCTACCTCTTGGAGTAACTCCTTCAACCGCGACTGCGCCGCTTCAGCATCTCCGCGGGTTCTGTACAACCCGAAGAGCGCCGAACCGGAGCCGGCCAGCAAGGCATGGAGAGCTGCCTCCGGAGTGCCGAAACCCAAAAGAATGCGCTTGATCTCGCCAAGGAGGGGGTGCTGGGGGAAGACGACGCGTTCAAAGTCGTTCTCGATCCAGCTACTGATCCCGGTGCGGACAAGCGCGGACTCTCGGGGTCCGGCCAGGTCCTCGCCATCCAATTCTTCGGTGAGGACACCGGAGGAGCCTGCTCCCTGCCCGCCTTCCGGGATCGCTACCCCAAAGGCGCCAGCATAGGCGCGGCTCATCTCTTTCAGTCTATCCGCACCGGCCTCGGGGGTCAAACCCTCGGCGGCGCAGAGCGCATCCCAGTCGCGATAGGCCTGCGGGGTGGAGACGCCGATCGCGGGCACGGCCACCACGCACCAGAGGGGTTCAATATCGGGCAGAGGGTAGACCTCCTGGCCCCGGTCGAGGCCGAGTATGGTGCCGCCAATCAGGAACAGCGGCACGTCGGAGCCCACCTGGGCGGCGATTTCCATGCGTTTAGATTGCGAGAGCGCGGCGCCGTTCAAGCCGCTGCGGGGAAGGTTCTTACTTTCCCACCCTTTTCTCAAAGAGCGCGAAAAGGATGGGGCACCCAACTTTTGTGGTTGATCCGGCTCGGAGTAGGTCGATTTCGCAATGGGCTGGGTGTCCCATCCTTCGAGCGTCTCTTGCTCGAAGGGTGGGAAACCGCGAAACTCGTTCCCGATTCCCAGTTCCGCTTCCAGCCCCAGCAGCGCGGCCACGGCGTTGGCCGAACCCGCGCCCAGTCCGCCCTGCACAGGCAGACGCTTGTCGATGTGGATTTCCACCTCGGCGGAGAGGCCCAGGGCCTCAAGGGCCAGCGCCACCATCTTCCAGGCCGTATTGCGCTCGTCGGTGGGGACGCGCTGGTCGTTCGAGGTAAGCCGCAAAGCTGTAGCCGCGGCCTTACGGGCCGAGACCGTGACCACGTCGTGCAGTTCGAGGGTCTGATAGACGGTTGCCAGCGGATGGAAGCCGTCCGGGCGCGGCGCGCCGATGGCCAGGCCGAGGTTTACTTTTGCGCGCGATCGGACTGCGGTGGGCATACCGGTTCATTGTAGAGCGGGGCCGGCTCTCAAAAAGAATCGGCGGAGGAGAATCAGTACGCCTTCAGGGCAACAAATTTTGTCAACCTGTAAGCCTGCAAACAGAAGAATTGAACGCCAATTTGCAGGAAAGCCGCCTTACAGGGGGACGGAAAAATGTTGAAGGTCGGGTTTGAAGGCTGCAAAAACCAGCAAAACAACTTGAAAAATTAGCGTATTTGCGTATTATTTAGCGCGTTTTTGTACGTTTTAAGCAGGTAAGAAAAACGGGCAGACGGGGCGCTGCCCGCCTAACGGCCAAAAGGGGAGATGGGAAGATGCGGGAGGAAGGGCGGTTGCTGGCGCGGAGGAAACTGGACAAGGAACTGCGATTTTACCGGCTGGCGGGAAAGGAGAAGAACCCTACCCAGAATTTGTTGCGTAGGGTGCGGCAGGTGCTGGGAGTTCCGGTGGCGGAGGTGGCGCGGGGGGCGGGGGTGAACCGCTCGGTAATCTTCCGGCTGGAGGAGAGCGAGGCGCGGGGGACGATCTCGCTGCAGTCGATGACTCGCGTAGCGGGCGCCATGGACTGCAAGGTGGTTTACGCGCTGGTTCCGGACGACGGAGGAACGCTGGAGGAGATGGCGGAGCGGCGGAAGTGGGGGAAGCTTTTAGGAATAGGGAATAGGGAATAGGGAATAGGGAGTAGGCAATAGGCAGCTGGCGGAGAGGAGGGCCGTCCGGGATGCGGGGCGGGATCGGAAGGGGATCGTTCCCAGGTCTTCTATCATCCCCATATGCACAATCGGAAGGGATAATTCTTGAGGCAAAGACGTTTTGTAGGAATGCCGCTGGCTTCGATCATCGGCGTTTGTCTGTTGGCGGGGTTGAAGCCCGCGCTGATGTGCCAAACTCCAGGCGCCAAGACTACCCGAGCATCGCAGGGTGTTCTTCCGGAGTACATCCAGGAGTTCTTCCTGTCTGAAGCCGTCCGTAGCCAGGAACAAGGTGAGGTGCAACTTACCGTGGGGGGAATGGGGTTTCGCAACCACAAGAGCGCGGCGGACGGAGAATCGTCAGGCTTAGATTCCGAGTACGGAATTACTCGGCGTTTGCAACTCGCCATGGAACTGCCCTACGGCATTCAATCTACAGCGGCGAGTGAACTCCCCGTAGGCTGGAGCACCATGAGCGCGAGCCTCCTGTATCAGTTTGTCCGCAGCAACCATCCATTCGCACTGAGCGCCGCAATGGGAGTGAATCTGCCGTTGACCTCACGCGGCGCAACCAGCTTCGAACCGGAGTTGCTGGCCGCAAAACAGTTTGGCACACTGCAAATCCATGTGAGCTTCATTCCCGAGTTGAACAAAGATGACAATTCTCTTGCATACAATGTCGCGGCTGTTCGACCGTGCGCGCATGACCTCAGGCCGACTCTGGAGTTTAGCGGTCGCCGGAATGCAGGCGTCAACAGTTTCTATGTGACTCCGGGAACTTATAAACATCTCCCGCACCGACTGGAGATTGGAGCGGGCGTGCCGATAGGAGCGAGCAGCCACAGCAGTCCAGTCGGCATAGTGGTCAAGATAACCTGGGAGTTTGGCGGGGACGATACGGACTAGCTTCAAGCGGAGCGAACCGCATCTGAGCGGCATAAACGAAAGGCCCGTGGCTAAAGCCACTGTTATTGCAAGCCCTAATTCAGGGGCCTGAAGGCCCCTACTCCCTCCGGATCGAGGTCTCCGGTTTCCTTTTAAGCTGTTCCTGCGCTTAAGGCCAGGGCCTTCGCAGCCCGTAGCGTGGCTACTGGGTCGCCGGTGGGCTGGAACTCCATGGCTACGTTGTGACGGTAGTTGAGCTGGGCCAGCTTGCGGTAGATGTTGGCGTAGTTGATCTCGCCGGTGCCGGGCTCGTGGCGGCCGGGAACGTCGGCAATGTGGATGAGGCCGATTACGTCGATGTGCTTGTCGAGCTTGTCGATCAGATTTCCGTAGCTCATCTGCTCGTGGTAGATGTCGTAGAGAAACTGCACCTGGGGATGGTTGACGGCGCGGACGACCTCGATGGCCTCGGCGGCCGAGGTGAGAAAGTATTTTGGATTCTCCTCGAGATGGATACACTCCAGCAGCAGGCGAACCGGCTGGCCGTCGATCTGGCGGCCCTCGACGATCTTTGCGGCCTGCTTCAGGGTTTCAATGCAGCTCTGGTGCTGCTGCTCGCGCGCGAGGCCGGGAACCACGTTGCCGGTGAGCACGATCATGGCCGGGATGGCGAGGGTCTCCATGGGCGTGAGCGCCTGTGTGAGTTCGGCCAGGAAGGCATCGCGGGCGGCGGGGTCGGCTATGCCGTGAGCGAGGCCGGCGGTCGAGTCAAAGCGGATGCCGAGGCGCTTGCGGGCGGCGTTGGCGCCGGCAAAGTCGGCGTCGGTCCAGCCGCGGTACTCGTTCACCAGCTCGATCTGGTTGTAGCCCGCCTCGGCCACTTTGGCCAGACGCTGCTCGAAGGGCAGATCGTTGAAGACGGTCCAAAGCATCACCGAAAGCTGGTAGGGCGGGGCTTTTGGCGAGGATGCGGCGTTCTGGGCCGTTGCAGGGAGCGGAGGCGCGGCGGCGCTGAGTGCGGCTGCGGCGAGGACTTGCGTAAAGGTGCGGCGATTCATACTTGTCTCCTCATGAATGGAACATTTGGGTTTTGTGGTATCCCACCCTTGCGACAAAAACACGTCGCAAGGATGGGGCACCCAGCTTTTGTGATCCTATGATTTCGTTCCGGCTCCAGAATTCGTCCCGGCTTTGCGGGAACGGCGCAGTTCTTCCCAGTCCTTCACGGTCTGGTCGGCGTAGAGGGCGCCGAACTTGGCGCACGCTTCGGCAAAGCCTTCGCCAGAGCCCAGGTAGCCGGCGATGGCCAGCGGGTCGCCGGAGCGGGCGTGGCCGCGGGCCAGCAGTTCGCCGCAGACCTCGGCGTAGGCCTCGAGGCCGCCTCCGGCCAGATCCTCAAGGTTGATGGAGCCTTTGTGATCGTTGAGCTGGCGCACCAGAAACTGGCGCGCGCCGATGTGCGTCCAGCCCAGGAAAGGATCGGATTGGATCTGCATGGCCCGCTGTCCCTCGGCCACGCGCTGGCCGTTGTGGGGCGCGGGATGGGCATCGGGCAGATAAGGAGCGTAGGCCGAGGCCGGCTCTTCCTTGATCTGCAGAAAGAGCGGATCGGCCGGGCCGTTGCCCTCAAAGTAGACGCAATAGTTGCGCAGGCCGACGGAGCCCGTGCCCACCACTTTGAAGGCCACATCCACGGGGCGGTAGAAGGACAAAAGGCGCCGCCGCTCGGGCTGAAGCATCTCCCGGTAGGCTGCGAGCGAGGCCAGCACGGCCTGGCTCTGCCTGCCGGTTACGCGGGTCAGCATGGGTTCGATTTCCTTGAAGCGGCGGGGCGCGCCGGGCTTGCTGGAGGCGGGCCTGGTCAGTTGCTCCAGCGTGTGCTGGGGCGTGGAGCGCTCGGCCTTCATCAGCGCGTTATGCACCGGCTCGGCCTGGCCGATGCGGTGCACCAGGTAGCGGCTCACTTCAATGCCGGGCATGCGGGCAAAGGCGCGCATCTGGGCGGCATAGCGCTCCATGCATTTTTCCACGGCCTGGCGGGCGGAGGATTCCTTGTGGCCGGAGGCGCGGCCGGCCAGCGTGACCGAGGCGGCCATGCGCTTCAGGTCCCACTCGAAGGGTCCGCGGATGGTCTCGTCGAAGTCGTTGATGTCGAAGACCAGGCGGCCGTCGGACGCGGCAAAGGCGCCCAGGTTGCGCACATGGGCGTCGCCGCAGAGCTGGCTGATAAGGCCGGTGGAGGGCAGCACGGACAAATCCGCGGCCATTACCGGCACGGCGCCGCGAAAGTAGGCGAAGGGCGACTCGGCCATCAGTTCGTACTTGAGCTTGACCAGCGCCGGGACGCGGCCGCGCGTGGACCTGGCCACCAGCGCCAGCGGCGAGGTCTTCCGCGCCTTGGGGTTGAATGTGCTGTGTTCGTGGCGGCCCACCTGCTTGCGCCGCGCCTGGCCTAGATTGCTGCGTTCTTCCGGAGTTGCCCAGTGCATGAGCCGGAAGATACTCGCTCTGGCTATGAGATGCAACCCGGTAATTTACACTTTTCACTGGAAGCCCGGCACGCAGTTTGCCCATGCTGGATGGCGAGGTCGTGCTCCGATCCCGGAGGAATGCCTCGATTCGCGTGGCAGCGGTGGCTGTTGCCAACCTGAACGATGCCGCCAGCCCGCCGTGCGGCGCCTGTCGGCAGATGCTGGCGGAGTTTGCGGAGCTTGACGCGCCGGTTGCGTTTCCCACGGCGGAGGGTACGCGCATCATGAGCTTCGCTGAGGTGCTGCCTATGGCCCTTGAGATGAAGCTGAAGTAAGGCCTCTGAGTGATGGAAGAAGGGCCTACCAACATGGGCCCTTTCAAGTCTTGGTAGCCAGCTATTTCGTGTAGAAGCGGTAGCGGATCGTCCAGTGTCCCGTCTGTCCGGGCGGGATGGTGAGGTGGACGTACGCTTCAGGGCACACGGTAGCGGGAACCGACCAGAAGGTGATGGATGCGAGCGGAAGGTCGGCGGTTTGCTCCACGCCCGCGCCGGTGTGCGAGTTTTCGAGGATGAAGTCGTAGTCGGAGGCATTGTTGGAGAATCCGGTGAGATTGCCCTGCGCCGTCTCGCCGGTCTGCAACACGCGGTCGTAGACAATCTGCTTGCCGTCGATGCGCGCTCCGTTTTTGAAAGGTTGCGCAACTTTGGGCTCAAAGGGAAAGCGAACGCTTATGGCAGGTCCGGTGGGCTCATTGTCGAGCCTGTAGAAGTCGTGATCGTAGACCTGAATATCGAGGGTCTTGACGCCTGTGTTCTTCAGGGAATGCTGGATTTCCATCACCGGCGCATTACTGTCGAGCTTGAGCGTCTTGGTGTAGACATAGGCCACGCCGATTTGCGACTTGAGTTCCTGGCGATTGGTGACGGAGCTTGCCGTCGAGTGAATGGTCCACTTTCCGCCATCGACAAGAGGGTAGTGAGTCTGGAACGAGTATGGTTTGTCGTCGATTCTGCGCACCAGGCCAATGCCCGGCTTGACGAAGACATCGCCCGGCTTTGCGCCCTTGTAGAATGGCGCGCTCCTGCCATCGCCGGAGCGGAAGTCCTCAACAGGGCCGGTGATCGAGTCGTGCGCCGTGGGGTCGTTCCTGGGAGACCAAACATCAAAGTAGGAATGACCTTTGTAGTCCAGGCAGGCAACCGAACCTGACCAATCGAAGCGCGATGCGCGATAGATGCCATTGTTCGCATCGGGCAGGTAGATCACTGCTTTGATCAGGCCGTTGGAGATGACAGCGTGGGGTGCGGCGGTTTGCTGGGCCTGCTTGCAGCCGGTATCGATTTGCGAAAACTGTTGTGCGGACGAGGCCGCAGCGGACAAGGCAAGCACCGCGCCTGCGAGGTATTGTGCAACTCGGATTGCGCTCATCTCAGGAAACCTCTTATCTGTCGATTGTAAAATCCGCGCCACGCGGAGAACGGCGAATTCCTCTCCTTTGTGCGCGATCACGGGCTTTCAGTGGCGCGGCTGAAGGATCCCGGCACGCCTGCGATTGCGGCAGCCCCCGCGCCCAACCCGGCCACCCTCAACGGCGAGGTGGACTGGGTCTACGAAGAAGAGCTGGACGTTCGCAGCAACTACTTCTGGTCGCCGGACTCGAATCGCCTGGCCTATCTGCAGATGGACGAGACGGCCGTGCCGGAGTATCCCATAACGGACTGGATTCCCACGCACGCGACGGTGGATATGCAGCGCGATCCGCAAGCCGGCGACGCTAACTCCAGGGTCCGCGTGGGGGTGGTGAGCGCCGGCCCCGATTTCACCCGTGGCGTAATGCCGAAAGCTAGACCAAGGCCAGTCTTCCGGCTTTTCGACGAGTCCGCGCTTGACCGGGTTGCGATGCATATAGCGAAGCTTCTCTACACGTTTCTCTTCGTTGTGTACGTTGAAATCGTAGTAACGCGTTTGCCAGAAAGGGCGCTCTCGCTGTTGAACGGATACAGATAGCTTCAAGGCCTGAATCGCTTTTGAAAGAGTGGCTTTCTTCGGCTCGCTGACCAACAGATGAACGTGTTCCGGCATAACTCCATAGCCGCAGACGACAAAATCGTACCGGATACGCATGACTTCTAAAGATCGCTCGAATAGTTCGCGCGCTGCCGCCGGCCTGAGGTGAGGCTGCCGGTGATGACAACTGAAGGTGATGAAGTGAAAACAGCCGGATTGCTGATAACGAACTAGCCCCTTCGTCATGCCAATATCCTACGTCGCATGTCTTAGTGACTTAAAAGAATAGCTGCCCGATGTCCGGATCATTGAGATTCGTGGTCTCCCATGTCTCAAAATCGAGACCTTGATGGGATAAGGACGAAGGCTTCTACGATGGTGCAGTGGTTTTTGGATTTGAGGACCAGAGACCGCGAGCCAAGGAGAAGCCTTCTATGAAGATTGTAGGATG
>JBEKNO010000133.1:0-8470 GCA_049522735.1 Occallatibacter sp.
GCCTAACTCAATTCGAGAAAACCCCCATTTTACAGGCACTTCAGGAGATGGACTGCGATAACGACTTAGGTGATATTTGCAACCAGTTGAATCTGTTCGACTTGTAGCCGGACAGCAGTGATTTCAGTAGTTTGATACGTGAGGTGACTGAGGCCTGAGGCCCTAGCGCCCCAGCCCCAGATAAGACCCGGCGGAGGGTATTTCCGCCAACGGCTCTGGCACTCGCGAAAGCGCGAAGGCCTCCAGTCCAATCCCAACAGTTCACCGGCAGCGGCCTGGGCGGAAACGCCCAGGCCGCTGTTGCTTTGGGGCCAGCTATGGTGTGGAGTGAAGAATGGGGCGGCGCGGCCCAGGAGGAACGATGAACCGGGAGTGGCACAAGCGGCACGCGATGCCAAGCGGGGCGACGGAGAAACAGCGGATCAAGTGGCATCTGAAGCACACCAGGAACTGCGCGTGCCGGCCGTTCCCCAAAGGGCTGTTGGCAAAGCTGAGCGAGGCCGAAAAGCGGCAGATTGCGGAGGCTTCCGGCCGGTGGCCGGCGGCACGGTCCGCTGGGGTAAACTGACAGCCGATGCGGGTCTTCGGGATCGATTGCGGAACCGAGGTGACGGGGTTTGGCGTCGTGGAGTCGGACGACGCCGGGCGGCAGCCCCGGCTGGTGTTGAAGGCTATGGGAGCGATCCGGATGGCCAGGACCAAATCCACGCCTCAGCGGCTGGAGCAGGTCTTCAGGGAACTGACCGCGGAGATGGAGCGCTGGCATCCTGACGCGGTGGCCATCGAAGAGGTTTTCTACTCGGTGAACCCCAAGTCGGCGCTGAAGCTGGGACAGGTGCGGGGCGTGGCGCTGCTGGCGGCGGCCTTGCAAAAGCTGCCCGTGGCCGAGTATGCGCCGCTCAAGATCAAGTCCAGCGTGGTGGGCTACGGGCTGGCGAAGAAAGAACAGGTCCAGTTCATGGTGGCGCGGCTCCTGAACCTGAGCGAGCTCCCGCAGCCGGCCGACGCCGCCGATGCGCTGGCCATCGCCATCTGCCACATTCATACGGCGCAGACGCTGATTCTGCAAGAGCAGGGAATTGCTAAGCGAGAATAGGGAAAATAAACCTCACTCCGGCAGGGTTTTGACGAGACTATTCCGGGTGTGAGAGTGTCCAAAGGAGTGCAGGACTACAATGTGGGTGGATTGTGTTCGGCAGCAGGTGCGTAGGGAAGGTGGAACACCATGAAGCGCATTGAGAATCGAAATGGGAATCGCAGCAGGTTGGCTGCACAGGGGTTGGGCGCTGGGTTGCTGGGGCTGGCGGCGCTTGCCCTGGGAGCTGTTTTGCCGGCGCCGGTTCTGTGGTCAGAAGATGCGGCGCAGCCGGCACGGGCGGTGCGGCTGAGCAGCGTGGATGGGAAGGTGCAGGTTGCACAGGGCAACCAGGTTCTTGCCGATCAGGCGGTGGCGAATACGCCGCTGTTTGAGGGCACCTTGTTGACGACCGCGGACGATGGGCGGGCGGAGATTCAGTTTGAGGACGGCAGCGTGGCGCGGATCTCGCCCAACAGCTCTCTGGAGTTGACGGCCCTGCATGGTCAGGGCGGGAGCAGCGATACGCAGATTACGCTGGAAAGCGGCCTGGGCTACTTTGAGCTGCCGGGCGGAGGCCAGATCGGACAGATTCGAATTAAATTTTCCGACAGCGTGGTGACGACGAGCGGTTCCACCGCGCTGCGGATCAATCTGGACAACCCACCGGGCGAGCTGGCGGTTTTCTCAGGGAATGCGCACGTGGAGCGCGGCGGCGTACTGACGCTGGACCTGCACGGCGGCGAGTGCGTGGCTCTGAGCGGCAGTGACCCCGGCCGCTATAGCCTGGCTGAATCCATCGAGCCGGACTCCTGGGATACGTGGAACTCTGATCGCGACCAGGCGCTGGCGGCCGAGTCCGCCGCGGGGACCGGGGCGACCAATGGGTTTGAGGACAACAGCAATCCTGCGTGGAGCGACCTGGACGCCAACGGCGCCTGGTACAACGTGCCGGACCAGGGAACCATCTGGTCGCCGTATGATGCCTCCATTCCGGGGTGGGATCCGTATGGGAACGGGTACTGGATGTGGATGCCGCAATTTGGCTACGACTGGATATCGGGCTACGCGTGGGGTTATCTGCCGTTCCAGTGCGGAGAGTGGAACTTTTACAACAATTTCGGCTGGGGCTGGGCGCCGGGGATGGGCGGATGCCTGCCCTGGTGGAGGAGGGGCCATTATGGCGGTCCTAACATCGGCTTTGGCTTTGGCGGCTATCATCCGCCGCTGCCTCCGCGCCGGCATCCACCCACCGGCGGGAAGCTGGCAAGCAGCGGAGGCGCGCCGGGGTTGGTTGCCGTGAACCGGCGTCCCTCGGTCGGGTTTACCTCACTGCCGGCGCGCGACAGGAACACTCCGGTTTCGATTGCCGGGCACACGGTGCAGGCTCTGCGTCCACTGAGCCCGCGGCCGCAATATGACCGCTCGGCCTCGGGGTTTGTAACTCGTCCG
The DNA here is from genome assembly GCA_049522735.1 of Occallatibacter sp. GTDB lineage: Bacteria > Acidobacteriota > Terriglobia > Terriglobales > Acidobacteriaceae > Telmatobacter. Next base: position 2,528 of record JBEKNO010000133.1, read on the forward strand.
GCGCCGGGCTATACGGTAACAGGCCAGGAACCGAGGACGCAGGGCGGGTCAGGATACACCGCAGGTTCCGGTTACAGCGGTAGCCGGACGAACAGTTCTTTGCCGCCAAGGAGCTACAGCAGCGGGAGCAGCGGCAGCAGCCAACATACAACATCGTCGGGAAGCCATAGTTATTCCGGCGGTGGTGGCGGTGGCGGCGGCTCCCACAGTAGCGGCGGTGGCGGAGGGTATTCCGGCGGTAGTGGCGGCGGCAGCTCCCACGGTGGTGGTGGCAGTAGTAGCGGCGGGGGATCGCACCGCTAATTGGAAGATGATTCAAATGGAGGGGCTGCTTTGCCGGGCGAAGCGGCCCTTTCTGTTTTCAGGCTGTGCCAGAGGGCTGCCAATGCTTCGATGGGCAGAGCTTCAGCGCGGGCCCGGGGATCGATTGCGGCGTGGGCCAGCGCGGCGGCTGCGGCTGCGGGAGGAATGCCTGAGGCGCGAAGATTGTTCAACAGTGTTTTGCGTTTTTGAGCGAAGACTTTTCGGACAAACGGGAGGAAGCCGGCTTCTTCAAGGCCGAGTTCCACGAAGCGCGGGGCAAAGCGCCAGCGGAAGACAGTGGAATGCACGTCAGGCGGCGGCGAAAAAGATTGCGGCGGCAGCGTGAACAGCTTTTCTGCGGGACCGTACATTTGCACGGTGACGGAGAGCAGGCCGTAATCGCGCGAGCCGGGCCGGGCGGTGATGCGGTCGGCCACTTCCCGCTGGACCATGAGAACTGCGCGGTCGAGCGCGGCGTGGCTGTCTGCCAGCTTGAGCAGGATTTGCGAGGTGATGCCGTAGGGCAGGTTGCCGAAGACGGCGAGGCGCTGGCCGGCTGACGCGGAGGCCGCTGCGAAGTCGAAGTTGAGTGCGTCCTGCTGGAGGACGGTGACGCGATCCGAAGGAAACCGGGCGCGGAGATAGGCGGCAAGACCGGGGTCCAGTTCGACGGCCAGCACATGGGCGGCGCGAGCGGCCAGCGCCCCGGTGATAGCTCCGGCGCCGGGGCCGATCTCGACTACGGTGCGGCCGGAGAGATCGCCCAGCGAGGCCGCGATGCGCTCGATGGCCTGCGCATCGTTGAGGAAGTTCTGACCGAGCTTGGGTTTGGCGGGCATGAGCTTCCTTGATGGTAGATGAAGCCGGAGATGATTCCGGGTAGAATCAGGAACGACCCGAGTATGCGGGGACTTTTCATTATGCGTAAATGCAGATGGTAACCGCGCCTGTTCGCAACTGGTTCCGCAATCCGCTCTTCCTGCTGGCCCTGGCAGCGGGCCTTATCGCATTCGCAGTGCAGTCCGGAGAGCTGGGCACGGCGGACACGCAGCATCGGGAGCAATCCGCGCATGCGTTCTGGACCTCGGAGCCGCCGGTCTTCCCCAATGAGTATCCCGACTTTGGCGTGCATGGCCGCGGAGGCAGGTTGCAAAGCTGGTATGGCATCGGACAGTCGCTGCTGATGCTGCCCGCGGATATAGTTGGAACCTTTGTGGAGCGGCTTCCGGTTTTCGATGAGTACAAGGGGAACGACCCCACGGTGCGCAACATTATCGTCAGTTACAGCACCAATATCCTGCTCTGCGTGCTCACCGCACTGGTTTGCTTCCGGTTTTTGAGGCAATTGAACTTCGGGGTGAAGGAGGCGGTTGCCGGCGTGCTGGCTCTGCTGCTGCTCACCACCCACCTCCATTACACGCAGAACCTGATGGAGAACAACTACATTTGCCTGCTGACGCTCACCGGGTTCTCGTATCAATATGAGTGGCTGCGCAACAGCAGCCGCCGCGCACTGCTGATTGGCTCAGGCGCCTTGGGGCTGAATCTGCTTACCCGCCTGACCACCGGCATGGACCTGCTTGCTGGAGCTTTTTTCGTGGCGCTGGTGCTGTGGCTGGATGGGATTCGCGGCCGGGCGCTTTGGGAGCGGCGCCGCGTCTACATGGCGACCGCTCTGCCGGTCTATCTGTTCTTCGGGCTGCTGGACCGCGTTTATCAGTTCTACCGCTTCGGGTCGTTCTTCAACACCTACGTGAGCGTGACGGCAAATGAATTCAGGCAACGGGATCCGACGCTGCCGGCCAATTATCCCTTCGAGACGCCTTTTCACGTGGGCTTCTTCGGAGCCCTCTTTGCGCCGGAAAAGTCGATCTTTCTCTTCGATCCGCTGCTGATCCTGATGATTGTGCTGTGCGTGGCGGCGTGGAAAAAGTTCAGTCCGGAGGTCAAAGCGTATGTAATCACCTGCTTCCTGCTGCTGCTCGCGTACATCTGCTTTTACGCGCGATATACCATTTGGAGCGGCGACTCCGCCTGGGGAGACCGCTACGTATCAACCTCGGTCGAACTGGCGGTGCTGCTGGCTGTTCCGCTGCTGCTGCGTTATCGCAGGGAAGCAGGTAAGCTGGTTTGGAGCGCGGGAGTGGCGCTGGTTGTGGTTTGTGCGGTGATTCAGGCCGCATCGGTCGCTTTCTGGTTGTCACTGGAGATCTACCAGATGGAGATACTCGGTCACCCCATTTTCGTTGTCCCCCTGCGGCTTGAGAACGTGGTTGCGTTCGCGTTGGGGAAAATGAACGCCTGGGGCCTGGGCACCAATGCGATGAACGAGGACGCATGGGACTACGTTCACATCGACACCTGGAATTTTCTGCCCTTCCTGCTCAAGCGCGTTGGCGTGGCGCCTGTGTGGGCGGTGAATGTTGCATTCGCGGTGTGGGGCGCGGGACTGGCCGCATTGGCGTGGATCCTGTTGCGGCTCCGCAAAGTGCTTGCGCGGCTTGATTAGTTCCATGGCGGCAAGCCGCTGCCGGCCGGGGAGATTACTTCATGCATATTGTGTTTGCAGCCTCGGAATGTCTTCCCTTTGCCAAGACCGGCGGGCTGGCCGACGTGGTGGGCGCGCTGCCTCCGGAGCTGGCGAAGCTGGGCCATGAAGTTACGGTTTACCTGCCCCTCTATGCGACGGTCCGGCCGCATATCGAAGGCGAGTTGAAGTACGCGATCCGCTCCATCACCATTCCCTTCGAGTACTACAACCGCTTCGCGGGCATCGTGGACGGGGGCAGGCGAAACGGGGTGCGGTACTACTTTGTGGATTGTCCTGAACTCTTTGACCGGCAGGGGCTTTACGGGACCAGGGCGGGCGATTACCCCGACAATTGGGAGCGCTTCGGCCTGTTTTGCCGGGCGGTGCTTGAGGCTGCCAAGCAGCTCGGCGTCCCGCCGGTATTTCATGTGCACGATTGGCAGGCGGCGCTGATTCCGGTTTACCTGCGCACGGTTTATTCCTCTGACCCGGTGCTGAGCGGGGCGAGGGTGGTGCTGACCATCCACAACGCCGGCTACCAGGGCTGGTTTCCGCCGGTGACGACGGAGCGGCTCTTGTTTCCCTGGAACCTCTTCACCATGGACAAGGTGGAGCACTTCAACAACTTCAACTTCCTCAAGGGCGGACTGGTTTATTCCGACATTCTGACCACGGTAAGCCGCAAATATGCCGAGGAGATTCAGACCGCGGAGTTCGGCTGCAAGCTGGACAGCATACTGCGGCAGCGCGCGGCGGACCTACGCGGGATTCTGAACGGCGTGGACTATGCGCAATGGGACCCGGCCACGGACCCCAACCTGGCGGCGCACTACTCGGCTGCGGATCTGACGGGAAAGCAAAAGTGCCGCGCCGATCTGCTTCATGCTTTTGGGCTGGAGAAAGTGGCTCCGGCCATGCCGGTTATCGGCATTGTGTCGCGGTTTGTCACGCAGAAGGGCTTCAACTTTGTGGCGGAGATTGCCGACAAGTTGACGGAACGCGAGGTGGTTGTGGTGGCGCTGGGGACGGGCGAGCCGGTTTACGAGAAGTTTTTTCGCGGCTGGGCCTTCCGCAATCCGGGGCAGGTGGCCGTCGAAATCCGCTACGACGACGCGCTGGCCCACAAGATCGAGGCCGGGGCGGATATGTTTCTCATGCCTTCGCGCTATGAGCCCTGCGGGCTGAACCAGATTTATTCGCTCAAGTACGGGACCGTGCCGGTGGTGCGCGCTACCGGCGGACTGGACGACACGGTCGAGGAGTGGAATCCCAAGCTGGGAACGGGGACGGGATTCAAATTCGAAGGGTTAAATGCGCTGGGGCTGCTGGAGGCCATCGATCGCGCGTTGGAGGCTTTCCAGGACAAGAAAGGCTGGACGAAGCTGATGCGGAACGGAATGGCGCGGGATTATGGGTGGGCGGGACCGGCGAAGGAATATGCCGCTATTTATGAGGAAGCGGCGAGAAGGCGGGCGTGACCACCTGCGAAGGGGCCGGCGGCCTTTGGCGAGGGCTCAGGCGGCGTGGGGAGTGAGCTTGATGCCGAGGGCCTTCATCACGCCGAGAAAGGTGGAGAGCCTGGGATCACCAGTGGGAGAGAGGGCTTTGTAGAGGGCCTCGCGCGTAACGCCGGCCTGACCGGCGAGCTGGGTCATTCCCATGGCGCGCGCGATATCGCCGAGAGCGGCTGCAATCAGAGAGGGGTCGCCGTCCTCAAAGGCGGCTTCGAGATAGGCGGCGATGGAATCGGGGCTGTCGAGATACTCCGAGGGATCCCAGAGTGTGGTCTTAAGAGCCATTTTGAGCCTCCTTTGCAAGTTTCTTTGCTTTGGCTATATCCGCTTGCTGCGTTTTCTTGCTACCTCCAGCCAGAAGGAGGACCAACAAGCTTCCGATGCGTTGAAAGTAGACCCGGTAACCCGGCCCGTAATCGATGCGCAGTTCGCTGACGCCTTCGCCTACAGGTTTTACGTCTCCGAAGTTGCCCAGAGAGAGGCGGCGGATGCGGATCTGGACCCGAGCGCGAGCCTGTTCGTCGCGGAGTTTACGCAACCAATTTGCGAAGAGGTCGGTCTGGCGGACCTCGATCATATGTTAACTATAGTTCACGGGAGGGTTTTCTTCAAGTGTGCGTGGAGGCGATTTCCCGCCCTTTCGCCAGAAAAAGGCGAGTGAATGGATTACTCGACTAGGCGATGATTACTGTAGGTACGCCACAATCCAGACCAGCGACGCGAAATGCACTGAATATTTCGTCACTTTCGCAGAGCTTCAGATCCTCGGAATCGCAAATCGAATCCAGGTGTTGCTGCGCGATCTTTACCTTTTTCCTGAGTGCAGAAACATCCTTTTTATGGTCGGTTCTGCCCTCTTTGAACGAAACGAAGCCTTCGAATAGATTAACTTCGATATTGGGCAAATCCTTGGTCGCTTCGTGAATATCACGAATTAGGTACGTTGCGGCTGTCATTACGGCGCACCCAAGACCGGTATACCAATAACGAGTTTTTGAACCGCGCTTTTCTATTTTCCTTCCCTTGGGGTTCCGATTGGAGTCGAAGCATACGGAGAGCGGCGCTTCGATGACGAGGTTTATCGAACCGTTCTGCTTTCGAATATGGCCAACGATTGCGTTTCTGGCTTCCCCGAACTGTAGGTCTCGCGGGGATTCATCAGCGAACGCAAGTCCACAAGTTTTTCCGTTGCTAGAAAAGCCAATGTCGAGAAATATCCAGTTACCTTTGTCCCAGTTGACCTCTGATTTCCTTCCAGGCGTGATCATCTCGAAATCCCCTCCAACTCCGCGAAGGGTCCAGTATAGATTCCGCAGACGAACCGAAGGACGGACGAGTGGAAAAGGGAGCGTATCAAGTTGCGGGCAGGTTTTGATGGAAATGCCGCCAGATGGTTTCGGCGGTTTTGCGCGAGACTACGGCGGCCAGGGATTCGGCGGTGGCTTGCTGAATGTCACGCAGGCTGCCGAAGTGGGTGAGGAGGCGCTGGCGGGTTTGAGGGCCTACGCCGGGGATATTCAGCAGCTCTGAATCGCGGTCGCGCATGGCGCGGCGCTGGCGATGGTAGCCTACGGCAAAACGATGGCTCTCGTCGCG
>JBEKNO010000134.1:0-8261 GCA_049522735.1 Occallatibacter sp.
CGAACAAGGTCGGCTGGTGGGCCAGCGCTGGGCAGACCAAGGCCGGCGGAGACGCCGGCCCCCAGTCGAGGGGAGATTCAAGGTGAGACTTTCCATTGAGCAACTTCTCCACGATCCCTGCGAGGGTCTCAACGACGACCCAGCACCCCCTACCCACGTACGTGAGTGTTACGAAATCCTCGCGGGCCCCATGGTAAATCTTCCAATTCAAATCCAATGGAACAATGAGAGAATGGCCAAGGCCAAAGAGATAATAGCTAGAGCCAATGAGAGAGCGGCTAAAACCAGTGGAAGAACAGCTAATACGAATGGGAAAGTGCCTAAAGCCAGCCAGAGGATAGTCAAGGCCCATGAGAGGATTGCTGAAGCGAACAAGAGAATAGCTGAGGCCAAAGCCTATCTTCGCGTCGCCATCGAACGGTGCAAGGCCACATATGGCGAAGCTGATACTGCCGTCGCCTTTGAGGCTCTTGTGGAAAAGCTGGGTGCTCCACCCGTGACCCGCCGAGAAAGTAGGGTTCCCCATCCGCCCGCGGCCTTATCGGCGGGTGCCCTAGGCCCGACCATCCTAAAATGAACGGGCACCCAGATCCGGGTTTTTGGGCCTGGGGAGTACGAATCCCATGCGCGGCTGATATTGAGCGCAGCCGTCACGTGGAATAATGAATGAAAGCCATGAGTAACGCAAACCCGGAAATTCTCGACGCACGCACTCTCTCCAACTTCCTCCGCGACATCATCGCCGAGGATGTGCGCACCAAAAAGTACGGCGACGCGGTCGTCCAGACCCGCTTTCCACCCGAGCCCAACGGCTACCTCCACATCGGCCACGCCAAGGCCATCTGCATCGACTTCGGCCTGGCCGACGAGTTCGGCGGCAAGACCAATCTGCGCTTCGACGACACCAACCCTGAAAAAGAGGAGCAGGAGTACGTCGATTCGATTCAAAAGGACGTCCGCTGGCTGGGCTTCGAGTGGGAACGCCTCTGTTACGCCTCCGACTATTTCCCCCAGCTCTACGAGTGGGCTTTGCAGCTCATCAAGACTGGAAAAGCATACGTCGACGACCTCTCCGCCGAAGAGATCCGCCAGCACCGCGGCACCCTCACCGAGCCCGGCAAGGACAGCCCCTACCGCAACCGCACAGCGCAAGAAAATCTCGACCTCTTTCAGAGAATGAAATCCGGCGAGTTCCCCGACGGCTCGCGCGTGCTCCGCGCCAAGATCGATATGGCCTCGCCCAACCTCAATATGCGCGATCCGGTCATGTACCGCATCCTGCACGCCACGCACCACCGGACCGGCGATGAGTGGTGCATTTATCCCATGTACGACTACGCCCACGGCCAGTCGGATTCCATTGAGCGCGTCACCCACTCCATGTGCACCCTGGAGTTCGCCGACCACCAGCCCCTCTACCGCTGGTATATCGAGCAGCTCGGCATCTTCCCCTCGCAGCAGACCGAATTCGACCGCCTTAACATCACCTACACAATGCTCAGCAAGCGCAAGCTCATCCAGCTCGTCAATGAAAAGCGCGTCAACGGCTGGGACGATCCCCGCATGCCCACCCTCTGCGGCCTCCGCCGCCGCGGATTTACCCCTGAAGCCATCCGCACCTTCTGCGCCGCCGCCGGCGTCTCGCGAACCAATGGGATAACGGATATCGAAATGCTCGAGCACTTCCAGCGCGACGACCTGAACCGCCGCGCCAGCCGTGCCATGGCTGTCCTGCGCCCCCTGAAGGTAGTCATCGATAACTACCCTGTTGGCAAAGAGGAGTTCGTTGAGGTCGCCAACAACCCCGAAGACCCCTCAGCCGGAACCCGCCAGGTGCCCTTTTCCGGAGAAATTTATATCGAGCAGGATGACTTCCGCGAGACGCCTCCGTCCAAGTACTACCGCCTGTCTCCAGGTAAAGAGGTCCGCCTGCGTAACGCCTATTTCGTTACCGCCCAGCGCGTAGTGAAAGACGCGGCCGGCAACATCGTTGAGGTGCACTGCACTTACGATCCAGCCAGCCGCGGCGGCAATTCTCCCGACGGCCGCAAGGTCAAGTCCACCCTCCACTGGGTCTCTTGCCGCCACGCCATCTCCGCCGAAATCCGTCTCTACGACAAGCTCTTCAGCAAGCCCGATCCCTACGACTTGGAAGAAGGCCAGGACGTGCTCGACAATCTCAACCCCAACTCCCTCGAAATCCTCACCGGCGCCAAGCTTGAGCCCTCTCTGGCCGCCGCCAAACTCGAAGACCGCTTCCAATTCGAGCGCGTAGGTTACTTCTGCCTCGATCCAGACTCCACTCCAGACCGCCTCGTCTTCAACCGCACCCTCCCGCTCAAAGACTCCTGGGCCAAGATCGAGAAGAAGGCAGGAGCATAGAGCCCCACTTTGCTGAATCCCAGGTCTCGGAATCGAGACCTGGGATTATTGAACGCATAGCCGCCGCAGACTTGCGGCCTGGAATCCCTATCAGTCGCCAACCGGCAAGGCCTTCCCATGCTCGAACAACTCCCGCAGCCTCCCAGTCGAGTACGGAGCCTGCCCCAGCGCTTCATCCATCCACGCCGGAAGCTCGCTCTCCAAGAATGTGATCGCGCGTCCCAGGAACGATGCGATCAGCTTCGGCGGCATTCCGAAGGCGGAATTGTCGTATAGATCGACAAGATCGATTGTCTTACCCAACTCGTCCAGCACGCGGGCAAGGTTGCCAAGGCTTTTTGAGCGAATCTCGCGTACTGTGTCCTCCGAGCCGCTGTGGCCGCCGAGGTCTGCCCGGTTCGCCACTCGGTCGATAGCTGTGTCAATGCAATCGACACAGACATAACGGAATCTCACCACAAACCCGGCATCATAGGCCTGCTTCATTTGATCGAAGACAATCGTGCTGCGCAAAGTTGTTTCGGTTGCGAATTCCTTGCCCGCCGCAATGTGATCTTCAATGAATTTCTAGCAGACCGACCCCACTTCCTTGCGGATCGACTTTGGAATGCCGACGTAGGAGCCGCCATTCAACATTGCCGCATAGTCGTCGGCATTGAAATAATCGCAGCCGAATTGGCTTCCAGGAAACGCACTCGTCTTTCCACTGCCGGCGGGTCCGGCAACGACGTACATGATCGGCATCCACTATCCCCCGAAGTCACGATCCGCGCCGGGCTGCATATCCGCGGGAAGCTCCTTTTTGATACGGTTGCCGTCCTTGTCGACGATGCCCAAGGCTATCAGCCTCTCGCACGAGCGGCGAATGCGCTTTGCGCCCTCTTCGCGCACACGCTTATCAATGGCCGCCTGCTCGGCCAGAAACTCAGGGGAGTACGTCTTTTTCACATAGGCAGCCTTGGGGGCTGCTTTGGGGGCTTCCACGGCGCTTTCATCCGGCTTCGGAACAACGGATTCAGTTGCCATCACGCCCTCCTCTTCTCTGAATTCTAGTCCTGATCCGGTGTGAATGAAAGATCACCGTTGCGCCAAAGGCTGCCTGGGATTCCCGCAACACTCCCCTACGGAATCAGAAACGCCCCCGGAATCCCCTTATCCAGCGTCGCCAGAACCGCCCCATTGGCGCTCGCCAGTTGCACCAGGTGCCCGTCCGTGATTTGTTTTGGGTTCTTTACCCATGCGGGAAGGGAAGAAATATCATTGCTGTCCGGAAGAAGTGTAAAAGCCAGTCTGCTGTTCGTTTTCAGTCTAAGCAGCAGAGTCCGCGCCTGCTGGACTGTGAAACCGTAGTCCGGCGTTCGTGCGCTCACTCTTACAAATCCAAGTTCCGTGATCGAACAGGTCAACCACTGCGCACCCTTCTGAGATGTGATCCAGGCATTTACGCGATCATGGAAGCCATGGTGGAAGATTCCAAGCGCGACAAGAGCATTCACATCAGGAAGGTATTTCATGGAAAGTCAACAAGTAGCTCGCGGACCATTTCGCTGGTAAGAATAGGCGCATCGGATCCCGCGTAAAGCACAGGAAAGCCGGTAATCGGGTCTTCGATAATCTTCGCTTCAAAGGCGCGCTTTTTCTGCGGTGTCAGCACAATCCGCCCGGCATCAATCTCCGCATCGAGCGGATCGCCGACGCGAATGCCAAGCCGGTGCCGAAGCGGTCCGGGAAGCACGATCTGGCCTTTTGTGGAGACCTTGGTCTGCATGGTAAGACAATCTTACCTCCGACCGGACCGCGTTGCAAGAAGCAAACTGTGCCCAGGCCGCGCTCATTGAACCTGGGAGATAGGCTCCTACTTCCCGATCACATCAATTGCTACCGTAATCGTCTTCGGCGGCATGCAGGCGGTCTTATCGCACGCCTGGTAGCGCAACCTGGCCTCGACCAGGTGATTGCCGGCCGTGGCCACAATCCGCGCTTGAATCACAAACTCGCCGGTATAGACGCTGAGCTTGGCGCCAGGGTCCAGCGGCAGAGTGAAGTCCGTCCCCGCCGGATAGCTCGCCGCGGCGAGCCGCACGCCGGAGCTCTCGGGAATCGTGAACGTCGTCGGAATGAGATCGTCTTCCCTGGGCGTGTGCGAATTGATGTGCAGCCCCGGCGCGATGCGAAAGTGCAGCGCGACCTCGCTCGACTTGCCCGCGGTTACCCTCACCTGCTCGGGAAACAGGTACTCGACCGCCGCGCCCTTCGATATCGACCGCCCCGGCGAATCGGCCTGCCCCTGGGCCATCAATCCCGCCATCCCAAAAAACACGACCGCGGCGATGCCGATAGCCGACTCGCTGACTTGCCGACTCGCTGACTTGCTCACTTCCCTGCCTCCAGCGCTTTCCTGATATTCGCCTCGATCTCCGCCTTCGAGGTCAATCCCATCTGCGCCGCCACAACCGTCCCTTTGCGGTCCACAAAGTACGAGGCGGGCAGCGCATCCAGCCCGTCGTAGGAAGCGCTCAGCGAGTCGCCGTCGATCAGAACCGGGTAAGGAATGTGCATCTGCTCCGCAAAGCGCGCAATCTCCTTCTTCTCATCGCTCAGCTTCCGCGGGTCGTCAGGATCGAGATCGTCCGCCGAGATGCCCAGCACTTCAAAGCCCTGCGCCGCGTACTGATTGCGCAGCTCGATCAGCCACGGCGTCTCAATCTTGCACGGAGCGCACCACGTGGCCCAGAAGTTGATCAGCACCGCCTTGCCCTTGTAGCTGGCCAGCGACACTTTCCTGCCGCTCAGGTCTTCCAGCGTAAAGCCCGGCGCCGCCTTGCCCTTGAGCGGCGTCCTGAACTCCGCAGCCCCGCCCGCAGCATCGGGCGCCAGTTCGCCCTGCGCCGCCGCGGCCAGCAGCCGCTCAGCCGCCTGCTTGCAGTACTCCCAGTTGGCCCATCCCGCCCAGGCAAAGACGGCCAGAATGAACAGAACGGCGGTGATAACCACTGTGTTGCGCTTCAAGGGGATTCGCCTCTCATATTCAATTGTACGAGCAAGAGCATCGCGGTGAGACCGCCCAACTCGCCGCAGTTCATTAAGGCGGCAATGCCCCCGCGCCGTTTCTCCCACAATGCTCCGTGCCCCATCCTTGCGCGTTTTTCCTGGCGCAAGGGCGGGAAACCAAGAACCTCAATCGTGGCCCTTTTGTATGCAGCTGCAAAAAACCCGTCGAAAGCTGTTACCATCAATACCCGATGAACCAGCCAGCAAATCAGCCCAGCCCCCCCAGTCGTGAACAAGGCCCTCTGGAGCCGGCTGCACTGGTGCGCACCGAGGCGGCGGCGCTGGAAGCACTGGCCACGCGCCTGGAAGGCCCCATGGCCGCGCCCTTCAGCCGCGCCGTCGAGCTGATCCTTCGCTGCGGCCAGGAAAACGGCCGCGTCGTGGTCACCGGCATGGGCAAGAGCGGCATCATTGCCCAGAAGATCTCCGCCACGCTCAGTTCCACCGGCTCGCCGGCCCTGTTTCTGCACCCCGCCGAGGCCGTCCATGGCGACCTGGGCGTGCTCATGCCCGGCGATGTGGTCATCGCGCTCTCGGCCAGCGGCGAAACCGAGGAGATTCTCCGCCTGCTGGCCACGCTCAAGCGCAAAGGCGACGCGCTGGTCAGTTTCACCTGCAATCTGCACTCGACCCTGGCCGTGGCCAGCGACGTGGCCCTGGACTGCGGCGTGGAGCGCGAGGCCTGCGGGCTGAATCTCGCCCCCACCGCCTCCACCACCGCCATGCTGGCCCTGGGCGACGCCCTGGCCATCGCCGTCAGCCTGCGCAAGGGCTTCCGCGCCGAGGACTTTGCGGATCTCCATCCCGGCGGCAAGCTGGGCAAGCGCCTGGCCAAGGTCCGCGACCTGATGCACTCCGGCGACCAGGTTCCCATCGTGGCTTCCACCACCCCCATGGCCGACGTAATCTACGAAATGTCCTCGAAGAAGCTGGGCATCACCACCGTCCAGGAGCAGGGCCGCCTGCGCGGCGTCATCAGCGACGGCGATCTGCGCCGTCTTCTGGAACGCGAGGGCGGCGCGGCCCTCAGCCGCTCGGCCGGCGAAGCCATGAATTCCCATCCCCGTACGATTACATCGAGCGCGCTAGCTGCGACCGCATTGGCGATATTAGAAGAGCGCAAGATCACCTCCTTGATCGTCGTAGACGCCAACCAAACCGTCGAAGGCGTACTGCACTTGCACGATCTGTGGGGCATGGAGCTGATCTGAAGATGCGCGGCCAGCAATCTACGGCTTTTGGAGTGCACACATGACGCCTAACCTAAAGAAGATCTCCTATGAAAAGGATCTCAACAATCGCCAAAGGGAAGCGTACAACTTCCAGAAAGTCTCTGCCCTACTAGCGGACTATGGATTTGTGACCATCCGGCTTACGAGCGACTGGCAAGGTGCCGACTTCATCGCTCAGCACATTGACGGAACTACTTTTCTGAAGGTCCAACTCAAAACAAGTCTGACTTTTGCGAAGAAGTATAAGGGGAAAGACATCTATATTTGCTTTTGGGATCGAGGTGATTGGTACATCTTTCCTCACGATGAGATCCTTCAACGCGTTCTTGCGCTCGGGAAGCTGAAGGGAACCAACTCATGGGAGGTCAAAGGGGAGTACATGTTTGCGACAGTCAGCAAGCAATTGCACGAACTCTTCAAGCCCTTCCGTCTTGAGCGGTGACTTGTTGACTCACCCGCAGGTCTTGCCAGCCAAGGCATTTAGAATAGACGTGCTGGTCATTTTTTCGTCCGTGAAAATCCGTGGACGGGAAGGTTCGTGTTCTTTTCCATGCATCGCTGGTCCAAGCTCTTCATCCCGACCCTTCGCGAGGCCCCGGCAGACGCCGAAGTGGCCAGTCACAAGTTCCTGCTCCGCGCCGGCTACATCCGCCAGCTCGGCGCGGGCATCTACAACTACCTCTTCCTTGGGGCACGCTCGCTGAATAAGATCATCGCCATCGTGCGCGAGGAGATGGACAAGATCGGCCAGGAGTTTTACCTGCCGGGCATCCTGCCCCGCGAGCCGTGGGAGCAGAGCGGCCGCTGGACCGCCATGGGCGACAACATGTTTCGCCTCAAGGACCGCAGGGGCGCGGACCTCTGCCTGGGCATGACCCACGAAGAGATCATGACCACCATCGCCCGCAGCGAGTTGCGCAGCTACAAGCAGTTGCCGCAGATCTGGTACCAGATTCAGGCTAAATTCCGCGACGAGCCGCGCCCCAAATCGGGCCTCCTGCGCGTGCGCCAGTTCATCATGAAGGACAGCTATTCCTTCGATATGGATAAGGCCGGCCTGGACAAGAGCTTCGATCTGCACGACGCCGTCTACCGCACCATCTTCACCCGCTGCGGCCTCGACTTCGTAGCCGTCGAGGCCGACTCCGGCTCCATGGGCGGCTCGCAGTCGCAGGAGTTCATGGTCTACACCGGCGCAGGCGAGGACCTGATCGCAAGCTGCCCCGTCTGCGGTTACGCGGCCAACACGGAGAAGGCAACCTCGCTACTGGAACCTCTGGTCGAAATGGAGCCGACCGGAAACGGAAAGCCGGAGCTGGTTCACACGCCCAACTGCACCACCATCGCCGATGTGGCTGCCTTCTTCAAGATGGCCGAGTCCTCTGACATCAAATGCGTGGCATATCTTGGGATTTTCAGAGGTCCGAACGGCTACGCAGGTTTGCCCGTCGTGGCCTTCATACGCGGCGACCATAGCATTAACGAAGCCAAATTGAACGCCATTGTCGGGGCTGATGAGCCCTTGTTCATGATGCCCGACAAATGGATTCACGACACATTTAACGCTCCTGCCGGGTACCTTGGCCCGATTGGACT
>JBEKNO010000135.1:0-8229 GCA_049522735.1 Occallatibacter sp.
TCGCGCTTCACAGATGCAACATAACACCCAATGGGTGAACTCTCCACTCGCCTTTCCCTACGTCTCCACCTTGTCAACACAAGCCAAGCGCTAGCCAGCCAAAATCTACAGACGGATTACGGATTACGGGGGGATTGACCCGCCCGCCCCATCGGGTTGAGGATAGAGACTGGATCAGTTTGCTCCATCCCCTGCAAAAGGAGTCCCTTGCATGGCTAAGGAATCGATCCCTCTGAACGAAAACCGGATTTCTCATCAGCCGATCCCTGCCGAGACACGTATCCCTGAAAGTACGGGCGAAACAGGCGGCATGGACGAGATTTTTGACCAGGTCGCAGCCCGGCTCTACAATCTGGCCTCCATGCTGGTGGGCGAAGGCGAAGACAGTGTGAAGCTGGTGGAGACGGCGCTGGCCAATGCGGAGGTTTCCGTCTGCCAGGATCCCATCAAGGCGCGCAAAAGCAACCGGCGGGCGCTGGCGGCGGCTGCACTTGGCATCCTCGAAGAGCGCAACCCCGGCTGCCTGGCCGCGCCGCAAGGGCTGGAGCCGGCAGGGATCTGCATCGAGGACGACGATCTGGAGGCGGCGGGCGTATCCGGCGAAGAACTGGAGCGCATGATCGCCGGACCGGACCGGGACCGCGTGCGCAAGTGGCTGGCGAGCCTGCCCCCGGCGCTGCGGACCATCTTTGTCTTGCGCGCGGTGGCTGGGTTCAGCGCGGCAGAGACCGCCGCGCTGCTCCAGTCGCACGGCGGGCCTCAGGCTGCCGGATGGACCGCGGACGCGGTGCGCCAGCTCTTCCGCCAGGGGTTGTGTTCGCTGGCCTCGCAACTGCTGCAGGCTTCAGCCGCGCGGTGAGTGGGGCGCTTCAGCAGACTCCGCCCCAACTTCGATACACTGGATTCAACAACCCTGCCGCCCTTTCTGCGCATCCAGTATGGGCAATCATTTTCGGGCTGTAGCGCTTCGCTGCGGGTAAAAAACGTTGATTTGGTTAAAGAATCCAGGAAAGAGCACGAACCGAGCCTGCGTCTGCGCCCTGCTGCTGGGCCTTGCGGCATGGGCTCCCGGCGGATTGATGGCGCAGGCGCCGCCCGGCCAGTTGCCCAGCCCATCGGCCGGCCAAAGCACGAATCCTTTCAAGGGCAGCGTGGCGGTGGGAGAGGCTTCAGCGCAGGCCATCGACCTCTCCCTCGATGAAGCCATCCAGCGGGGATTGAAGACCAATCTGGGCATCATCCTGAGCGGCACGCAGGCAGCGGCGGCGCGTGGCCAGCGGCTGAGCCAGTTGCAGGCGCTGCTGCCCGAGGTGGACGCGAGCGCCAAAGAAACCGTGATGCAGGCCGATCTGCCCGCGGAGGGGTTGCGCATTCCGGGCTTTCCCACCATCCTGGGGCCTTTCGGATACACCGACATTCGCGCTTCGCTGAGCTGGTCGCTGCTGGACGTGAGCTCGCTGCGCAACTACCTGGCCGCGCGCCACAACTTTGCCGCCGCCCAATTAAGCGCCCAGGACGCGCGCGAGCTGGTGGTGCTCACCGTGGGCAATGCCTACCTGCTGGCGCTGGCCGATGAGACCCGCGTTACCAGCGTGGAAGCGCAGGTGGCCACAGCCAAAATTTCTCTCGACCAGGCGGTTGCCAATCACCAGGCCGGTACGGCGCCGCTGCTGGATGAGCTGCGGGCGCGCGTGGATTATCAATCACTAGAACAGCAGTTGATTGTGGCCCGGAACGCTCTGGAAAAGGACAAGCTGGCGCTGGCGCGCACCATCGGGCTGCCCCTAGCGCAGAGTTTCAACCTGAGCGATAAAGCGCCTTACGCGGCCTTCGACCAGTTGGACGTGGATGCGGCCATTCACCAGGCCCACTTGAATCGCAAAGACCTGGCGGCCCTGGTGGAGCAGGCCAAAGCGGCCGAGGAGCGGCGCAAGGCGGCCACCGCTGACCGGCTGCCCACGCTCACCTTGAATGGCGACTACGGCGATATTGGCGTGACCCTCAATCATTCCCATGGAACCGGCGACGCCGCCGGCACGCTGAGCGCGCCGCTGTTCAGGGAGTTTGCCTTGCGCGGCGAGGCCCAGGTGGCGCAGGCGCAACTGGATACCGCGCGGGCCCAGTTGAGCGACAGCAACGCGCAGGTGGACGCCGATATTCGCGACGCCCTGCTGGATATTGCCTCCTCGCAGAAGCTGGTTGAGGTTGCCCGCTCCAGCGTGGAACTGGCCAAAGAGGCGCTCAGCGAGGCCCAGTTGCGCTATGCCAACGGCGTCAGCGACAACCTGGGCGTGAGCCAGGCGCAGCAGTCCGTGGCCCAGGCCAACGATCAATACGTGACAAGCCTCTACCGGCACAATATAGCCAAGCTCAGCCTGGCCCGTGCCCTGGGCGCGGCCGAGAACTACAAGAACTATCTGGGAGGAAAGTAAACGTGGCGGATACAACACTCATACCAGAGCAAACGGAGCCGGACGCGGATAATGACATCGCGCCGCCGCAGTCCCGCCGCAGGGGCATTATCGTGGCCGTGATCGCGGTCCTCGCGCTGCTTGCGCTCGCCATCTGGTGGCACTCCACCTACAGCGAGAACACTGACGACGCGCAGGTCAACGGCCACCTGCTCCAGGTCAGCTCGCGCATCAACGGCACGGTGCTGAAGGTCTACGTGGATGAGAACCAGGTGGTGAAACAGGGCGACCTAATCGCCGAGCTGGACCCCAGTGACTACCAGGTTGCGGTGGAGAACGCCGAGGCCGCGCTGGCCAGCGCGCAGGCCAACGCCGCCGCAGCCAACGTGAACGTGCCCATCACCACCGTCAACACCGGCAGCAACCTGACTGCGGCCGACGCCAATGTGACCGGCTCTCACGACGCCGTCGAGCAGGCCCAGCAGTTACTGGAATCCGCGCACGCCCGCGTAGCCCAGGCCAAGGCCAACAACACCAAGGCCCAGGCCGATCTGGAGCGCTACAAGCCGCTGGTGGAAAAAGACGTTATCAGCAAGCAGCAGTACGATGCCGCCGTGGCCGACGCCGACGCCGCCAAGGCCGCGCTCTCTGATGCCCGCCACTCCGAGCAGGCTGCCGGCGACGGCGTGCGCGTGGCCCGCCAGCGCGAAGCGCAGGCCCAGGCGCAGTTGGAGTTTGCCCGCACCGCCCCCCAGCAGGTGGCCGCGCAGAGCGCCCGCGCCCGCCAGGCCCAGGCCCAGGTCCAGCAGGCCCAGGCCCAGCTCGATATGGCCAGACTTAATCTGAGCTATACCCGCATCGTGGCGCCCGCGGCGGGCATCATCACCCGCAAGAGCGTGGAGATCAACCAGAACGTGGCTGCGGGGCAGAACCTGCTCACCCTGGTCTCGCTCGAAGGTTTATGGGTCACGGCCAACTTCAAGGAAACGCAACTCCGGCACATGGCAGCGGGGCAGCCGGTCGAGATCGATGTGGACTCGACCGGCAAAGCCTATCACGGCAAGGTAACCCAGATCGGCGGCGCCACCGGTTCGGTGCTCTCCTTGTTCCCGCCGGAAAACGCGACGGGAAACTATGTAAAGGTGGTGCAGCGGGTTCCGGTGCGCATCGACTTCACCGATCTGGCCAGAGAAGACCCTGACCATCTGCTAAGGCCGGGATTGTCGGTGGAACCGAACGTGCGGGTCAAGTAGAAAACAATCTTTCGCTGCTAAGAAAGCGCTGAATCAGTCGAAGTATTGAAAGGGCACGACTTCACTCGCCGCGGCGAGCGGAAAAAATCAATACGGAGGGAGGCGGGGGTTTCAGCCCCCGCATAAAGCCAACAAAATGAACGTGGGCTTTAGCCCCGGAGGGAATCCCGGCGTAAGCAAACGGACTAAATCGGAGATTCCATAACAAAAAGGCCCATCTACGGCTGCTCCTGCCTGCTGTACGGTCCGGGCAGTGACGGCTGGGCCGGTTGACCTGCCTGCCCCGGCTTGGCGGCCTCCGCGGTTCTCTTCGAATAAATGCGGAATTGCACCACCAGGTTCAGAAGAACGGGAACCGGCTTGCCGTCCTTGATCGCCGGCTCGAAGGTGGCTTTGCGAATCGCTTCCACGGCGTTCTCATCCAGCCCGAAACCGATGGGCCGGCCCACCGCAATCTCCCCCGCTTTGCCGTTGGCGCCGACCACCGTGTGATAGAGAGCCATGCCGGCCACGCCGTTGGCCTGCGCGTACTCATTCGACGCCGGCTCGGAGAACGACAACAGCCGGGCCTTTTGATCCACCATATTCTGGCGCTGCACGGCCGCATCGGTGGGCCGGTAATCGCTTTTGTCCGCCACCGCCTGGTAGTAGAGCCTCCAGAAGGGAGGCATGGAGGCCAACAATTGGGCGTCGATGCCCTGCGCAAAGATGTGGTCCAGCGCGTCTTTCAGTACCTTTGTAGCGTGCTCCGGCGAGATCGTCCTGGTCACGCTTCCCGGCTCGGCCGGCCTTTCGGCCGCGGGCGCGGCGGCGATCTCCGCCTTGATCTGCTCGGCCTCGCTGGGCTCATTCGGCTCTGCTGCCGGCGGAGCGCTGGTTGCGGCGGGTACCGCTGAGGCTCCTGGCGGGACGTGAGTTGCGGCCGCTGCCGGCTGAGCGGGTGTGGCTGCTGGTTTTGCTGCCGCTGCCGGGGGGGGGGCCGCAGCCGCGGGCTTGGCCGTCTTGCCAAAGGGCCGCTTGCCGCCTTCCTTCTTCGGCGCCACCACCAGTTCGCGGTCGATGGTGATTCTGAGCACCTTCTTTTTGGGCGTGATATTTACCCGGTCCACAGCCTTGGAGGGATCCTCGGAGGCCAGAGCGCCCAGGAAGTGCAATCCGTAGCGCTCTCCCTCCAGCTCCACCTTGTGCTTGGTCAGCCGTACCTTGTTGATCTTGACCGCGCACAGCGTATAAGAGCCCCGCGGCGAGCGCCCGATCAGCGCCC
Organism: Occallatibacter sp.; assembly: GCA_049522735.1. GTDB lineage: Bacteria > Acidobacteriota > Terriglobia > Terriglobales > Acidobacteriaceae > Telmatobacter. Next base: position 4,929 of record JBEKNO010000135.1, read on the forward strand.
CGTGCTCGTTGAAGCTCAGGGTGTTGTCCAGGTAGCCGCCGCGCAGGTAGAGATCCTTGCCTACCAGCAGTTTTTTCAGATCCGCTTCCGTGAACTCGGCCGGCTTCGGAGTTTCTGATTTGGCTTTCTCTGCCGGACCCGTCACGGCGGCTGGGGCCGGCGTTTGCACGGTTGCCGGGACCGTGGCTGGCGCTGACTGCGGAGTCTCCGGAGTAGCCGCCGGCTGGCTCTCTGTCGAGGGCGCGGGGGCTGGTTGCGTCTCTGCCGGGGCCTGGTTCGGGCTTGGATTGGCCGCTGCTGCCGGCGATTGCGCGTCGCCGCTTTGGCCGGGAGTCTGGGCGGGAGTCTGGCCCGGCGTCTGGGCCGTGCCCGGAGGCGCAGGCGGTTGCGTCTGCTCAGGCTGTTGTGCAAATGCGGATAAACTCATCGCCAGCGCCAAAGCGCCGCACAAGGCCACGGCGCCAGGCCGGACCGGAATCCTTGAGAACCACCTTATTAAAAGACGAATCATGGGCCAGTACATAATCAGAACCTTAAAACGCCACTCTAACAGGATTTTGTTTCCGCGACGCAAAAGAATCTTGACCGCGCCCTCCAGGGCCACCAGCCCCCTGCTCAGTCCCTTTTCGAAACCCGCGTCAGCCGCCACAAAATCCGCCGGAACAGCCCCAGAATCCGCTGTGTCTCCCGCTCCGTGGGGGCCAGGCGGCGCAGCAGCAGGCGCAGATCGTGCCGGTTGGCCTCCCGCATCGAGGAGGGCGAATAGCCGGCGGCCATCATGGTTTCCTCCACCACCCCGGCCAGGCGCTCCAGGCTGCCTGAAGCCGCGGCGATGCCGGAGTCTCCTGCCTTGTCCGCATCCTGCCCGGCCGCAACCCCAGACTCGACCCCTCCGGCCAAAAACGCCCGCGAAGCCAGTTCATACAGGCACACGGCCACGGCCTGGCCCAGGTTCATCGAGGGCTGGCGGGCATCGGTGGGAATCTCCACCAGAACATGACAATAGGAGAGGTCTTCCCGCGTGAGCCCATGCTTCTCCGGCCCAAAGACCACGGCCACGCGCCCGCCGCGCTCCATCTCCCGCTGGACCAGCGGCCCCAATTCAGGCAAGCAGACCACTCTCTGCTCCGGCTTGCGGTAAGTCAGCGTTGCGGTGCCCGCCACCAGCGTACACCCGGCCACAGCCTCGGCCAGGGTCGCGGACTCCTTTGCGTTTTGGAGCAGTTCTGGGGCTCCCACAGCCGAGCGGGCCTCCCGCCAGTGCGGCGCGTAGGGAGCCACCACCGCCAGCCGCGAAAATCCGAAGTTGGCCATAGCCCGCGCCGCCGCTCCTATATTGAGGGGGTTGCGCGGGGATACGAGCGCCACGCCGATGCGGTCGCGTTGGCCTTTAGTGAGCAAGAAATGATTGTAGTTCAGCGGCAGGGAGGCTATTCACACGGAAGGAAACGGGAAAAAACCGAGCGCCGTTGTTCAGCTCTATGCGTCGCGCAGGTACAACTCGACGTTGCTGCTGGTCCAGGTAGCTATACCGCTTCCAATGAAGTCCCGGTCTTCGGTCCAGATCGGCGCATCGATCAGCAGAGCGGTCGCAACCACGGGCCAATCGCCGGCATCGCGCGAGGAAATTCGCGCCCGGGCGCGCTCCTCAAAATCCTCGTAGAGGCTGCAATCCACAACAGAAATCATGTCGTCGACGATATGGCTCAGAGTAGCTTCAGCGAGCGCGGAAGCGACCCGCCGGCGCGCCGCAATCGCGGGCAGATGCTTGCGCGCCTCTTCGATGCAAAGATCGGGCGCATAGAACTCCGCCACGTCTTCGTATCCCTTCAATAGATTGCAAACTCGTTCTCCGAAGACCGCTCTCACGAGAATGTTGGCATCGAGCACCAGCTTCTTGCGGGAACTCATTGGCGCTCTTTCTCGCGGCGCGCCTCTTCACGCAGCCGCTTGAAATCGTCAATGATCTCGTCCTCGGTGACGTCGGCCGCTGCCATCATCTCCAGCATCCGGGCGTGGGCCTCGTCGAGAGCCTTCTTCTCGGCTTCGCTGCGCTTGCGGCGCGTCGGCAGGTAGTAGCCGATGGTGTCGCCGTGGCGGGTGATCGCCAGCGGCCCGTCAGATTCGAGCAGGTAGGTGGCCAGCTTGTCCCGAAATTCGCGGATACCGACGCTTTGTGTGCCCATGGAACCCTCCAATGCGTACACAAGTGTACCATATTTGCGGCGCTTTTGTACATGCCAGCGCAGGAAAGGAGAAACAGGCCCGCGCCGCCGCTCCTATGGTGATTGAGGGGGTTGCGCGGGGAGACGAGCACCACGCCGATGCGGTCGCGTTGGGCTTCAGCCAGCAAGAGACGATTGTAGACGGGCGCAGGGAAGGGTTGATTGATGAAATGATCCTGCGTTGCTGAAACTGGAGATTGCGAATTGCAGTCTGTCTGATCGTCCTGCCGGCTTAACTATCCCGCATGGGAATATTGATAAGCATTTGTTGAATATTTCGGCATATGTGCTGTAAAGTGGACGGCTATGGACCCTGATACTTCTGGAAGTCTTGAACAGCAGGTAGGCGAACTGCGTTCGCGAGTGCGCCGGCTGGAAGATGCGCTGAATCGCCACGGCATCGTTGTGCGGGAAACTGAGTCTCAGCCTCCTGCAAAGCATGCCGGTTCTACTCAGGCGAGTATGCAGCCTCCGCCGCCGCCTGCTGGAATAGAACAGAAACCGGAACCGTGGACTGCGGCGTTGCCGGTTGCGGCGCCGGGCTTTGGCGCCTACGCCACGGCTACAGCCGAAGACGGCCGCTCGCTGGAGAGCCGGATCGGATCGCATTGGTTCAACCGCATCGGCATTCTGGCCATGCTGATCGGCGTAGCGTGGTTCCTCAAATTGGCCTTCGACAATCATTGGATCGGCCCCTTGGGGAGAGTGGTGATCGGGCTGGTGGCGGGCGCGGGGCTCATCGCCTGGTCGGAGCGCTTTCGCAGCCGCGGCTATGCGGGCTTTTCCTATTCGCTGAAGGCGGTAGGCAGCGGCACGCTCTATCTTTCCCTGTGGGCGGCGTTCTCCGTTTACCATCTCATCCCCCCGGGGGCGGCCTTCGCCGCCATGATTGCGGTGACCGCGTTCAATGGCTTCATGGCCTGGGTGCAGGATGCGGAACTGCTGGGCCTCTATGCTAGTCGTGTCTGAAAATCTGATTAATTGCCATAAGAATCAATAACATAGATCGTAGCTGGCTGGTATAATTATCTCAGAAGCTATTGAAAACACTGCGATAACTGGGAAAAAGTGATGCG
>JBEKNO010000136.1:0-8117 GCA_049522735.1 Occallatibacter sp.
AGCCGTAGAACTCGGCTTCGCCGGTGATGTACTGGATGGGCTCGCCCCGGTAGCGCCGTTCGAGTAATTCGCCGTAGCGGGTTGCCTGATCGCCGGTGAGTTGTTCATCCGCGTGGGCCATCAGCCAGGCCTTGTCTTTGCCCAGAACGTGCAGTAGCAGCGTCTCGGGATCGGGCCGGGCCCGCTCCGCATGCGGACTCCCGGCGAGCGAATGTTCAGCCCCGGCGATCAAGGCTCGAACGCTTGAGCGATCAGGCGGCCTGGGTTGCATCGGCTTTCAACTGCTCGGCCTGGTTGTGGGTGATGAGCGCATCGACGATGGGCTGCAGTCGGCCCTCCATCACCAGGTCGAGTTGGTGCAGCGTGAGGCCGATGCGGTGGTCGGTCACCCGGTTCTGCGGGAAGTTGTAGGTGCGGATCTTTTCGCTGCGGTCGCCGGTGCCCACCTGCTGCTTGCGCTCTTTGGCCAGCTCCGCCTGCTGGCGCTCCATCTCCATCTCGTAGAGCCGCGAGCGCAGCACGCGCATCCCCTTTTCGCGGTTCTTGAGCTGCGATTTTTCGTCCTGGCAACTGACCACGGTGTTGGTGGGCAGGTGGGTGATGCGCACCGCGGAGTAAGTCGTATTCACCGATTGGCCGCCGGGACCGGAGGAGCAGAAGGTATCGATGCGCAGGTCCTTGGCATCGATCTTCACGTCCACTTCCTCGGCCTCGGGCAGCACGGCCACGGTCACGGCGGAGGTGTGCACGCGGCCCTGGGCCTCGGTGGCCGGCACGCGCTGCACGCGATGCACGCCGCTCTCCCACTTCATCTGCGAGTAGACGCGCTCGCCCTCGATGATGGCGATCACCTCCTTATAGCCGCCCACGCCCGACTCGGAGAGCGACAGCATCTCCACCTTCCAGCGGTGCTGCTCGGCAAAGCGCGTATACATGCGGAAGATTTCCGTGGCAAAGAGCGAGGCCTCGTCGCCACCCGTGCCGGCGCGGATTTCCAGAATCACGTTCTTCTCGTCGTTGGGGTCTTTGGGCAGCAGCAGCACCTTGATCTCTTCTTCCAGTTCCGATTCGCGCGGGGCCAGCGCGGCGATCTCTTCCTCGGCCATGGCGCGCAGCCCGGGGTCGCTCTCGGCCAGCATGGCGCGCGCCTCGGCCAGCGCCTGGCGCACCTGCTTCAACTCGCGGTACTTCATCACCGGGGTTTCCAGGTTACTGAGCGCCTTGCCGGCCTGCTGGTACTTTTCGCGGTCGTTGACCGCCTCGGGCAACGAGAGCTGGGTGCTGAGCTCCTCGTAGCGTTGCTCCATCTGTTCCAGACGATCGATCATGAGGCCCCTCCGGGGTTCTTAGTTTTGGTGAATAGAAGTGGAAAACGGGCAGGGAAAGAGTGTCTGCGGCGGGCGCCGCTAGAGCAGGGCCGGGATGGGGTGATGGAGGGTCATGGTGCAAGTTTTATTTTAGCGCGAAAGACGCGCGAACGTGGGGTACTCCCATTTCCGGTACCGTCCTGTTACTGCGTTGATGGCGGTGGTTCTGCGAGCACAGGTTTGCGGTGGTGATCTTGGGCGATCCACTTGCGTTCAATGTGAGATTCAAAGCGGTAAGTACCAGTGCTCAACTCGCACTTTTCTTGAGGCTGCGCTTGGCAAATAGGGCAAACAAAATCCAGAGAATGATCAGGCATTCAATTCTTTTACCACTTGCTCGACCTACAATGATGGCTAATTTTGAACATTCCGCACCCCATTTCAGCCGCTCTTACGGCTCATCCTTATATATGCCTATCTGCAGCTTGCCGCCTTCGCTAAGGAGGGCGCGGAACATGCCGGGAGTGTTGAAGCTGACGGCGGTCTGGCCGTCGGGAGTGATGGCGATGACGCCGCCGTCGCCGTGCAACGCTTCCAGCTCCTTGTGAATCACCTGGTCGGCGGCCTGCTGCAATCCCATGCCCTTGAAGGCCACCAGGTTGCAGACCTCGCGCGCCACGCCCAGGCGGATGAAGTACTCGCCGCTGCCGGTGGCGGAGACGGCGCAGGAGGCGTTGGAGGCATAGGTGCCCGCGCCGATGATGGGCGAATCGCCTACGCGGCCCGGCGCCTTGGCCTGCAATCCGCCCGTGGAGGTGCCCGCGGCAATGTTGCCCTTGCGGTCGAGTGCCACCACGCCCACGGTGCCGTAGAGGTGCGTATCAGCCAACTCCTCAATCTGCGCCACCGGCACGGCCGCGCCCGGAGGCGGCGCTCCGGCCGGACGCGGCGGCGCCGGGCGGCCTTCTTTCTGCAATTGCTTGACCAGCGCCTGCCAGCGGGACTCGGTGAAAAAGAAGCTGGGGTCCACCTGCTCCAGGCCAACCCGGCCGGCAAAAGCGTCGGCGCCCGCGCCGATCATCATCACGTAGGGCGACTTCTCCATCACCGCGCGCGCCAGGCTGATGGGATGGCGCGTGCGGGTGACCCCGGCCACCGCGCCGGCTTTCAGATTGGAGCCGTCCATGATGGCCGCATCCAGCTCGTTCCTGCCCTCGGAGGTGAAGACCGCGCCCCGGCCCGCATTGAAGAGCGGATCGTCTTCCAGCACTTGGATCGCGGCCTCCACCGCATCCAGCGCCGAGCCGCCCCGGTCCAGCGCCTTGGCGCCCGCTTCCGTGGCCTGGGTCAGCGAGGCGCGATAGGCCGCATCGCCCGCGGGGGTCAGCTTGGAGCGCTCGATCATCCCCGCGCCGCCGTGCACCACGATGGTCCAGTGCCCTACCGGCTGTTGCGCCACTGCCGTCCAGGCCAGCGCGGCCGCCATGGCCGCCCAAAGCAGAATTGTTTTCGGCTTTCGCATGCGCTGCACATCCTTCTTCTCATGGTACCCCCTAACTCCGCTGCCGTGCCCGGCGTTCTCAAGCGAAAGCGCAACGTGGCGCGTAGAATCCAGGAAGTGTGGAGAACCCTCTTGAAACTCAACTTCGTAACGATGGCTTTGCTCATTGTCTTCGTACTGATCTTTGTTCACTTTGCCTGGAGTCTGCCCTGGACGGCTCCGCGCATCGCCGGGCTGGCCATTGCCATCCCGTCCTTTTTGTTCTTCACTCTGGCCCGCATTCAACTGGGACAGGCCTTCAGCGTGCGGGCCAGGGCAACCACTCTGGTAACCACCGGCCTTTATTCCCGCATCCGCAATCCCATCTACGTCTTTGGCAGCCTGATGATCGCGGGAATCATCATCTGGGCCAACAGGCCCTGGCTCCTGCTAATCTTTGCCGTCATTATTCCTTTGCAGATTTATCGCAGCCGGAAAGAGGCGCAGGTGCTCGAGGAGAAATTCGGCGCAGCCTACCTGGAGTACAAAAGCAAGACGTGGTTCTGATCCGGTTATGATTCAAGGGATGGATGGAGCATCCATTACGCACGCACATAACGCTCTTTAAGGAAGACGCGATGCATTCAGTCTGGTTCGGCGAGTTTATGGGCACGCTGGTTCTGCTGCTGTTGGGCGGCGGCGTAAATGCCGGCGTGACCCTGCGCAAATCCTATGCGGCGGATACCGGCTGGTTGGCGTTGACCACCGGCTGGGGACTGGCCGTGCTCTGCGGCGTTCTGGTGGCGCAGGCCTTTGGCAGCCCCGCTGCCAACATCAATCCGGCCATTACGCTGGCTGGCAGAATGGGTGACATCATCGACTTCGACGCCGGCGGCATCCTCTCCGGCGAAGCAACGATTGCCGGGTGCGCGGAGAAATTGCTCCAGCTTTCCCTTGCCGTGGCAAGCGGGGAACGGTTCACGAAAGCCGAGCTGCTGGGGCAGAACGATTTCATTCCCTGGAAGCGCGGGGTTTCGCTGTAAAGCGTCTACTCCAGGTACGAAGCCACCACCGCCAGCGCGGCAATGGCCGCCGTCTCCGCGCGCAGGATGCGCGGACCCAGCGATGCGGCGCGCCAGCCGTTGGCGTCGAAGATCGCTTCTTCCGAGGGAGCCCATCCGCCTTCCGGACCGATGGCAATCTCCAGCGCGGGCATCTCCTCCCCGGCCGCGGCCATCACTTCGTCCAGCGCGTGCGACAGTGTGGTGGTGCGCTCCTGCTCGGCAAGCACGATGCGCGTGGCCGCCGATGTAGCCCGCACCCGCGCGGTCAAGGGAACCGGATCGTGGATGATCGGGATGTCGCAGCGGCGCGCCTGCTGGGTCGCCTCGTGCGCGATGCGCCGCCATCGCTCGGCGCGCTTCTCCGCGGCCAGGGCCAGATGCTTCTCCGTCCGCCGCGCAATCACCGGGGCCACCGCGGCAACTCCCAGCTCGGTGGCCTTCTCTATGGCCCACTCCATGCAATCGAATTTGTAGACGGCCAGCATCAGCGTGACCGGCAGCGCGGGATCGGCCTCCAGTTCGGCGATCAGGTTGAAGCGAACCTCCTGAGGACTGACGGCGGCCACCTCGGCGTGAAAGACGTGCCCGCCCGCCACCACGTCGGCCTCCATGCCCGGCCGGGCGCGCAGCACGCGCGCCATGTGTTCGGCCTGCGCGTCCACGATGGTGGCGGTGGCCTCGTCCCAATGTTCGGCAATCCAGCGGCGTCTGGTCATGGCGGTGGCGTGCGCTTCCCTTCCTTACAAGTCTATTTCATCCGCATAAACACTAAGGGGAACGCTTAAAGCGTTCCCCTGAAGTGTTGCTTTTCGGTTGGATGACCCGCTACTTCTTCTTCGCGGCCTTCTTTGCGGCCTTCTTCGCGGGCTTCTTTGCTGCCTTCTTGGCTGCCTTTTTTGTTGCCATTTGCCTATTCTCCCTTTTCGATGGGTTGCATCGATCCTGCAAAATAAATTTGCAGTTGATGAATATATAGATTCACGATGCATCGCTGTCAAGAAAAAAACGCACGAAGAGTGGAAAAATGGTCAACAATTTTTTTGGCGCCGGATCGAGGCTCGAGCGCGAATTTGGATTCGCGGGAGCGGTTTCGATCGGCCTCGAAGCGCGATTTTGGATTTTTCGGAGGCGCGATGGAGCAAAATCATGCCGCGAGCGCCGCTGCTTCCGTCTCTTCTCATCGGCACTCGGTCACGTTCAAGGCCAAACCGGCCGGCGACGATCTTGTACAGGCCGGAGAGACTCGTGGCCGCCGATGAGATTGCAGCGTGGAGCGGAGATCGGTCCTCAGCGGCCGGGTTTCTTCAGGAGCGCAAGCAGTCCGGTCACTTCCGCGCCTGCTTCAGTGCGCAGGAAACCCTCTTCCAGCCTGGCGACGATCAGCCCTGAGCGCACCGCCACCTCGCGAACGTGGTCGGGATGATGGGTATAGCGGCCGGAATCGCTGAGATGAAATGGATACCTCTCGCCGCGTTCCGTAGTGAAAGCGAAGCAGCCGCCGGGGTTGAGCCGCCTGGCCGCCGGAGCCGCCACCGCTTGAAGATCGCCGAAATAAACCAGGCAGTCGCAGGCGGCGATGAGATCGAATTGTGCCTGCGTTCGATCAAGCCATTCGGTGATCTCGGCCACCTCCAGCTGATCGTAGATGCCGCGTGCCCGGGCCAACTCGATCATCTCCGGTGAGAGATCGACCCCCACCAGGCGCGCCGCGCGCTCTTTCAACGCCGCTCCCGCCAGCCCCGTTCCGCAACCGATATCGAGAATCTCGAGGCCCGCGGCATCGCCGATCTCAGACCGGATCAGATCCTGAAGGCGCTCCGGAGCCTGGTAGCTCAGCTTGTCGCGCATCTTAAAGTCGTAGTTCGAGGAAAAATCCCTGAAGGTTTGCAGGATGCATTCGTTCGAAGCGCGCGGCGGCGGCGCTTCGTCCCTCAAGGCCGTCAGCATATGGCGAATCGCGGCGTCTTCGGTTCCGCATGCGAGATACTTCTCGAAAGCGCTGCCCGCCTCATCGCGCCGCCCGGCGGCTTTTGCCGCCCAGCCAAGGGCATACCACGCATCCGGGTTATCCGGCGTCAGCTCCGTCACTCTCTTCGAGCACTGCAATGCGGCTTCGTACTGGCCGCTCTCTCCGAGATGCCCGGCCAGCTCTGTCAATTCGCCGGCGGAGAGTTCGCGGGGCCGGACGGTCGAGCCATCGCCCCAGACCAGCAGGCCGGTCCCCACTGCCCCGTCGATCCAGCCGTCGATCTCGGCGATCTGGCCCTCGGGCATCAACGGCCCAACCAAGCCGCGGATCTCTTCCGCGCTCCGGCTGCCATCGCACAACTCGGCGATCAGGGCGCCCATCGCGTTCAGTTCATGCAGGCGATCTGTAGTGGTATCGTACGCGAGATAGCCGCCCTCGACCGGAGACAGTCCGGCGGCGGGGTTGATGACGGGATTAGCCATGGGCGCAGCCGGGCATCATTCGAGCAGACATCTGTATGCCGCCCTGGGCGGTTGGCATACAGATGCGGATCACTGTGGGGCGGGTTTGGTTTCGCCTTTGATCGCCGTGTTTGCGTTTTTAATCGCCGGGCTTTCGCCTTTTATCGCTGGGCTGACGCTGTTGTGCTTGATGGCCGTGCTGCCCTTGACTGTATGGGCATTACTGCCGCCACTTGTCTTATCCCAGAACTTGATCGTCTTGTCATTCTGGTTATTCAATTTGATCGCGTTGGCCTGGCCGTCCTTGATTGCCGGGCTCCCTTTATGGGCCTTGAGGTCATTGGGTTTGTCCTCGGCAGTCAGGTCCGTCGAGGTTAGCAGCGGAAGCGCCGCAGCGCCGGCAAGCAACATTCCTAGGAATCGGCGCCGTTCGGGATCCACTTGCGCGAGCGCCGCGTCCAGCGGGGAAGACAAGCATTTTTCGTTCATAATCACCTCTCCAAACGTTTAAGTTCGTAAGATCGCCGCTTTGATTAGTACAGATTTGCCGCAACTCGTCAAGACGAAAAGATATAATTGACTGATACTGATTTCCGATACGGCGATCCCATGGCCGTGCTGACAGCCCTGTTTCCGTTCCCTCCTTCTGCTACACTCGCTGCAACTATTCACTATGCTCTTCAAAGCTCACAGCGCGGCCGTCTACGGAATCGACGCCAGCCTCATCGATGTCGAGGTCGACTATAGCGGCGTGGTAATGGACAAGGACGTCTTCCACACCGTGGGCCTGCCCGATGCCGCGGTGCGCGAGAGCCGCGACCGCGTCCGCGCCGCCATCAAAAACTCCGGCTACCTGATTCCGCCCACCTTTATCACCATCAACCTGGCCCCCGCCGACCTGAAGAAGGAAGGCTCCGGCTTCGATCTGCCCATCGCCGTCGGCATCCTGGGCGCGTATGGCGCCTTGCGGATCGACGACCTGAGCCGTTTTCTGCTGGTGGGCGAACTGGGCCTGGACGGCAGCGTGCGCGCCGTGCCCGGCATGTTGCCGGTGGCCATCCTGGCGCGCGAAAAAGGAATTGCCAATCTCATCCTGCCCGCCGCCAACGTCGCCGAGGCCGCCGTGGTGGAGGGCGTCAACGTCTATCCCGCCTCCTCGCTGCTCGATGTGCTGGAGCTGCTCAACTCGGCGGTGGTGGGCGTCATCCAGCGCGAGCCCTACCGCGTCTCCACGGAAAAACTGCTGGGCGAGCTGCAGCACTTCACCGTGGACTTCTCGGATGTGCGTGGCCAGCAGACGGCCAAGCGCGCCCTCGAGGTAGCCGCCGCCGGCAGCCATAACATTCTCATGATCGGCCCGCCCGGCTCGGGCAAGACCATGCTGGCCAAGCGCCTGCCCTCCATCCTGGCTCCGCTCACCTTCGAGGAGGCTCTGGAAACCACCAAGATTCACTCCGTGGCCGGCGTGCTGGACGCGGCCGCCGGCCTGGTCACGCAGCGGCCCTTCCGCTCCCCCCACCACACCATCTCCGATGCCGGCCTCATCGGCGGCGGCATCATCCCCCGCCCCGGCGAGGTCTCGCTGGCCCACAACGGCCTGCTCTTTCTGGACGAGCTGCCGGAGTTTCCCCGCAACGTCCTCGAGGTTCTGCGCCAGCCTCTCGAGGACCACACCGTCACCATCGCCCGCGCCTCCATGTCGCTCAGCTTTCCGGCGCGCTTCATGCTGGCCGCGGCCATGAACCCCTGCCCCTGCGGCTACTTCAACGACAAATCCCGCGAGTGCATGTGCACCCCGCCCATGATCCAGCGCTACGTGGCCAAGATCTCCGGCCC
>JBEKNO010000137.1:0-8108 GCA_049522735.1 Occallatibacter sp.
GGGTTACTTTTGATGGGTGGTATTTCATATGCCGATGATAATAAACCGTTTATGTGTACGCGTATACGGCAGATCAGCTTGGCGAAATTCGGTCGCCGCGCGATGCTGGCAGGCCTGGGGCGGAATTTCTGCCGCTTGCTTGCGCTTAAATAAAGTCCCAATTCTTACCTTACTGTTCCACCCACGGTCATCCTATCCAGTTTGATGGTGGGTATGCCGACGCCGACGGGCACGGATTGGCCGTCTTTGCCGCAGGTGCCGATGCCTTCGTCGAGCTTGAGGTCATGTCCAACCATCGATACGTATTTCAGGGCTTCCGGACCGTTGCCGATCAGCGTGGCGTCGCGGACCGGAGCGGTGATTTTGTCGTCTTCGATGAGGTAGGCTTCAGAGGCGGAAAAGACAAACTTGCCGTTGGTGATGTCCACTACTCCGCCGCCAAAATTCGCCGCGTAGAGTCCGCGCTTGACGCTGCGCAGGATCTCCTCGGGGGCGTCGTCGCCGGCCAGCATGTAGGTGTTGGTCATGCGCGGCATGGGGATCGACTGGTAGCTCTCGCGGCGTCCGGAGCCCGTGTTGGTTGCGCCGGTAAGGCGGGCGGAGAGCTTGTCATTGAGGTAGCCGCGGAGCACGCCGCCCTCAATGAGCACAGTTTCCCGGGTGGCGGAACCCTCATCGTCCACGTTGAGCGAGCCGCGTCGTCCGGCCATGGTTCCGTTATCCACCACCGTGACTTTGGAGCCGGCCACCTGCCGGCCGATCAGCCCGGTGAAGGCCGAGATTTTTTTGCGGTTGAAATCGGCTTCCAGGCCGTGGCCAACCGCTTCATGCAGAAGAATGCCGGGCCAGCCGGGGCCAAGCACCACCTCCATCTCACCGGCCGGCGCGGGCACGGCGCCGAGCTGGAGAATGGCGCCACGGGCTGCTTCGCGAGCCAGGCTCTCCGGGCTTTTACTCCCTGTGAATTGCCCGATCCCCGCTCTGCCGCCTCCGCCCGCCGAACCCCTGGTGGTGTTGGCATCCTGCCTGGCGATGACGAAGACGTTCAACCGGCAGAGTGGCTGGGTATCGCTGGCCAGGGCGCCGTCGGAAGCGGCGATGAGGATGCGGCGCAGCTCCTCGGAGTAGCCGGCGCGCACCTGCACAATGCGCGGGTCAAAGGCGCGCGCGGCGCGGTCGGCTCTCAGAATCAGTTCCAGGCGTGCCGCCAGGTCCAGATCGAAGCCGCCCAGGGGAACGGGATAGAGATCGGCGGCAGGCGCCTCGACAAACCCCTGCACCGTCTGCCTGGCCGGCCCGGAGGCGATGAGCGCGGCGGTGCGCGCGGCGTGCAGCAGGCGGTCAGGGCTCAGGTTGTCAGTGTAGGCGTAGCCGGTGCGCTCGCCTGCAAGGACGCGAATGCCGCAGCCGGCGCTGGTTCCCTGGCTGGCCGATTTGACGATCTGTTCGTCCACTCCCAGCGCGGTGGCCGTGACCGACTCGAAGTAGAGATCGGCGTAGTCGCCGCCGGCCGAGAGAGCCTCGCCCAGGCAGCGCTCCAGCAGCCGCTCGGTGACGCCGAATTTGTCAAAAAAATATCGCTTGTGGCCGGGGAGGGGGGAAGCAGCCGGATTGGTCATCGTGCCTTAAGTTTACGCTGCTTCGCGCCGCCCCTCCACTAACGCTGAGCAAACCCAGCCGGCCCGCGACACATCCGTTTCCTCTAAGTTTTAATGTGGAGCGTTCAATCCGCGGGGATTGGCCTGGGTTGCGACTCCCGGTTATACTGGGTATTCGGCAAGCGGTGGGACAGTGTGTCATTGCGTGCCCCAATGGCCGCACCTGCGGATAGACAAGGCCTGCGTGCAGTTGGTATTGCGCTTGCAGGAGAGCAGAGTCGGGCAGCACGAAAACCTGAAGAGTTTGGAGCGAAGTCATGGCAAAGGTATGCGATATTTGCGGGAAAGGTCCGCAGTTCGGCAACAACATCTCTCACGCGCATAACGTCACGCGGCGCCGTTGGAGCGTGAATCTGCAGGTGGTGAAAGCGCTGGTCAACGGCGCGCCCAAGCGGCTTCGGGTATGCGCCAGTTGCATCAAGAGCGGCAAGATTACAAAGGCGTAAAAGCCCGCGGCGGGTAGTAGAGCCCGCTGCGACAGGCGCAGAGTTCCCCATCGACGCGAACCCCGTCCAGGCCTGACGGGGTTTTGTTGTGCCTGCACGACGGCTTCATAAAACATTTTGAGGCCGGCTACGGCTTTTGCCTGGTAAAGGTCAGGCTGGCGGAGTTGATGCAGTAGCGGAGGCCGGTGGGCGCAGGTCCGTCGGGGAAGACGTGACCCAGGTGGCCGCCGCAGTGGGCGCAGGTGACCTCGACGCGCCGCATTCCCCAGCTCTGGTCCTCATGTTCTTCGATGGCCTTGGAGCCGGCGGGCAGCATGAAGCTGGGCCAGCCGCAGCCGGAGTCGAACTTGGCCCCGCTCAGGAACAGAAGCGATCCACAGCCGGCGCAGTGGTAGTTGCCGGTCTCGTGGTTCTCAGTGAGGGCGCCGGTGAAGGCGCGCTCGGTGGCCTTTTCGCGCAGTATCCGGTATTGCTCGGGCGTGAGCTGCGCGCGCCACTCCGCCTCAGTGCGCGCAATCTTTTCGGGCGCTTCGCTCATGGTGACCTCCTGGTGAATGGGGAAGGGTTGCGAGTTGTAGTTTCCCACCCTTTCGCCAAAAAAAAGGCGAAAGGGTGGGGCACGGGGCACTTGTGGAAGAATCTGCTTAGCTTCAGAGTTCCGCGATCAGATCGATTTCCACCAGAACGTCCTTGGGCAGGCGGGAGACCTCGACGGTGGTGCGCGCCGGCGCGGTAACGCCCTCGGGTGCAAGATATGCGCCATAGACGGCATTCATGGCCGCAAAATCGTTGATGTTTTTGAGGAAGACGGTGGCCTTGACCACCCGGGCCAGACTGCTGCCGCCCGCTTCCAGGATAGCCTTCAGGTTTTCAAGCACGCGGGTGGTCTGCTCGGTGATTCCGCCAGCCACTACCTGCTGCGTCGCCGCGTCGAGCGCCACCTGTCCGGCGGTGAAGATAAGGTTGCCCACGCACACGCCCTGGGAATAAGGCCCGATGGCGGCGGGGGCTCCGTCGGTTGCGATAACTGCTTTGCTCATGAATCGATTGTAAAGGCCGGCGTGAGGGCCTGTTCATCGTGCCAGCGTGACAGCTCCGGCCGCACGAACAGGCCCTTGCGCATTTAGCGCCAAACGGCCAGCACCACTCCGCTGATGACCAGCGCGAGCAGCCAGTAGCCGGCGTTGATGGCGAAGAGCTTGCAGGGGCGCTTCTCGTATAAGTGCTGCGCGAAGAGCGGCGCGGCAATGAAGCCGAGCCAGCAGATGAAGCCGATGACAGCTCCCCGGTGCCAGTTCCTCGCGCTGGCCCAGTACACCACGTGCGCCAGGACAAACGAGAGAATGAGGCCGCCGATGAAGGACGAGATCATGGCGACGGCGGCGTCCTTGGGCTTTTTATCGGGCTTGTGGCCAACCACGGCCATCCACGGCTTGCGAAAGAGCAGGGAGTACCAGAGCGCGCCCAGAACCCACTGAATCAGGGCCGCAACCAGCACCGCCCAAAGGTTGAATAGATAAAAGTTAAAGTGGCGCATCGAGAATCCTCCGCGATGGATTGAAGTCCGGCTCCCTAAGGAAAGCAGATCCAGGGAAATGGTTCGAACCGCTGGCCGGTCTTAAAGGAGTCGCGCCATCACTCTGCCGCAGCCGGGAAAGCGCTG
The DNA here is from genome assembly GCA_049522735.1 of Occallatibacter sp. Taxonomy (GTDB): domain Bacteria; phylum Acidobacteriota; class Terriglobia; order Terriglobales; family Acidobacteriaceae; genus Telmatobacter. Next base: position 3,768 of record JBEKNO010000137.1, read on the forward strand.
TCAAGAAGAATCGCAGGCCAAAGTTCGCGGACGGTGCGGCCTGCGACGGAGGAGAGCGGCGGGGCAACGGTGCGAAGCAGAAAAGCGCTGTCCAGGCGGACGCGCTCTAGCGGCTGGCCGAGGATGCGGGCTACAGCGCGGTGATGTAGGCGGCGATGTCGGGCAGTTCCTGCATTGCTTACAGAGTGCGGCCAGCATGGACGTTTCTGCAATGGGCTGTTCCGGTTTAGTTATGTTTGTACTCTCCCACCCAGGCCAATAGCCCAAAGCGCTCGCTGAAGAGCGGTCTGTGTTCTTGCGTGCGCTAGGCGAGGATGGTGTTGTCGATGAGCCGAGTGGGTCCGACGTAAGCGGCGACGGCGAAAAGAGTTCTGGGTGCGGTGATTTCTACGGGTTGGAGCGTGGTCCAATCCACCAACTCGATGTAGTCGATGCGGACTTCGGGGACAGCGGCGAAGGTCTGGCGGGCGGCTTCGATCAGCTTGCTGGCGCGGCGCTCGCCGGAGGCTGCGAGGGATTCTACTTTGCGGATGGCTTGGCTCAGGGCCAGGGCCTGGATGCGTTCGGCGGGGCTGAGGTAGAGGTTGCGGGAGCTGAGGGCCAGGCCGTCGGGCTCGCGGATGATGGGACAGACGACGATTTCGGTGGCGAAGCGGAGGTCGGCGACCATGCGGCGGATTACGGCTACCTGGGCTGCATCCTTTTGGCCGAAGAAGGCGCGGTCGGGCTCGGCGGCGATGAGCAGCTTGGCGACTACCGTGGCGACGCCGCGAAAGTGGCCGGGGCGTGATGCGCCGTCGAGACGGTCGCTGAGGCCTTCGACCTCGACAAATGTGGCCGCGCCGGCTGGATAGAGCTCTTCGACTGTGGGGGCAAAGACTACATGCGCGCCTTCGGCCTTGGCCAGGGCGCAGTCGGCCTCGAAGGTGCGGGGATAGCGAGCGTAATCCTCATGGGGAGCGAACTGGGTGGGGTTGACGAAGATGCTGACGGCAACCCGCCCGCATGAAGCCGCAGCGGCTCGAATCAGCGATGAGTGGCCGGCGTGGAGCGCGCCCATGGTGGGGACGAGGCCGATGATCCTGCCGCCGTTGCGCTCCTGGCGGGACCAGTGGCGGAGTTCGGCGACGGTGCGGAGGATTTCCATCAGGCTTTCCGCAACGTCTGCTTTTTCTGAATTTCGTCCAGGGCTCTTTGCGCTGCCTCGGGCAGGTGATAGCTTTCTTCGTCCGCAGGGAAGGCGCGGTGTTCGACGTCCTCGCGATAGTGTTCAATGGCGGTGCGGATGAGCGCGGCGGCATCGGCGTAGCGGCGGACAAACTTGGCTGCCGGCGCAAAGGTCAGGTTGACCAGGTCGTGGAAGACGAGGATCTGGCCGTCGCAATCGGGACCGGCGCCGATGCCGATGGTGGGGATGGGCAGCTCGGCAGTGATCGTAGCGGCCACTTCGCGGGGAACGCCTTCGAGCACGATCGCGCCGGCTCCGGCATCGGCCAGGGCGAGGGCGTCCGCCTTGAGCTGGAGCACAGTTTCAGCGGTGCGGGCCTGGACGCGGTAACCGCCCATGCGATGAATGCTCTGCGGCGTGAGGCCCAGGTGGCCCACCACGGGAATCTCAGCTTCAGTGAGGGCGCGGATTAGGTCGAGGCGCGGACCTTCAATTTTTACCGCTTCGGCGCCGGCCTCCTTGACGAAGCGGATGGCGTTGGCGAGACCCTCGGCCACCGTGCCGTGGTAGCTGCCGAAGGGCATGTCTGCCACCAGCAGCGCGCGGCGGACGGCGCGGCGGACGGCGCGGGTGTGGTGCAGCATCTCGTCCACGGTGACGGCGAGGGTGTTTTCATGGCCCAGAACCACCATGGCCAGTGAGTCACCTACCAGGATGAGGTCGATTCCGGCTTCGTCGGCCAGGCGCGAGGTGGGGTAGTCGTAAGCGGTGAGGGCGGAGATGGGCTTGCCTTGGCGCTTCATCTCGGTGAGCGCGGGCATGGTGACTTTTGTGAGCGGGATGCCCGTAGAGGCAGAGTTACAGTCTGCGGGGAAATTGCTATTGCTCATGTGCTCTCCAGTGCCGCTCCGTCTACCCAGGATGCGACCCGATCAAGATCGAACAAGGCGAGTATACGCCGGTTGGCGGATCCCGGCACAACGGAGACGTCTCATTCTCAGCGGGAGGCCGGGACCGGATTGGGGAAGCCTGCCACTTTGAGTCTTGGCCGGCCAAGGGAACCAGGAACATTTCAGCGCATGAAATGGCCTGATTCCATCAGCCGGCGCTCAACTTCCGAATAGCCCTGAATCCGTTCATTTACTGCTTCACCAACTCAACGCGGCGGTTTTTGGCGCGGCCGGCCTCGTTGTCATTCGACGCCACGGGAGAATAGGGGCCACAGCCGAAGGCCCGCAGCCTGACGGCCGGGACCGCGTACTTCGTAGTGAGCGCGGCGAGCACCGCCTCTGCGCGCCGGCGCGAAAGGTCCATGTTCATGTCGAGCGCGCCCTGGTTATCGGTGTGCCCAACGACATAGAGTTTCAACCTGGGGTCGTTTTGAAGCAGCTTGGCGATCTCTTTCAGCGTGGCGTCGGACTCAGGCTTGATATCCGCCTTGCCGGTATCGAAGTAGATCCCGTAAACCGAAGCGTGGCCGGTACGATTGATGTCGTTGGCCAATGATGCGGCGTTCACCGTGATGAGCCCCGACTCCATGTGCTTCACTTCGATGACGTAGAGTTCGACATTGGGCCGGGAATCCCCGCCCTGGTCGTCAACCAGCAAGCTCACATAAACGTCGCCCTCCGGCCGCGCGAGCTTCGCCGAAAGGTACCGGATGCCGTGGTCGGGTCCCCAGTAATCGTCGTAATCGCCGTTACCGTATACCCTTGCAGTCGAGTTCCCTGACCCGGCGCAGTCCTGCGGGCCGCAAGTAAAGAGCGTCTCGAACGCGGCCGTCTTAAGCGCGCCTTGATAGTTGCGAAAGACCTCCAGCACTGTGCGTCCCAGGGGAGCGATATAAACGATGCGGGTGATCTTTCCTTCCAGATGCAGGTTCTTGGCAAATCCCTGGTTACCGTTCTTGCCGAGCGGAAGCGTGAACTCATCGAACTCTTTCTTGAAATAATTCGAGATATACGAGCCGGGATATCGCGAAATCAAGGGATGGTCCTTGCTCCCTTGCACGTCCTGGTCTTGTCCTGCCGCGAACGGCGCCGCCAGGCCCAGCAATAAGGAGGCTACGAGTATTGTGCGAATGAAAGTCGTCATGAGATTCTCCTGGCCGGAATTTCCAATGGGCTTTTCCGGCTACGGGGCAATATACCACCTATCATCGCCACACGCGATTTTTTTGTATTCATTCCAGAGCCGATGCCCCGGTCTGCTCGCCGCGGCTTTTGCCGGTACCAACAAAGCTAAATGCTAAATTGGGTTCTGCTTGCGGTTTAAAGGTTCCGCACCGCACACTGGAATGCAGGATGTACTCTTCATTGGCTATCGGTGTATACGCCGGGCTGGGCGCGGCGGCAGGGCTGGGACTGGCGGCGGGCGGTTGCGCCTATGCCGCGATGTGGCCCGGTTCACGGATATTCGGCCAGACACTTATCGCCCCGCAGCGCCTGGGCGAAATAGCGCTCACCTTCGACGACGGCCCTAACCCGGCTTTTACGCCACGCCTGCTGGATGTTCTGGCCAGCCACGATGTGCGGGCCACTTTTTTTCTGCTGGGCAGCCATGCCCAGGCAGAGCCAGAACTGGTGCGGCGAATCGCCGCTGCAGGGCACCTGATCGGGAACCACTCCTGGAGCCATCTCAACCTGGCGCTTACCTCGCCGCGGCGAGTGCATGATGAACTGGCCTGGACCAGTGAGACGCTGGAGCAGATCGCAGGCGCGCCCATCAGGTTCTTTCGCCCGCCTTTTGGCGCGCGCCGGCCAGATGTGCTGCGCGCGGCAAGATCGCTGGGGATGGTTCCAGTGATGTGGAACGCGATGACCTTAGACTGGGACGAACTACCTGCCGACGTGATTGTGAAGCGGCTGACGCGTTCCATCGATCGGCTGGAGCGGCGGGGCTGGGCAGCCAACATCGTGCTCCACGATGGCAGCCACCTGGATCGTTGCGCGTACCGAGGGGATTCCGTAGCCGCCGCCGGTCAGTTGGCCCAGCGTTACAAGGCTACCCATCGTTTTGTGACTCTGGAGGCGTGGGGATAACGAACAGGTTTAATTGGTTGATCCTGAAAAAGGCTATTTCAAGCGGACTGCATGGTCGTCAGCGCGCCGATGAAGCCCGATGGGGATAGAAACCGGCTCAGGATGGCGTAGATTTCGCGCATACAGCGGCGA
>JBEKNO010000138.1:0-8097 GCA_049522735.1 Occallatibacter sp.
CCTCGCCGCTGTATGCGCGAAATCTACGCCATCCTGAGCCGGTTTCTATCCCCATCGGGCTTCATCGGCGCGCTGACGACCATGCAGTCCGCTTGAAATAGCCTTTTTCAGGATCAACTAAGCTATCAGCTGCAAGCTGTAAGCTGTACTTGGTGGCCGTCGATTTTGTTCCCATCTTTCAGGAAGAGTACCGGGCGTTGCGCCCCAGGGCGCCGATGCCGTCCATCACGGTCCGCTTTCGCCGCTTCACCTCTCTGAACACCACCATCCGCATTCGCGAGGGGCAGATTCGCGTCAACCTGTCGGACCTGCTGGAGGGCGCGCCTGAGACGGTGATCCACGCCATCGCCCACATTCTGCTGGCCAAGCTCTACAAAAAGCCCATCGACGCGGCGCACAATCTGCGCTACAAGCGCTTTGCCTCCAGCGCTGCCGTCACGCGCCAGTCGGAGCTGATTCGCGGCGCCCGCGGCAACAAGCGCTTCTTCGGCCCCGAGGGCCGCTTTTACAATCTTGAAGAAGTCTTCGACTCGCTCAACGCGCGCTTCTTCGGCGGCCTGATGGGCCGGCCACAACTCACCTGGAGCGAGCAGACCGCCAAGCGCGCCCTGGGCCATTACGACGCCGCCCACAACATGATCGTCGTCAGCCGCGTCTTTGACCGGCCCTCCAGTCCGCGCTATGCCATCGAATACCTGCTCTACCACGAGATGCTGCATCTGAAGCACCCGATTAAGAGGCGCGGCCTGCGCCGCTGCGTCCACTCCCGGGAGTTCAAGACCGAAGAGGCGCTCTTTCCGCAACTGAAAGAGGCGCTGGCCTTTATCCGGCGGTTGTAGCGAAATAAGACACTGCCGGCATGGCTGTCAATGAGAAGATCAGGCGCAGACTGCAAGTCTACGCCGCGCTCAATGGCCGCTCAATGGAAGCCGAAGCACGCGCGATCCTGACCGCCGCCGTGGAAGACGTCCGTCAGCCACATCACCTGAAGAGGGTTTGGGCACAGCCATTCAAAACCAAGCTGGTTTGCTTAAAACTATTTTGTTGTGGAGCTTTATTCGTGCGTCGTACATGGCGGCAGAACATTAGTTGCATATTGGCTTACCACGAAGGAGAAGCAAGATGGCGGAAGAGGAGGGATTCGAACCCCCGATACCCTTTCGGGTACGCCAGTTTTCAAGACTGGTGCCATCAACCACTCGGCCACTCTTCCTTCATGAAGTTTAGTACGCGGGGTAAAGATTCCGCTAGGAACAGTAACCCCTACGCCACATTCTCAAGCGCCTTCGCGCCCTTATCCGGAGCGGCAACCGGGTGCTTCGCGGCCCACCAGATCAGTGCGATACCCGCAACCACGGTCCCGGCACTGGCCAGTTGGGCGTTGGATAACCCCCACAGCACCTTGGGGTTGCGGCGGATAAATTCAACCAGAAAGCGAGCAGTTCCGCTGAGCACAAAGTACTCGCCCACAATCTCGCCCGTTCCGTGCTGCTTGCCGCCGCGCCACCACAGCCAGCCGCCAATGAGCAACCCCGCGGCCAGTTCGTAGAGCGGCGTGGGATGCACCCGCACTCCCAGCGGAGTCGGCTCGATGCCGTTGGGGAAGCTCATGCCCCAGGGCAGTTTGGTAGGAATCCCGTAGCAGCCATCCCCGGAAAGAAAACAGCCGATGCGCCCGATGCCGTAGCCGATGGCGGCGGCAGGCGCGGCCAGGTCCAGCGTCCGCAGGCCGCCGATCTTCGCCCACCAGCCTTGAAAGACCAGCGCCGCGACGCCAAAGAGCACTCCGCCGTACCAGGCAAAACCGGCCGTATCCCACAGCACCTGCCAGCCCATCTCGCGAAACTCGATGGGCGTGTCGAGGACGTGCCACAACTTAGATCCCACGATGCCGACAACCACGGCAACGGCCACCATGCCCACGGCATCGGCGGTAATGTGCGCGCGGTGGAAACTGCGGTCCACGACAATAGCGGCAGTCACGGCGGCCAGCCACAGCATCAGCCCGAAGGTGGGCACTGTCAGGTGCCAGAGGTGCAGATGAGGATACATATACGCTTAAGTATAGACGCGCGAGCCATCAACAAGATTCCCCGTTCCTGGATTTACACAGACGCCTTGGCCCCGCAAACCCGCATTCGGCGATACTGTGTGCATGGCTACCGCCCACCAGGGACTTGAGGTTCTCTTTACCCGCCGCCAGATCGCCGACCGCGTGGCCGAGATGGGCGCCCAGATTACCCGCGACATGAACGGTGAAAAGCTGGTCATGGTCGGCGTGCTCAAGGGCGCGGCGTTCTTTTTGGCCGACCTATCCAGAGCCATAGAGGCCGACGCCACCTTCGACTTTGTCGCTACCTTCAGCTACGGCAAAGGCCAGCGTTCCTCCGGCGCGGTCAAACTCATCAAGGATCTGGACGAGTCCATCGAGGGCAAGAACGTGCTGGTGGTCGAGGATATCCTCGACACCGGCCTCACCCTCGCCTATCTGCGCAAACTCTTTCTGCAGCAGCATCCCAAGACGCTGCGCATCGCTACGCTGCTCGACAAACCCTCGCGCCGCCTGGAGAAGATCGAGGCCGACTACGTGGGCTTCTCCATTCCCAACCTCTTCGTCATCGGCTACGGAATGGACTATGCCGAGCGCTACCGCAACCTGCCCGACATCTGCCTGATGACCCAAGACCATCCGGAATAGCTTTGAAATGAATAACTTACGCCGCCATTGAATATCTCATCCTGGCTTTTCAATGGCTTACAACTCATCCTAAAAGCCCCCAAGCCACACCAATTCATTTGCCTTCAGGAGCCTTGTTGCACCCTGATTTCGGTGATGGCCGATGCCGGACCGGGTGACGCGCGTCACTGTTGCAGTTGACGGCCAAGCCTAACATAATGCGGGTTCTAGAGGCGGCCTTTGATGGGGCCGGGAGGGCATGTTTGTGAGCGATGCGGAAAAGCGGGACCGGGGCTTGCTTCGTGTGGATGTGGATGAGTGCAAGGGCTGCGGGCTGTGCGTGGAAGCCTGCCCGCCCAAGGTGATCCATTTGAGCGAGCGGCTGAATCACTACGGCTATCGCACGGCTACGTATGCCGGCTCGGGTTGCACGGGATGCGGAATCTGCTTCATGGCCTGTCCTGAGCCGGGGGCGATAACGGTGCTGCGCGCCGTCAACGGCAGAACCGGTGAAGGACGCGGACTGGATACAAACATTGTGGGAGCGACTCCATGCGCAAGCAACTGATGAAGGGAAACGAAGCCATCGTCAAGAGCGCCATTCTCTCCGGATGCCGCGCGTTCTATGGCTATCCCATCACGCCGGCAAGCGAAATTACAGAGGCCGCGGCCGTGTACATGCCGCGGGTGGGCGGAGTGTTTCTGCAGGCGGAGAGCGAGATAGCGGCCATCAACATGCTCTACGGCGCGGCGTCGGCGGGCGTGCGATCTATGACGGCCTCCAGCGGGCCGGGCATCAGCCTGATGCAGGAGGGCATGAGCTACCTGGCGGGCTCGGAGCTGCCCTGTGTGATCGCCGACATTACTCGCGGCGGTCCGGGGTTGGGAAACATTGTGGCGGAGCAGAGCGACTATCACCAGGCGGTGAAGGGCGGCGGCCACGGCAACTACAAGACCATCGTACTGGCGCCGCATTCCGTGCAGGAGATGGCGGATTTGATTGCGCTGGCCTTCGAGCTGGCAGACCGTTACCGCAACCCTGTGGTGATCTTGGCGGATGGATACATCGGGCAGATGATGGAGCCTATCGAGTTTCCCCAGACGGCCATCGCGCCGCGGCTGCCGGAGTGGGCCGTGGCGGGCACGGCCGAATCGCGCGGCAATCTGATCAATTCGCTGCACCTGGATTGCGATGAGCTGGAGGCGCATGTCAGTCATTTGCAGGCAAAGTATCAGCGCATGGAGCAGCTTGAGGCGCGCGCCGAAGAGTGGCATACGGATGGAGCGGAGATTGTGCTGGTGGGATACGGAATCGTGGCGCGGATTCTGAAGGCAGTGGCGGCCGAGGCGCGCGCCGGCGGACTCAATGTGGGCGTGCTGCGGCCGGTCACGCTTTATCCATTTCCGAAACTGTCTTTCCAGCGGCTGGCTGAGCGGGCGCGCGTCTTTGTGGTGGTGGAGATGAGCAACGGACAGATGCTGGAAGATGTCCAACTGGCATTGAACGGGGCGCGGCCGGTGGAGTTCCTGGGCCGTTACGGCGGCAATGTGCCCACTCACGAAGAGGTGCTCAGGTTGGTGCGCCAGCAGGCGCAACGGTACCTGCCGGCCGTGGAGCCGGAGGAAGAGCGGATGATTCATGTCTAGCGAAATGGTTACTGAATACACGGTGGCGCAGGGCAAGGCCAAAGCCTTCTATGATCGCTATGAGCGCAAGGAAGAGCTGCAGCACCAGACCCATTTTTGCCCGGGGTGCGGTCACGGCATGGTGCACAAGATGCTGGCCCGGGCCATCGATGAGCTGGGCGTCCAGGACAGGACCATTCTTATCGCCCCGGTAGGCTGCTCGGTGTTTACGTACTACTACTTCGACGTGGGTAGTGTGCAGGGCGCGCATGGCCGTGGGCCGGCCGTGGCCACAGCCATGAAGCGGAGCAGGCCGGAGAGCATCGTGATCGGCTACCAGGGCGATGGGGATCTGGCAGCCATCGGCTCGGCGGAGATTCTGCATGCGGCCAATCGCGGCGAGAACATCACCGTGATCTTCGTCAACAACGCCATCTACAGCATGACCGGCGGACAGGCGGCGCCGACCACTCTGCTGGGACAGAAGAGCACCACCACTCCAAACGGACGCAGCGCGGCCACAGAAGGGTATCCGCTGCGCATGAGCGAACTGCTGGCCACGCTCGAGGCTCCGGTCTATATCGAGCGCGTGGGCCTGGGAGACAACAAGCAGATTGCGCAGGCCACGCGCGCCATTCGCCGCGCCGTGGAAAACCAGGTGCGCGGGCTGGGCTTCTCCATGGTGGAGGTGCTTTCACCCTGCCCGACGATCTGGAAGATGACTCCCGTGGAAGCGCAGCACTGGGTGCGCGATGTGATGGAGAAGACCTATCCGCTGGGAGTGTTTTGCGATCGCACCAAAGAGGTCGAGCCGCGGCAATTGCCTGAGCCGGGGCCGGCGCTCGACAAGATTCCGCAGATTCTTGGCGTTGACGAAGAGGGATTGCCTGAAGGTAATGCCGCCGGGATCGCCCAGGCTCAAGAGGTTGATCTTCAGGTGCGGGTGGCGGGATTTGGCGGCCAGGGGGTTCTGCTGCTGGGTGAGGTGCTGGCCGAGGCGGGACTGGATGCGGGGCTGGAGGTGTCGTGGCTGCCGTCCTATGGGCCGGAGATGCGTTCCGGCACTTCGAACTGCCATGTGCGCCTGGCCAGGCAGGTAATCGACTCGCCGCTGGTAACGCAACCCCATGTGCTGGTGGCGATGAATGAGCCATCGCTCAGGAAGTTCGATTTGAGCGTGCGCCCCGGCGGATGGATCATCTACAACGGCGATACCTTCCCGGCCGATTGCGCGCGCCCGGACGTGCATGTGCTGGCGCTTCCCTTCACGCAACTGGCCGACGAATTGGGCGACGCGCGGGTATCCAACATGGTGATGCTGGGCGCGCTGCTGGAGATCGCCGGAGTGTTGCCCCAGGCCAGCATTGATGCCGCGCTGCGCCGTCTGGTCAAGCATCAAAAATGGGTGGAAATGGACGAGCGCGCGATGGAGCGGGGACGCCAGCTATACAGAGAGTCGTTGGCTAAGGTGTGAGATGAAAGCTGATGTGGATCCGAACCTGATTGTGTATTTCAACGGGCAGTATGTGCCGCTCGGCGAGGCGCGCGTGGGCATCCTGACCCATGCCCTGCATTACGGCACGGGAGTCTTTGAAGGGATTCGCGCCTATTGGGACGAGGCGCAGCGGGAGCTGTTCTTGATGCGCCCCCTGGAGCACTACGAAAGATGGAAGCAGAATTGCGGGATTCTGCGCATTTGTTTTCCGCCCTCGCCGGCGGTGTTGTGCGAGATCACCGTGGAATTGATGCGCAGGAATGCGCTTCGGACCAATGCTTATGTCCGGCCGCTGGCATATAAGAGCGCGGAGCGGGTGGGAGTGAGCACCGACGATCAGGATGCCTTTGCGGTCATAGCGCTGCCGTTTGGCGAATATCTGCCCTCCGACAAGGGATTGCATGCCGGCGTGAGCTCATGGCGTCGCATCGAGGACAATGCCATTCCCGCGCGGGCCAAGATCTGCGGGGCATACGTGAACAGCGTCCTGGCCGGCGACGAGGCGCGGCATTGCGGCTTCGACGAGGCCATCCTGCTGAACGAGAGCGGTCATGTTGCAGAGGGCGCCACGTGCAACCTCTTCATGGTGCGCAAGGGAAAACTGATCACGCCGCCGGTGACGGAAAACCTGCTGGAGGGCATCACGCGCGACTCGGTGATGGAACTGGCGCGGCGGGAACTCGGCCTCGAGGTCGTGGAACGGCCCATCGATCGCAGCGAGCTGTATGTGTGCGATGAGTTGTTCTTCACCGGGACAGCGGTGGGCATGGCGCCCATTGTCCGGGTCGATCACCGTCCGGTGCGGGATGGGGCGCCGGGCGCGGTTACGCTCGAGCTCCGGCAGTTGTACTTCGATGCCGCCTACGGACGTTTGAAAAATTACAGGAACTGGCTGATGCCGGTTTACCAATCAGGCAAGGCACAAGAACTGGCCGCGGCTTCGCCGGTTGAGATGAAGGCGGGTTGAGCGGCTGCCCATGGGTAAGGCGCCTGGTGGGCTGGTTCGGCCAAGGAGGAAAGAAAAATGATGACCACGGCTAGACTAGCAGATAACTCCTATGACGTTGCGCTGGAGAATTTTGATGCGGCAGCAGACGCCCTGGGGCTCGACAACGATACTCGGGCGATGATCAAGTACCCCGAACGGATTTTGACGGTGAGTGTGCCGGTGCGCATGGACGATGGGCGCATTCACCGCTTTGAAGGCTACCGCGTGCAGCACAGCATGGTTCGCGGGCCCGCCAAGGGCGGCATCCGCTACCACCCGCAGGTAACGCTGGACGAGGTGAAGGCGCTGGCCACTTGGATGACGTGGAAGTGCGCGGTGGTGAATATTCCGTTCGGGGGCGGCAAGGGCGGCATTACCTGCGATCCAAAGAAAATGTCTCCAGTCGAACTGGAGCGCATGACGCGGCGCTATACCAGTGCGATTCTTCCCTTGATTGGACCCGAGCAGGACATTCCCGCGCCTGATGTGTACACGAATTCGCAAACCATGGCCTGGATCATGGACACCTACAGCATGACCAAGGGCTATCCGATTCCCGGCGTGGTGACCGGAAAGCCCATCAGCCTGGGCGGTTCGCTGGGCCGCAACGAGGCCACCGGCCGCGGAGTCTTTTACACCGTCGAGCACGCCTGCGAACATCTGAAGATCTCCATGAAGGGCGCCACGGTGGTGGTGCAGGGATTCGGGAACGCCGGATCGATTGCGGCGGAACTGCTGCATAAGGCCGGGGCCAGGGTGATCGCGGCCAGCGATTCCACGGGCTGCGTCTACAACAAGAACGGATTGAACATTTCGGAGCTGATCCAGCATAAGGATTCCACCCGGCGCGTGGCGGGATTTGCGGGAAGCGAGGCCATCACTCCGGCCCAGTTGCTGGCCCTGGAGTGCGACATCCTGGTGCCGGCGGCGCTGGAGAACGCGATCCACGCCGACAATGCATCCGCGGTGCGCGCCAGGATCATCGCCGAAGCCGCCAACGGACCCATCACCCCGGCGGCAGACAGGCTCCTGCAGGGCAAGGGCATCTTTGTGATTCCCGATATTCTGTGCAACGCCGGCGGAGTCACGGTCTCCTACTTTGAGTGGGTGCAGGATGAGCAGCACCTGTTCTGGGATGCGCAGGACGTTTACAACCGCCTGGAACGCGTGATGAAAACTGCTTTCCGGGATGTGCTGAAGATTCATCTGGAGCGCAAGGTTCCCATGCGTATTGCCGCCAACATGCTGGGCATAGGACGCGTGGCGGAGGCTGTGCAGATACGCGGCATCTATCCGTAGAAGGCCGCGAGA
>JBEKNO010000139.1:0-8050 GCA_049522735.1 Occallatibacter sp.
GATGTAGCGTGATTCGCAAAGGCTCTGGCCCTCAAACCAAGCTGGCAAAAAAAGCGGTGCTGGCGCACCGCCCGGGACGAGTGTGCGCTTGACAAAGCCTTCGTCCTTATCGAGGGGCACCCACTTCTTTTCTTGTCTGAACAGGGCCTCCACCGACCTGACGCCGAAGCTACACCGCGTGGCGGCGGAAGAGGTCGTCCTCGTCGCGGCAGGAGCAGTCAGTGCACTCCAGGCAACAAAAGAGGAAGAAGGCCACGCCCAGCGTCACCAGGAGGGCGAGGGCGTTTTCGAGGGTCGTGAACCATTGAACCAGAAGCTGCATACTCAGTGACCCTACTGCAAAAGGAATTCTAAAATCTGCCCGGAAGTGACCATCCAGGCAAAGTTTTCGAACGACAATTGGACGGAATTCCGGCCCTACAGGTTAATTATCGGCGAAATTTTCTTCTTTACCACTTGTATTATAGAGAATAAAAGGCGAATATATTCCAGGTATGGCAACCAGTCCCAATCCGGCGCACGCCCCGCAGGAGGCGGAGAGCGGCTCTGCGCCAGGCCCGCTGCTGAACTGGCTGTTCGTCGATTTGAACTCCTATTTTGCCTCGGTGGAGCAGGAGGTGCGGCCAGAGTTGCGCGGCCGCCCGGTGGGCATTGTGCCCATGATGGCTGATACAACTGTTTGCATTGCAGCCAGTTACGAGGCCAAGGCCTGCGGCGTGAAGACCGGAACCGTGGTCGCCGATGCCAAGCGGATGTGCCCCGGCTTAATGCTGGTGGAGGCGCGCCACGAGATCTACGTCGACTACCACCACCGCATCGTGGAAGCCGTGGAAAGCTGCCTGCCGGTGACGGCGGTGCTTTCGATCGACGAAATGGCCTGCCGGCTGATGGGCCGCGAACGCCCTCTGCCGGCGGCCATGGAGCTGGGGCGCAAGGTGAAGGCGCGCATCCGGGAGCGCGTGGGCCAAATGCTGCGCAGCTCGGTGGGGCTGGCTACCAACCGCTATCTGGCCAAGGTGGCCAGCGACATGGAAAAGCCCGACGGCCTGGTAGCGCTACCCAAAGACATATTGCCCGAGGCGCTGCGCCGGCTCACGCTGCGCGACCTGCCCGGCATCGGCCCACGCATGGAGAAGCGGTTGAACGAGAAGGGCATCCTCACCATGGATGACCTGCTCTCGCTGGACTGCGAGCAGGCCGGCCAGGTTTGGGGTTCGGTGTGGGGCGAGCGGCTGTGGCACTGGCTTCAGGGCGAAGACTTCGATATGGATGAGGCCGAGCATCTGAAGTCGATGAGCCACCAGCACGTGCTGGCGCCCGAGATGCGCACTGCGGAGAAGGCCTGGGCGGTGGCCCACAAGCTGCTGCACAAAGCCGCCATGCGGCTGCGCGCGGACAACCTGTGGGCCAGCAGCATTGGCCTCGCCATCGGCTTCGCGGTCCCGCACGGCCAGAACACTCCTGTGAGCAGCTTCGGCGCGCCCACGCGGGGATGGAAAGCCGAGCTGCGCCTGAGCGAGTGCCAGGACAACCAGACGCTGATTGCCGCGCTGAGCCGTTTGTGGGCTTCGCGGCCCACGGGAGCGCAGTTCGAGCACCCCTACTTCATCGGCGTGCATCTGAACGGGCTGGTGCCCGACCACCTGCACACGCTCAACCTCTTCGACGGCCTGGAAGATGCGCAGAGCAAGATGCGGCTGCTGGCGGCCATGGACGAGCTGAACAACAAATACGGCCTGAGCACGCTGGCTCCGGCCACCATGCTGACCGCCTTCAAGGCCGCGCCCACGCGGATTGCCTTCCACACTATTCCGGAACTGTTTTAAGCACGGGAACCAAACTCAACACTGGAATCAAGCTGTCCATATGCGGCGCGGCATTGTCTGCCTAGACTTATGGGTAGGATGGCCAGCCTGTCTCCAGCGCCGGTTTCGAAGTATCGCGGGCGGCTTGCGCCCTCGCCCACCGGCTATCTGCACGTGGGCCACGCGCGCACCTTCTGGACGGCCTGGCAGAGGGCGCGCGACGCCGGCGGCGCGCTGGTGATGCGCATGGAAGACCTGGATCCCGAGCGCAGCCGCCAAGAGTATGCCGAGGCCGCCATCGAAGACCTGCGCTGGCTGGGCATTCGCTGGCAGGAGGGCCCGGACAAGGGCGGGCCCTTTGCGCCTTACGCGCAGAGCAAGCGCCGCTCCATTTATCTAGCCGCGTGGCGCACGCTGCTGCGGCGCGGATGCCTCTTCCCCTGCCGCTGTTCGCGCAAGGATCTTGAAACCGCGCTGGGCGCGCCCCATGAAAGAGTTTCGGCGGCTGTGCAAGGCGGTTCGCTATCCCTGGGCAAACTGGATCCGCTGGACGACGATCCCATCTATCCCGGCGCCTGCCGGCGATTGCAGGGCAACATTCCGCAATTGCCCGGCCCCACCGCGGAGGAGATCGAGTCGCCGGAGGGCATCAACTGGCGATTCCGCGTTCGCGACGGCGAGGCTATCGAGTTCGAGGACCGGAACCTGGGCAGGCAGCGCTTTGTGGCCGGCGAGGATTTTGGGGATTTTGTGGTATGGCGGCGGGACGACGTTCCCAGTTACCAGCTTGCCTGCGTGGCCGACGACGCGGCCATGGGCATCACGGAGGTGGTGCGCGGCGCCGACCTGCTCAAGTCCACCGCGCGGCAGATTCTGCTCTACCGCGCCCTGGGACTGAAAATTCCCGAGTGGTTCCACTGCCGGCTGGTGGTGGACCACAACGGGCGGCGGCTGGCCAAGCGCCACGACTCGCTGAGCCTGCGCGCGCTGCGCCAGCGCGGGCTTACCCCTATGAACATTCTGGCGGCGGAGTTGCCGGTGGAGGCGTGAGGGCGGCGGAAACGCTGATGGAACCCAGAATCATAGAACAGCCGAGACTGCGCGTCGCGGGATGAAGCATGACTTACTCAGGCTGACAGCGTTCGTAGGCAGAGTCGACAGGTGGGTTCTTCGGGAAGTCAACCGGCCCGCGGCCTTATCCTCAATAGAGGACGCCCCATGTCCGATTTTGCCCAAACCGTCAAGCAGCAGGCCGACATCGTGTGGCCCGGATCAATTACTGCCCAACAGAGCTTTGATGTCCCTGCTGCCTCGCAGAACACGCAATATCAATACGTCTTCGTCTTCGATGCGGTAGAGGATGATGTAATCCCTGACCGGAAAACTTCGCAGTCCTGGGCGCAGTTCCTCGTCGCGGCGGCGGCCTATGTATGGATTTTTAGCCAGAAGATAAAAGCGATCGGTAAGGAATTCGGTGAAGCGGTCGGCGATTTCAAAGCTGCTGCTGTTTCTCGCGATGTAGCACCAGATGTCATCCAGATCGGCTTCGGCCTCCGGCGCCGTGCGATGGGCCATTATCTGGCCGCTGCCTGCTCGGCTGCGAGCCGCGCGCGGCCGCGTTGTTTTACTTCGCTGGCAAGCTCACGCATGGACTCTGGCGTAATTACGCGTCCTTGACCATGGCTGAGAGATGCCTCCGCCCGATCGACTGACGCGAGGATCTCCGCACGGGTTCGCTCACGCTCCTCCCACATGAGAAGCGCTTCCGCGACCGCGTCTTCCTCGCGGTGCAGCCTGCCGGTCTCCAGGGCCAAGCGAACAAACGCCCGTTGGTCCGCTGATAATTGAACATCCATGCCTACAAGCGTAGGAGTGGAGCGAGCAGGTGTCAATAGAAGGCTGACGGGATGCATCCAACACATTCACCGATGCGCTGCCTCAACTCGTGGGCTTATCCTCAAAAAGAACCCTTGCGTAAGGAAGTAGTTCATGCCCGACTTTGCCCAAACCGTCAAGCAGCAGGCCGACATCGTCAAGGTGATCGAGGGGTACATCCGCCTGCGCAAGGCGGGGGCGCAGAACTACCAGGGGCTGTGCCCTTTCCACAAGGAGAAGTCGCCGTCGTTTTCCGTTCATGCGGTGCGGCAGTTCTACCACTGCTTCGGCTGCCAGGCTTCAGGGGACGTATTCAGCTTTGTGGGCAAGATTGAGAACGTCACCTTTCCCGAAGCGGTGCGGATTGTGGCGCAGAAGTGCGGCATCCCGCTACCCAAGCGGGAGTTTTCCTCGCCGGAGCAGGCGGCGGAGGCGCGGCTGCGGACGCGGCTCCTGGAACTGCACGAGACCGCAACCGCGTGGTTCGAGGAGCAGTTGCGCGGGCCCGAGGGCGCCCTGGCGCGCGAGTACCTTGCAGGGCGCGGACTTTCGGTTGAGGGTATCGCCAAGTTTAGCATCGGCTACGCGCCCGACAGCTTCAACGCCCTGCGCGACCGGCTCAGCGGCATGGCCGACCAGGAGACCCTGCGCGCCAGCGGCCTGTTCGCATCAAAAGAGCAGGGGGACGGCAGCCAGGGACCGATCTACGACCGCTTCCGCAAGCGCATCATCTTTCCCATCGCCAACGAGAGCGGGCGGGTGATCGCCTTTACGGCGCGGACCCTGGAGACGGGCGAGAAGGCGGGCGCCAAGTACATCAACTCGCCGGAGACGCCGCTTTACTCCAAAAGCCTGGTGCTGTTCAACCTGGACAAGGCCAGAGCCGCGATCCGCCAGATGGAGTTTGCCGTGCTGGTGGAGGGGCAGATGGACTGCATCTCAGTCTACCTGCGCGGCATTCAGAACGTGATCGCCACCAGCGGAACGGCTTTTACCGAGCAGCAGGTGGCGATCCTCAAGCGGCACACCTCGCAGGTGGTGGTGAACTTCGATCCCGACGCCGCCGGAGCCAGCGCTGCGGAGAAGTCCATCGCCCTGCTCACCGAAGAAGGCTTCAACATCAAGATCGTTACCCTCGACGGCGGCCTGGACCCGGACCGGTTCATTCGCGAGCGCGGCGTGGAGGCTTACACGGCGGCGCTGCGCGGCGCGCGCAGGCAGTCCGACTACCTGATCGAGCGCGCGCAGCAATTGTTTCCCGGCGCCAGCGCGGAGCAGAAGGTGAAGGCCATGAACTACCTGCTGCCGCACATCCGCATCATGCCGCAGAAGCTGGCGCGGGACCAGTTTGCCGCGGACGCCGCGCAAAAGCTGGGCATTGACTCCGCCGTCCTGCGCGAGGAGCTGCGCCAGGCCGCGCTGCGGCGGCGCGACCGCATCGAGGTGCGAGCTGCGGCGCTGACCGAGGTGGAGCGGGTGCTGCTGCGGGCGCTGGCCGTCACCCATCCTGAAAACGAGCAGGCGCGGCGGCTGGCGGTTGAGGCGCTCATCGCACAACCTGCGTGGTTTGAGCACCTTGGCACGTTTTCAGCGCTGCAGGCTTTGGCTGGCCGCCAGGCCCGCGATCCCATGGACGTGGTGGAGGATCCGGCGCAGCGGGCCTTGCTGGCTGAGGCGCTGCTGGCTGAGGTCAGGCCACCCGAGGAGAGCGAGGTTCTGAGCGCGGTCCAGGAGATTCAGGAGCGGGCCATGGAGAGCCGCCAGCGCGATCTCCGCGCCCAGATCGCCGCGGCCGAGCGCCGCGGCGACTTGGCCGAGCTGGCCCTGCTGACGCAGCAGAAGCTGGAGCTGGACCGGGCGCTGCGGCAGTTGCACAACCAAAAACCGCCGCAGAGATAGCATTTCCGGGGCGGGCGAAGAGTACTGGCCGGAGCGCGGGAAATTTGCGTCCATGTGGCCCCGGCTGCGTCTAAATTTATAGGAGACAAACCGGGCGAGAAGCAAAACCGCCCGGCCCAGTTGCGAGGCGGCCCGCGTGGGCTGTGAGCCGGCCCGGATGGAGCTTTGGCAAAACCGGGGCAAATTGTGGTAATCTATTGATCTCAGTGAGGATGCGCGCCCCATTGCCCCACACATGAGCTGCGGCTCGCGGGCCATCCAGGCGAAACCTGAAGCGCTTGTCATCCTGTTCCGAGCAAACCCTGAAACCGCATCTTTTTGCGGGGACCATAGGTTCGTGTCCGCATGTGCGAATTTTCCGGATTTCCGCGAGGAAATCGCTTTTTCGCGCGCCCACGAACGGACTCCGCGCCGGCGCCCAAGAGAGCGCCCAATCCGCTTTGCGTAAGAGAGTAGGAACATTTTGGCTATTGACGAAAAATTCGAACACGAAATTGAAGGCCTGGTCGAAGTGGGCAAGGAGAAGGGCTATCTGACTTACGGCGACGTGAACGAAATCCTGCCGGAAGAGATCGCTGCTTCGCCCGACGATCTGGACGATCTGATCACCACCATCGGCACCCAGGGCATCGACCTGCTGGACGCCCCCAAGTTCCCCAGCGAGAAGGAATTCGAGCCGGAAGAGGGCGAGGACGTGGAGCTGGATCTGACGCCCGGGACGATGGAAAAAACCAACGACCCGGTGCGCATGTACCTGCGCGAGATGGGCACCGTGCCTCTGCTGACGCGCGAGGGCGAGGTGGAGATCGCCAAGCGCATCGAGCGCGGCCAGATGCGCGTGCTCAAGGCCATTTCGCGCTCGCCCATCGTCATCCGCGAGATTGCGGCCCTGGGCGAGGATCTGAAGCGCGGCGTGCGCAACGTGAAAGAGGTGGTGATCTTCGACGAGGAGGAGCTCACCGAGGAGGTGGTGCTGAACCGCGTCAAGTCCACGGTGGCCCGCATTGACGCGCTGGTGAAGCACCAGAAGAGGGTGACGCAACTGGAAGAGAAGCTGGCTGCGCCGTCGTTCGCCACCAAGGCCAGGATTCGCGACGCGCGCCGCACCCGCTGGCTGATGGCCCGCGAGAAGGTGCTCATCTCGCGGATCGTGCGCGAACTCAAGTACACCCCCATGGAGCGCAAGCGCCTGCTGGACAAGGTCAACAAGACCGTGGACACCATGCGCACGCTGGAGCGGCAGATCCGCTCGCTGGAACAGAAGTTCGAGGCTTCGAAGAGCGATGAGCTGAAGAAGGAGTACCGGCGGCAGCAGAAGAACTGCCGGGCGGATCTGGAAAAGATCGAGGGCGACGCGGGCGTGGTGATCGCCGAGCTCAAGCGCACCCAGCGCGAGATGATCCAGGGCGACATGGACGCCGATCAGGCCAAGCGGGAGCTGATTGAAGCCAACCTGCGCCTGGTGGTCTCCATCGCCAAAAAGTACACCAACCGCGGATTGCAGTTTCTGGACCTGATTCAGGAGGGCAACATCGGCCTGATGAAGGCGGTGGACAAGTTCGAATACCGCCGCGGCTACAAGTTCTCGACCTACGCCACTTGGTGGATTCGCCAAGCCATCACGAGGGCCATCGCGGACCAGGCCCGGACCATCCGCATTCCCGTGCACATGATCGAGACCATCAACAAGCTTATCCGCACCAGCCGCCAGCTGGTGCAGGAGCTGGGCCGCGAGCCCTCGAGCGAAGAGATCGCGCGGCGTATGGACATCCCGGTGGCCAAGGTGCGCAAGGTGCTCAAGATCGCGCAGGAGCCTATCTCGCTGGAGACGCCCATCGGCGAAGAGGAAGATTCGCACCTGGGCGACTTCATCGAGGACCGCCAGGCGGTTTCGCCCTCCGAAGCGGTCATCAGCGTGAACCTGAAGGAGTACACCTCGCAGGTCCTGCGCACCCTTACCCCGCGCGAGGAGCGGGTGATCAAGATGCGGTTCGGCCTGGAAGACGGCTCCGAACACACCCTGGAAGAGGTGGGACAGAGCTTCCAGGTAACGCGCGAGCGCATCCGCCAGATCGAAGCAAAGGCGCTGCGCAAGCTGCGGCATCCGTCGCGCTCGCGCAAGCTGAAGGCGTTTGTGGAAGGCGTAAAGGAAATGTAACTCGCCCGTAGGTCAGCCGTTAAGAGCCACAATCCGCGAGGATTGTGGCTCTATTTATTGCGCCGGGTGACTATGACCCCGCAGAAGATTCGATCTCTGCCACTTCTGTGCGCTAGAGCATTTTAGGATATAATATAGACTATCTCTGGCATCCTCCGCGACGACGAACACGATGGCGAAGCCATATGGGAATGATTTGCGCCAAAAGTTTCTTTCCGCATACGATCAGGGAGATATTTCCCTTCGGAAACTTGCCGCCTTGTTCCATGTCAGCCTGGGATGGGCAAAAAAAGTCTCAGCCGCGCGCAACCGC
>JBEKNO010000140.1:0-7945 GCA_049522735.1 Occallatibacter sp.
CCTCAACCTGATAAAACAGGACAAGACCTCAAAACGCGGCATCCACGGAAAACGCCTGAAAGCTGGCTGGGACAATGGCTACCTGCTGCATTTGCTGGGGAATTAAGATGCGTTTGCCCTGCCCTGATCCCTGTCCCGGTTGACCCCACCCTCTTCCCCCCGTATCGTTAAAGGTGAACATGAAAATTCCCCCTAACACCTTGCGTATCGGAATTGCGGCTGCCATTATCGTCGGCACCATCGGTTGGCTGGCCTGGTCCGGCTATGGAGCCAACAAGAGCTACTACGTCACCATCGCCGAGCTGGGCGGCATGGGCGACAAGGCCTACCACAGCCAGTTGCGCGTGGAGGGATTCGTCCAGCCCGGTTCCATTGAGCGCAACGGACCCCACGTGGACTTCGTACTCAACGAATTTGAGAGCCACTCCCCCAAAGCCGCCACCGGCCGCGTCCTCAAAGTCAGCTACAAGGGTTCCGAGCCGCCTCCGGACACCTTCAAGGACGATGCCCAGGCCCTGGCCGAGGGCTCCTACGGCCGCGATGGCGTCTTCCACGCCACCGTGCTGCAGGCCAAGTGCGCCAGCAAGTACGCGCCCGCCCAGCCCAATGCTCCCCAGCCCACTCCCGCGCAGCCTAACGCCGCTCCCGCCAAGCCCGCCGCCAGCCCGCGCGCCACAACCGCCGCCGTGACCCCTCAGCAACCTTCCCATCCAACCGCGGCAAACTGATCGCATGACCGCACCCGCATCCGAGGCCGCCGCTTCCACCACCCGCGCCCGCCCGCTCTCTGCCAGTCTGGATAAGGTCTCAAAACTCTTCGGCGCCTTCGCCGCGCTGCGCCAGGTCTCGCTGGAACTGGAGCCCGGCCGCTGCTACGTTCTCATCGGCGAAAACGGCGCCGGCAAGTCCACCCTGCTCCGCATCCTGGCCGGACTGCTCCGCCCCAGCTTCGGCACGGTCAAAGTTTTTGGCAATCTCGAACCCCATGAAACCCGCGCCCGCATCGGCTACATGAGCCATGCCCCCATGCTCTACGACGAACTCACCGCCCAGGAAAACCTGCGCTACTTCCGCAGCCTCTACCCCGGCCGCGCCTGCCTCACCCCCGCCGAAGCCCTGCGCCAGGTCGGCCTTGACCCCGAACTGAACCGCGCTATCGGCCAGTACTCCCAGGGCATGCGCCAGCGCACCTCCCTGGCCCGCGTTCTGCTCTCCGTCCCCGAGCTGCTCCTGCTCGACGAGCCCTTCTCCAACATGGACGTCGAATCCGCGCGCCAGATGGTCGAGCTTCTCGCCGGCTTCCGCCATGGCAGCCGCACCATCGTCATCACCACCCACCAGCGCGAGATGGCCGCCCCCATCGCAGACTGGGTTCTCGCCCTCCACGCCGGCCGGCTTATCTCGAACGAGCCAGGGAGCCCCACGCTATGAAGACCAACGGCGCGCGCTTCCTTGAATCCCTCGGCATCCCCTTCGAACTCCGCGAGTACGAAGTCGATCCCAACGACCTATCTGCCCTCACCGTCGCCAAAAAGATTGACATGCCGCCAGAACAAGTCTTCAAAACCCTGCTCACCACCAGCGGTCCAGGCGTCTATGTCTTCGCCGTCATCCCCGGCGACGCCGAACTGGACTTCAAAAAACTGGCCCGCGCCGCCGGCCTGCGCAAAGCCGAGATGGCTCCGCTGAAAGACGTGCAACCTCTCATCGGCTACATTCGCGGCGGCGTCACCGTCTTCGGCGCAAAAAAGCCCTACCCCGTCTTCATCGATGAAACCGCCATCCTCTTCGACAAGATCAGCGTCTCCGCCGGAACCCGCGGCGCCCAGCTCATCCTGTCGCCCGATGACTACCTCCGCGCCGTCAAAAGCCTGAATGTGGAAGTCCAAACCGCCGACCTGACCAAAGACCCCAGTACAAAAGCCCCCGGCATAAAAGACCCCCGTGCCCCATCCTTGCGCCTTTTTTCTGGCGCAAGGGTGGGAGAGAACAAAGCCAACGATCAAGCGGGTGCCCCAGATCTCGCATCTGAGACCTGGGAAAGCACGACCACCGATTCGGAGGGCCAAACAAAATGACCAGCCCCCTCTGGACCCATCTCGTCAAAGATCTGCGCATCGAGTGGCGCTCCCGCGAAGCCATCAACTCCATGCTTTTCTTCGCCCTGCTGGTCGTCGTACTCTTCTCCATCGCCTTCGACCCTCGCGGCGCCTTTTCGCAGCAAATCGCCGGCGGCGTCCTCTGCGTAGCCACCATGTTCGCCTCCGTCAGCGCCCTCAACCAGGCCTGGGCCCGCGAAATCCGCCACCAAGTCCTCGACGCGCAGCGCATGGCCCCCACCCCCGGCGCGGAACTCTTTCTGGCCAAGGTCCTGGCCAACTTCCTCTTCGTCTCCATCGTCCAGTTGCTGCTGGCCCCCGTCTTTCTCGTCTTCTATAACCTCCACGTCGAAGGCCAGGCCTGGCTGCTGGCCGTCGTGCTCCCGCTCGGCACCTGGGCTCTGGTAGCCAATGGAACCTTCTTCGCCGCCCTCTCCATCCGCAGCCGCAACCGCGAACTCCTGCTCCCTCTGATACTCTTCCCCATCTTCATCCCCGCCCTGCTGGCCATGGTCCTGGCCACCACCGCCATCCTCACCGGCGACAGCGACCCCTCCCTCTGGATCAAGCTGCTGCTCGGCTACGACATTATCTTCACCACCGTCAGCCTGCTCCTCTTCGACGTCGTCTTCAACGCCGAATAGCTGTGGCGGCTGGCCAACAAGCCCGGGAACCCCGCTGGTTAGACAACGCTGTCCCCCTGCCCACGGTTGCACTCATAACAGAGGGTTTCCAGGTTTGACAGATGATCGCTTCCACCCTTTGCAAAAGGGAAGCGATGGTGCACCTCAAGCCTGACGCCCACTCCGGAGGCACTACAGCGAACACATGCAAAGTGATCCCGCTTCAGAACAAAAAACCGCTTCCTGAGGGACAGAGTGACGCGTTTGCGAGGAACCTCGGCTGGCGCTTCAGACTGATCTACAGAAACTGATTCTTCCGTAATCGACTCGTGCGCCCTCACTAGCGCTTTTCGCCAACTACCAAATCGGCGAGTGATGGTGTCAGACGAGAGAGGAAATCCGTATTTTTCCAGATCATCTCTTTGGGGTTTGCGCCCTTCCTTCTCCAGCGTTTGCTGCCAAAGGTCTACGACAATACCAAGCAACTCCTCATCTGTGGCCTTCATAAAACGCCCGCTTTTCAGCCCAGCGAGCGTTAGAGCATGACGGAGTGAGCCGAAGCGTTTTACCACCGCTGAATGGCTCACACGGCCGATGCTCTTGATATCGGCCTTTGTGACCGTGGTTGAGCCTCGTGCCTCCGCGATGCGTCGAAGCTCCGCCAAAAGCGATTGATCGTCATACTCGACGAGAAAGTCAATTTCAGGTCGGCGCATGGCCATAATCTTACTCCTCCATGTTTCGGCTGCCCCAGGAAGATCTTGGACTATTATTATCAAGAGTCATGGACAAAATGCCCTTTGCCTTCTCGATCCATCCCGGCGAGATCCTCCTCACGGAGTTCATGGAACCGCTGGGCCTGACCGCTTATCGGCTCGCCAAGGAACTGCACATCTCGGCTCCGCGGGTCAACGACCTGGTCCGCGGCAAGCGCGGCATCACTGCCGACACCGCCCTGCGTCTTTCCCGCTACTTCGGCAACTCCGCCCAGTTCTGGATCGGCCTGCAAAGCGGCCATGACCTCTGGGTCGCCTCCAGAAGCAAAATGATCTACAAGGTGAAGCCCCGCCAGCAAGCCGCCTGAACGTTGCACCCCACTCACTCCACCTCCGGAGAAGCCCCACCCGCCCCCGCCGTCGTACACTAAAAACGTCCCACAGGATTCCCCATGAAGAAGCTAGCCATCGGCATATACGCCGCCCTCACCGTCGCACTCATGGTCTGGGCCTTCTACCAGGCCATCTATGTCGCCCCTGAAGAGCAGACCATGCACGAGGTACAGCGCATCTTCTACTACCACGTCCCCTCGGCCATGGTTGCCTTCCTCTTCTTCGCCATCAGCTTTGTCGGCTCCATCGGCTTCCTCGCCTTTAGTCGTCACCGTGGGGAGCGCGCCTATGACGCCGTGCGGCCACCCAGTACAAGCGACTACCAGACCTACCGCAGCAGCCGCGAGAACCTGGCCCAGGCCTGCGATGCCCTGGCCTTGGCCGGAGCCGAAGTCGGCGTCGTCTTCTGTACCGTCGTCCTCATCACCGGTCCGCTCTGGGGCCGCCGCGCCTGGGGCATCTGGTGGACCTGGGACGCGCGCCTCACCACCACCCTCGTTCTCTGGCTCATCTATGTCAGCTACCTGCTCCTGCGCCGCTTTGCCGCCGGCCCGCAGGTGCAGACCCTGGCCGCCGTCCTCGGCATCTTCGGCGCTCTCGACGTGCCCATCGTCTATATGTCCAACCGCTGGTGGCGCACTCAGCATCCCGCCCCTGTCTTCGGCGGCGGACCGGACTCCGGCATCAAGGACCCGCGCATGCTCCACGCCTTCGGCTGGAATGTCCTGGCCTGGCTCGCCTGGGGCATTCTCATCCTTGCTCTGCGCTACCACGTGGAGCGCCAGCACCAGAAATACGCCGCCCAGCAAGCCCAGGAAGCCCTCAACGCTGGCAATTGATTGCAGGCCGAGCCGAAAATCTACTCCAAGACGAGGAGAAAAGGAAAAAATGGACACAAGAGCGATTCTCGATCACCAGTTCACGGTTGCCGCCTACGTCATCACCTGGGCTATCCAACTCGGCTATCTCGCCTGGCTGGGCCTCCGCTGGCGGGCGCAGAAACGCGACGCGGCCCGCTCCATCCGCAACCCGCGTTAATCTCCGCTGTTATTATTAAGGCTTTTTAATTGCAGAAGGAACACTTCTGCCCGCGCTAATCGTTCGCCAACACTCTGCCCCCCCCACCGGCATACCACTTATGGGTGAAGGCCATAGCACCTGCTGTGTGCAAAAAGTAATCTTTGTGGTATTTAAGTTTTTCTCCTCGCGAACAATGATCTATTTGTATGCGGGCTCCGCCAGCAAGCAAGGAGTGAAAAACAAATGCACGACCTTTTGATTGCCCTGGCTTTTATCGGAATCGTGATTGCTCCCGCCATTGTTGCCGCCAGAGCAGTTGGCGAATCATCTGACAAATAATTGCCGCCGTCTTCGGCCCCCGATTCGCGTCACCGGCGTGGCATCTCCTATCCATCCCTAGTTGCCATTAACCAGGGTCTGAACCCCCAAACCATCGTCCCTTAAAGAATTGCCCTTCGCCCTCCCACCCGCTAGACTGGTGATTTGAGGGCCACTCATGTTGGTTGTCATGAAAGCGCATGCCACGCCGGAGCAAATCCAGGCGGTCTGCGAACACATTGAGCAGTTGGGCTATCGTCCCCATCCCCTTCCCGGAGCCCAGCGCACCGCCATCGGCATCACCGGCAACCAGGGCGAGGTCGATCGCGGCAACCTCGAATCGCTCCCCGGCGTCGCCGAGGTCATCCGGGTCTCAAAAGCCTACAAACTGGCCAGCCGCGACGTCAAAGAAGAAGACACCGTCATCCGCTTCCCCGGAACGGATGCTGCCATCGGCGGCCCCGGCCTGGCCATCATTGCCGGCCCCTGCTCCATCGAAAGCCGCGAACAGGCCTTCGCCATTGCTGAGCAGGTGGCTGCCTCCGGCGCGCAGTTCCTCCGCGGCGGCGCGTACAAGCCCCGCACCTCTCCCTACGCCTTTCAAGGCCTCGGCCTGGATGCGCTGAAAATCATGTCCGAAATCAGGGAAAACTTCGGCCTGCGCATCGTCACTGAAGCCATCGACAACGAATCCCTCGCACTGGTGGCCGAATGGGCCGACATCATCCAGATCGGCGCCCGCAACATGCAGAACTACTCCCTGCTCAAGCATGCCGGCCGCCTGCGCAAGCCGGTCCTGATCAAGCGCGGCTTCTCCGCCACCCTGGAAGAGTTTCTCATGGCCGCCGAGTACGTCATGAGCGAGGGCAACTACGAGGTCATCCTATGCGAGCGCGGCGTGCGCACCTTTGCCGGCCACGCCCGCAACACCCTCGACCTCAGCATCATTCCCGCCGTGCAGCGCCTCAGCCACCTGCCAATTTTGGTGGATCCCAGCCACGGCACCGGCCGTCGCGACAGCATCCTGCCCATGGCCCGCGCCGCCGTCGCGGCCGGCTGCGACGGCATCCTCGTTGAAGTCCACCACCAGCCCGAAAAAGCTCTCTCTGACGGACCTCAATCCATCTATCCCGCCCAGTTCGCCACCATGATGAACGAACTGGAACAGATTGCTCCCGTGGTTGGCCGCCGTCTCCCCCGCGGCATCCACGCCGCCTCCGTCGCGGACTGAGCCCATGACCCCTTCGTCAAATAGATTCGTCATCCTGAGCAAAGCCGAGCGCCCCATCTTAGGCGCCCACGTTGCGTCTAAGGTAGGATTCGAGGGTGCCCCAGGTCTCGACTTTGAGACCTGGGATTCCGCGAACCTCTATCTGCCGGGTTTTCCCTTTCCATCTCGCTCACAAATGCCCCGTGCCCCATCCTTGCGATTTTTTCCCGTCGCAAGGGTGGGAAACCTCCAATCTCAACCCGCCCCATTCCTGATCTCCGGACTCATCCCATGAACCAGCGGCACGCCACAACAGCTCGTCTTTTCACCCTCATCCTGCTCGCTCTCACCGCCTGCCGCTCTCACGACTTCCCGCAATACCCGCCCAACTACCGCGAATACGCCTACGTCACCAACGGTTCGAGCGGCACCATCACCATCCTCGACGTGGTCAACGTGCGCATCGGCGGCGAACTCGCCGTAGGCCAGAATCCCGTCGCCGTAGCCGCCAGCCCCAACCGCAACGAGGTTTACGTGGTCAACTCCGGCGTCCAGGGCGGCCAGGGCTCCGTCTCCGTCATCAACGCTGAAAACAACACCGTCGCCGCCACCATCCCCGTCCGCCGCCAGCCCGTCTCCATCGATCTCGACCCCTCCGGCGCTCTGGCCTATGTGGCCAACTCCGGCTCCAACTCCATCTCCGTCCTCGATCTCCACGCACGCCGCGAGATTGCCGTCATCGGCGCCGGCGAAGAGCCCGTCTACGCCCGCATCGCCCCCGACTCGAAGACCCTGGTGGTCGCCAACCGCCGCGGAGCCAGCGTCAGCATCATCGACCCCGCTGCCCGCAGCGTCCGCGCCGTCTTCGAGGGCTGCCCCGGCGCCTCTAACGCCGTCATCCTCTCCGACTCCTCCAAAGCCTTTGTAGCCTGCGCCGCCGGCCACCAGGTCATGGCCATCGCCCTGGCCCGCCCCAATGCCAGTCCCGCCCAGCCCGACCGCCTCGAAACCCTCATGGACGTAGGCAGCGCCCCCGTCCAACTGGCCCTCAAGCCCGACGGCGGCGAGCTCTTCGTCCTGAACTCCCTCTCCGACTCCATCTCCGAGGTCATCACCAGCACCAACGACGTCAGCGGCGCCCACATGATCGGAGAAACTCCCGTCCGCGGCCTCGTCACAGACGACAATTCCCTGCTCTACGTGGCCAACTTTCACTCCCAGTACGTCACCGTCTACTCCATCGACGACGGCAAGCGCATCGGCTCCATCCGCGTCGGCGATGGCCCCTCCGCTCTGGCCTTCTCCAGCTCCGGCCTCCTGCTTTTCGTCGTCGATGCCCGCTCCGCCGACATAGCCGTGGTCCGCACCGCCTCCAGCTCCCTCTTCACCATGCTCCCCACCGGCCGCAGCCCCAACGCCATTGTTATCAAAGCCTTCAAGATGCCCTAGCCTGCATTTCTCACCAAAGCTGATTCTGAGAGATGTTTGAGTGTGAGGTGAGGTTTTTTCTGTGATTTTGGTGAAGGGGTTGGCCGGCGGTGATAGTTTCTTGCCGGTCATGGTCTG
>JBEKNO010000141.1:0-7917 GCA_049522735.1 Occallatibacter sp.
TCTGAATGCGATGCAGAAGGAAGGATCGAAAGGCTCAACGCGAGGGAAGTTCAAACGCGCCGGTTGGGACGACGCTTACCTGATCAGACTCTTGGAGATGTTTTGAAATGCGATTGCCCTGATTATTTCTCCGGATGATCTTGCTTTTTCGATATAGTTTGGAGGATAATGGAGTCAATCTTTGGTCGTTGTTTTTGATTTTTCGCACTCTCAATGACGATCTCGATGGCCTCCCACCGGCTTTTTGTGGGTTATTGTGAAACCGCTGACCTGATACTGGCTTGCCTTTTCGGGAGATCAGATTGGCTGCGGCTAGTGCATGGAGAGATTTGAAATCCATGCCATACCGATGGATCGAGCGCAATACGGAGTCTAATACTGCTCCGGTATGCCTTGATACCTGGACTCAGGAGGGAGTTTCGCTCCTTATCCTGATCCCTTCTCGACGGAGGATCCTGCTGCGGCAATAGCGGCAGACGCGTGTTCGTAGTCGTGTGCGCTGGAAACTCTCTGAGGACATTCTTACTAATAATTTAAACCGACAGGTCCGTGTTTTTTGCGGCCGATTTGCGTTTGCGTGCTGCATACGCCCCGCGTCGCCACTCCACTGGGGAGCGCAGTGCCTGAGCGGCCATGGGCAAAGAAAAATTGGAATCAAAATCAATTGCTTGCTGAACTAAGGCATTATTGGCAACCAAGATTTCTATTTGCTTGGAGATGATCAATGGCCTGCGATGGGTAGGACTGACAGCATTGGGGTATTGAAAGAGTATGGACTCTCTTTCGTATCCGTGTCGGCTTGGCATATCACCGCGATGAACGCGTGGTAAGGTCGAAATCCAATGTTAAGGTTTTTTCGCCCCAACCACCGGACCAGAAGGAAAATATGGAATATTCGGAGAATTCGATGAATGCGTTGAAATATGCATGGCTATTGATGATTGACACATTTCACGTAGAATCAACGACTTCGCGAAAACGCCGTCAATCCCATTACCAATATGATCCTGGATTATCTTTGGGGCGCATCGGCTCAGAGCCTCATCAACGCTATCATCGGCCATGGATCGGTCGAGGGCGAATCGCCCATCCGCTTTGTGCAGATCGGATCGATCACCGGAGAGGCCATCCCTCTGCCGACGGCCGCGCTGCGCAGCTCCGGCCTGAAGCTGATGGGCAGCGGACTGGGCAGCGTCTCGCGCGCCGGGCTGATCCGCTCGATCAGCGGACTGATGAGCGCCATTGTGCCGGGCAGATTCCGCATTGAAGCCGAAGCTGTTCCGCTGAGCGAGGTGGAGACGGCATGGAACCGCGAGACAAGCAGCCGCATCGCTTTTATCGTGTGAGGCTGGAGCTGGCCTATTAGATCGAATGCCGTCAGAGTCAGAGAAGTCCAGTACAGAATGGCTACCAAGAGCCTTCGAACAGAACGCTGCTGCTGGATTCACCCGTGGAGCTCGGAGTGTTCGCCGAGCTATTCAGGATTGCGCTGGGTGCTCCCCGGGCCGCATCAATGAGTCCATTGGGCTGCTAGCAACAGTTAAGCAGACAACACGAATCTGCAGCGTTTATGGGGAAACTTTTTTCGGCCGCGCCTTTTTCCCAAACTCCTGCTGGAGTTGTTTGAATAACGCTTCATGCTGGTGTGCGGATTGTTCATAGAAGCGTGCAATCGACGCAATCCGAGCATTCCCTAACATTGTCCCAAGTAGGTGATGCATGGCAAGGGCTCCGAGAATTGCCTCGCGGGTCAGATCATGCACGAGGCCCGTGTTGGTCAGGAGATAGTCATCATTTTGGGAACGTGATCCGTGCATAACGTCGGATCTCAGGTCGTATGCTTTTCGGGCATCTCGGTAAGCCTTTTCCACATGACCTGCACCCAATCCGCTGGCGAGAAGAGCTACCCGCTTGCAGAATCGATGCGTTATGCCGCTGTCGAGCCGCTCCGTCGCTGTGAGTCGCTCCAGCGCCGCAATCCACTTCACAATCTGCACCCCTCCCGATTCCTCAAACGATGCGTCTCCAAACCATTTGAGAGCGTCGAGGAGCCTGTTCGTCGTCTCATCTCTATCTCCACTCAAGCCCTCGGTAAGTAAGTTGGAGGCGAAGCTTCGTAGGCAAGCTGGGATTGCTGCCGTTGGGTCTCCAGCAACAAGCGCGCCATCTAGTGCGCGCCCTTGCCATGTCCACTCGACGTTATCGGTAAGTACACAAGTCTCGCGGTTTCTCGCAGGGGCCGTATGCGGCAGCCTCATAGATCTTCCGTAGCGAAGACCAATGAATACCTTCAGCAAGTTGATCGCCGCCTCAATGATCTCCTCAGCCCGCCGTCGCGAGACGTCGGGAGCGCAGCGAGGGATTTTAACTGATGCAACCCATCCGTATTTCTTGCCGCTCTCGGTGAATATATCGACCGCTTTTTCCTGTGGACTCTTTCTTCCAGCTTGAGTAGCTTCGTTGAATTTTCTCAAGAATCCTTCAATTTGCTGGAAAGTCACCGATCCAAGCGAGAATTCTTCTGGAGGAGGATCTAAATCGGGGTGGTATGGACCGCAATGTAGAAGTACGCACGGGAAATGGTACGCGGTCTCGACATGCTCAATCTCTGAAACGCCGACGTATGATTTCAGGATTCGAACCAATTCCTCATCGTCAGTGACGCCATCCATTGCGACTTGGAAAATCCGCTCGGATACGATTTCTGCGATGCGTTGAGGACTCAAATCACAACCGTTCGGTGCCTCGCTGACTAACCTGAGCGACATCCGTTGTATCGCTTCAATCCCGGATCTGCGGCAGAGAAGCATGTCCCGACTCCGAGGTCGATATATGTGGAAAAGTTTGTCCTCAGGATTTTGCTCATAGTGGCTACGAATCGAATCGATGTTCCCTCGCTGTACTATCTCCTGTTCAAGCGCCAGAAAGTACATGACCCCTCCATCATGCGTTCGTAGTCCTGGACGTAGGCAGCGGTGGACTCTGGATTTGTGCGCTCATTGGATTCCCCGTGGCCGAGCAACGGCGTTAAGAGGTCGCGACGGACTGATCTCAACCGTAGGCCCACCTTAACATCGGAGACTGCTTGGAAGTCTGTCCGGTATTAATTATTATCCCGCAATTTGAGCCAACCGAAACTTGACTGGATACGTGCAAAATCGCCGAGTATCAGATCTACCGGCCAAGAGGGCACGCTCTCCTACGGATCGGTATTGGCAAACGCAGACAGGTCAGGTTGCAAATCGCGATCGTCGCCCCAGTCCAGCATCTTACGTCCCGTAGAAAGTCTGCACGACACACTCCTCGGGACGGGCAGGGATCGCGTACCTCTCAAGCCCCGGTCACTCTTCGTAGGGCCGCGAGACGGCGTTCAGCAACTCCTCGAAGGGCCGGAAATCCTGCTGCTGGCTTGCCGCGTCAAGCGCCGCTTCCTCCAGGTGGTTGCGCGGAATAACTGCTGGATTTACGCTCCTAATCAATGCAGCACGCGCCTGTCTGTCTGCCGACTCTTCGTCGAGACACCTACGCCATCCGGCAGCCCAGCCGTCATACGCACCGGGGTCGGCAAACAATCTCCGCATTTCCGTGTCGCCTTCCGGTGAGGCCGCGGCATCGCACAGCCTTCGAAAGGTCAACGTGAAATCGGTGCCGCTGGCTGCCAAGCACCGCAGCAGATCCTCAGCAAGAGCCCCATCTCCCTCACGTTCCGTGTATAGGCCCAGCTTGCGGCGCAGGCCGGCAATTCGAGCCGCTTGGTATTTCGGCTCAAAGGCGCTGAGTGCTTCGTTTGCCGAGGCCACCGCGCCCTCTTTGCTCCCCGCCTCCAACGCCAGTACCGACAACAATGCCTCGGCCAGCAGCGCCAGATTCCAAAGCGTCGCGCAGGGCATGTTGCCATAAGCCTATCGTTCCGACTTGAGTTCCAGGGTATCTACAAAAATATTTTTCCACAGAGTAGCGAAGGCTTTTTGCCGTGATTTAGGCAGGGTGTCGGCGTAGGCAGGTGCTCCATTGTTTTTGGAGGGAGAATCTTCGGGCCTAATTTTTAATTATCAATAACTTACAGGTTCATGGTGGGCGGTGAGGGACTCGAACCCCCGACTTCCTGCTTGTAAGGCAGGCGCTCTAACCAACTGAGCTAACCGCCCACGCATGGCGGTAAGGCGATTGCGCCCTTCTGAAATCATACCAGCGTGGGTACGCTTGGCCGGGCTGCACACCCTTCTCCGGGTCCACCACCCCTTGTTGTTAAACTCACCCAGTGAGCCGTCTTATTGTCAACGCCGACGACTTCGGGCTGACTGCCGGGGTCAACCGCGCCATCGCCGAATTGCACTGTGCCGGAATACTGACCAGCGCCACTCTGATGGCGAAGGCCGCGGCCACTGAAGAGGCCATCGGGATTGCCCGCTCTACGCCCTCGCTGGGCGTGGGCAGCCACGTGGTTCTGGTGGATGGCGAGCCGGTGCTGCCGCCGGTAGAGATTCCTACACTCGTCGACCCAAGGACAGGGCGGTTCGAGCGTACGTTGGGGGCTTTCTTGCAGCGGCTGTTTACCGGCCGGATTCGCGCCGCAGAGATGGAGGCTGAAGCTGCGGCGCAGATCGCGCTGCTCCAGGCCAAGGGAGTCGCGCTCACGCATATCGACACGCACAAGCACGTCCACATCTTTCCCGCCGTGCTCAAACCGCTGCTGCGCGCTGCAACCGGTAGAGGCATCCGCGCCATTCGCAATCCGTTTGAGCCGGCATGGAGCCTGCGCGCTACGCCCGGCGCTCCCTGGCTGCGGCAGACGCAGTTGCATCTTCTGCGCAGGCTTTCACCGGCCTTCCGCAAGCTCGTGGCCGCAGCCTCGCTCGCCACCACCGATGGCGCTATCGGCGTGATGGCGGCCGGGTTTCTTGATGCAAATGCGCTCAGCTCCCTTCTGCACAGTATTCCGCCGGGCGCCTGGGAGTTGGTGACGCATCCGGGTTACAACGACGGCGATTTGGCCCAGGCAGGCACGCGCCTGCTGGCTTCGCGGGATGTTGAGCGACAGGCGCTGCTGTCAATGGGCCTCAACATTGATGACCTGGAAGTCATCAGCTTTGCCGGTCTTGCGGCGGATGGTCCGCGGGACTGCCGCGCCTGAAGCTCAGTATGGCATTCTTGTTGTGGGTCAGAACCCTGGAGGCGCGTTGAGCATCTCTCTGATGTGGCAAATCCTCTTCTATGGCTGGACTGCCTCTGAGATCCTTATCGCCGTCGTAACCCGCACCCGCAAGAGCGGCGGCAAGGTGCGGGACCGGGGGTCGATGCTGTTGATGTGGGCGGCGATTGTCTGCGCCATTACCGCGGCGGAGTTTATTGGCCACATGGCTCCAGCTACCATGTTTGGCGGAGCCCACTGGCTGAAGTTCGCCGCGGTGGCCGTAATCATTGCGGGGATTACGCTGCGCTGGACGGCCATCCTTTCCCTGGGCAAGGCATTCAGCGCCAACGTGGCCATTCGCCACGTGCAGACTGTCTATCGATCCGGGCTCTATCGCTTTGTGCGCCATCCCTCCTACTCCGGCTTGTTGCTGGTGTTTCTGGCTATCGCGCTGCATGAGCGGAACTGGCTTGCGGCCGCAGTGGTGCTGCTGCCCACAACCGCGGCCTTGCTTTACAGAATTCACGTTGAGGAGGCAGCCCTCAACCAGGCATTCGGCGCACAGTATGCGGAGTACAGCAAGGCAACCTGGCGCCTAATTCCGGGAGTCCACTAGGAAGTCTTTCCATTCGCTCCTGCACGTCCATGGTTCTGAACGGCTTGATCGTTATCGCGGGTCACTCGCACCCATTGGGAAGTGTCTAATGCGCATCGGCATCACCTGTTATCCCACCTACGGCGGCTCGGGCGTGGTGGCCACGGAACTAGGCATCGAACTGGCGGCGTTGGGCCACGAGGTGCACTTCATCTCCTACTCGCAGCCCTTCCGGCTGAGCGGACGCGACGAAGGCATCTATTATCACGAGGTTCCGGTCTCCAGCTATCCCCTGTTCGAGTTTCCGCCCTACGACCTGGCTCTGGCCTCGCGGATGGCGGAAGTGGCTGAATTCAATGAGCTTGACCTCCTGCATGTGCACTACGCCATTCCCCACTCGGTGAGCGCGCTGCTGGCGCGGCAGATGCTGGCCGCCAGGGGGCGGCGGCTGCCCTTCGTGACCACGCTGCACGGCACCGACATCACGCTGGTGGGGCTGGATCGCTGCTACCTGCCCATCATCCGCTACGCCATCCAGGAGAGCGACGGAGTTACCTGCATCTCCAACTATCTAAAGGAGAAAACAGTCGAGGACTTCGGCGTGACGCGGGGCATTGAGGTGGTGGAGAACTTCGTCAACTGCGATGTCTACATGCCCATCAAGGACGAGGCCAGGCGGGCGGAAGCGCGCTGGCGCCTGGCCGCTCCGGGCGAGGCGATCCTGATGCATCTCTCTAATTTCAGGCCAGTTAAGCGGGTAGTGGATGTCGTTAAGATCTTCGCGAGGGTGGTGCGGGAGATGCCCGCGCAACTGGTGATGATAGGCGACGGGCCGGACCGCTCGGCGGCGGAGTGGCTGGCCCACGACCTGGGAATTCACGCCAAAGTTCACTTCATGGGCAAGCTGGAGTGGGTACACGAAGTGCTGCCGCTGGCGGATATTTTGCTGATGCCCAGCGAGTTGGAGTCGTTTGGGCTGGCGGCGCTGGAGGCCATGGCGTGCAAGGTTCCCTCCATCGCCACGCGGGTGGGCGGAGTGCCGGAGCTGATCGACGACGGGGTGACGGGGCTGCTTTATCCGGCCGGGGATATTGACGGTATGTCGTTGGGAGTATTGACCTTGCTAAAAGATCGAGCACGGCTGGACGCGATGCGGGAGGCGGGCCGCAAGACGGCGCAGAAACGCTTCTGTTCGTCGCTGGTGGTGCCGCATTACGTGCGGTATTACGAGCAAGTGCTGGAAAGACAGGGAATAGGGAATAGAGAATAGAAAATAGGCGCGGGGCGCGGAAAAAGCGCAAATGTTGGCCCAGGTGATTTCGCGTAAACCGGCAAATGTTCGCTTAAATGGTGCGACGACAACCCTAAATGTTCGTTCAGATGGTTGCAGAAATTTGAGGGCTTAACTTTTCAGACCACCCGAATTTGCGAATTGGCTGCTGGAAAGGTTCCGAATTGAGCGAAAGGGTTGTCGAGAATTGAACCGTGATTTTGTGAAAGGGACTCAAAAGGAATGGGAAACTGGCGTAAGACTTTGAAAATGCACGGCTTTTTGCGTTTGCGCTGGCTGTGGGGACAGAGGTCAGGAGTCAGAGATCAGAGATCAGAGGTCAGGTTGCCCGCTGCTCGGCTGTGTCGGGGGCGAAGGTGGGGGTGAAGCCTAGCCGGCGCCAGAAGCGGTCGAGAAGGGCTACGGTCTCGGGGGCGGTTTTGGCAGTGGTGCGGAGCAGAATTTGGGTGCCGGGGTTGCCGGCCAGATCTTTGGCTTCGGCGGCGATGGCGACGCACTTCTCAGGACGGTAAGTACAACTGGCCAGGTCGGCGATGGAGAGCCGCGTGGTGGGGGTGGCCAGGACCGTGCGCGGCGGGGCCATGCGGTCCAGGAGCCAGAGAATTTCGAGCTTGGATTCCAGCTCGTCGGGCACGCAGTCGATGGCCAGATCGGCCTCGCGGACGGCGTCCTCAATGGTGGAGACGAAGTTGACGCCAACCATGCTGTCTTCCTGAGCGCCTATAACGCTGTCATCCTGAGCGCCTACGACGCTGTCATCCTGAGCGCCAACCATGCTGTCATCCTTCTATGAAAAAGGCCGCACCTGTCCAGCGATATTTGCGAATAGTTGCCGACAGACTTCTATTCGTGCTCGTGGCACACAAGGGGGATTCGAATCCCGGCCGCTCCATCTGA
>JBEKNO010000142.1:0-7909 GCA_049522735.1 Occallatibacter sp.
GGCGCGTGCGCATTCTGCCAGGCGCGGTTGAAGGAATACATTGAGATCGGCGTGGAGTTGCGCCGTATAGCAAGCCTGGAATCGCTTGAAGTTGCGAGACCGCGGGCCCGGGAAAAGCGCCAGGCGATTCTATCAATTTGGTGGCAAATAGGATGGGAGACAATGAGAATTCCGAGACTTGCATTTGGAATGTTGGTGGTTGGAATCGCGGGATTGAGTTCCAGCCTGGTGATGGTTGGGGTTCGCGCACACTCGAAGGGAACGGTTGTTACTTTGAAAATACCGTTCGCCAAGGATCGAGGATATGGGCAGTGCCCATTATCGACGGAAGACAAAAAAGAGCAAGGGTGCGGTTTCGAAGAAGTTGTCGATTCCGGTGAGCTTGGTTATCGAATTAACTTTCTCGCCAAGGAAGGGGATCGTATCAAGATCGGCGTGCGTGCAAAGGTGTTTGCAAGGGAGGGAGATATGAATGCGCAGGCTGCTTTTGCGAACGAACCGGAGGAGCAGTGTTGGTTCAAAGTCGGTGAAACGTTAAAAGTCGATGTGCCAGGGCGCGAACCGCTGGCTATAACCGGCGATTGGATGGACCATATGCCGGTGATGTTCGAACAAAGTGAGCATCCTAATCTCGATCCTGGACCAGATAATCTGCGTATCATCTCCCCGATTCTGTTGCATGGCAAAGAAGTCGTGGATGAGTTTGAGAGAGGGTCGGCAGGGGGTAAAGGCGAAGTAGCAATCTATTTCCCGGACAAAGGGCTCTACGAAATCTCGTTATCGCCGAAAGAAGGTTTTATTGAAGGGCGCGTCACGGGAAACAAAATAGAATTCGAAATCGATGGTCAGTCTTATGCATTCATTACGGGGGCGCCGATTACCAGAAGTGAAAAGGTCTGGATTCTGCATACGGCAAATTTTAAGCCGCGCAGATCGCCAGCAAATGATTACGTGATTGGCGCGGGTGACTTATCAAAGAATCCGCTGCTTTAAGCGATGCAACGGCCTAAGATCGGTTTCGATACTTTTGCGTCTTTCCTGCAAAGTTGCGGTAAAGACGCAAAGGTATTGTTGTGACAAAGGATAGGAATCAGATAAGTCGCTCAGCGCCTTACGCCGCTCTTGCCAGGCGCTTGGGCCTGAATAAACGCATGAAAATATAGACCGCCAATTCCAGTGTAAGGGCTCCGCAGCAATCGATCAGCACGTCCCATACGGAGCCGGTCCGGTTGGGCAGAAAGCTCTGGTGCCACTCATCGGCGCTGGCCACCAGGGCGGTTCCCAGCAACGCGAGAAGAGCGTCATGGAGAAAACGGGAGCGAGGCAGAGTCATCCACCAGGCGCGCAGCCATACCAATCCCATGGCTCCGTAGCCGAGAAAGTGTCCGCTCTTGCGAATCGCGCGATGCAGGATTTCCCATCGAGCGTCGGAGACGGGTCCGAAGATGGCCTCGAAGAGCCACCGCAACGGGCCGGTGGTACGGTCGGAGCCGAGGAGTTCCGTCGATTCCAGTGCGATGACGGCAATCCCCAGAACCACCGGCAGCCAGGCGCTTATCCAGAACCACAGGCCGCGTTTTTCATTCGACATGATAGTTGGGGGCCTCCCGGGTGATGATCACGTCGTGGACGTGACTCTCGCGCAGGCCGGCGCCGGAGATGCGCACAAACTGCGCCTTCTCCTGGAGTTCCGCGATCGAGCCGCAGCCCACATACCCCATGCCGGAGCGCAGGCCGCCGACAAGCTGAAAGATCATCGACTCCAGCGGGCCGCGGTAGGGCACGCGGCCTTCGATGCCCTCGGGGACGAATTTGGCCAGGCGGTTCTGGTTGGCGCTCTCCCGCTGCACCACGCTCTCGCTTCCCGTCTCCACGCTGGCCAGGTCGTCGCTGCTCTGGAAGTAACGCTCGCCGGAGCCCTGGTTCATGGCGGTCAAAGAGCCCATGCCGCGATAGCTCTTGAAGCTGCGTCCCTGGTAGAGAATGGTTTCGCCGGGGCTCTCGTCCACGCCGGCAAAGAGCGAGCCGATCATGATCGAGCTAGCGCCGGCGGCGATAGCCTTGGTGATTTCGCCGGAATACTTGATGCCGCCGTCGGCGATGACCGGAATGCCGTGTTCGCGGGCGGCGCGCGCGGCCTCGGAGATGGCCGTGATCTGCGGCATGCCCGCGCCGGTGACCATGCGGGTGGTGCAGATGGAGCCCGGTCCGATGCCCACTTTGACAGCGTCGGCGCCGGCCTCGATCAACGCCAGCGCGCCCTCGTGGGTGGCGATATTGCCGGCCAGCAGGCCCACGCCCGGAAAGCGCTTCTTGATCTCGCGCACCGCCTCCAGCACCCGCGTGGAGTGCCCGTGCGCCGAATCGATGGCCAGCACATCCACGCGCGCACGAACCAGTTCAGCCGCGCGCTCCAGATAGTCGCCCGTGGCTCCGATGGCCCCGCCCACGCGCAACCGGCCCTGATCGTCCTTGCTGGCGTTGGGATACTTGAGCTTTTTCTGGATGTCCTTGACCGTGATCAGCCCCTTCAACTCGTACTGATCGTTGACCACCAGCAACTTCTCGATGCGGTGCTTGTGCAGGATCTGCTCGGCCTCTTCCAGCGTGGTGCCCACCGGAACGGTGACCAGGTTTTCCCTGGTCATCACATCGCCGATGGGGATGTCGGTGCGGGTTTCAAAGCGCAGATCGCGGTTGGTGAGAATGCCCACCAGCTTCTTTCCGCGCGTGACCGGCACACCGGAGATCTTGTAACGCCGCATCACATCGAGCGCGTCGCCGATCATCTGGTCCGGGCCTATGGTCACCGGGTCCACGATCATGCCGCTCTCAGAGCGCTTCACCTTGTCGATTTCGCCGGCCTGGCCGGAGATGGAAAGATTGCGGTGTACGATGCCGATGCCGCCCAGTTGCGCCATGGCGATGGCCATGCGCGACTCGGTCACCGTGTCCATGGCGGCCGAGAGCAGCGGGGTGTTCAGCGTGATGTCGCGGGTCAACTGGGTCTGGGTACTGGCCTGCACGGGCACCACGTCGCTCAAGGCGGGCACCAGCAACACATCATCGAAGGTGAGGGCTTCAGGTAAGTTTTTGGTCAGCATAATGCTCTGATGCGCCTGGCGGGCAAGGGATTCGATTCCCCGGCGCGGCAGGCGCTTGAAATCTATTGTAGCGGAGGGGGGAGACTCAACACGGCGCTACCCCTTGCATGGCCGGTCTACAATGGCTTTTGACGAAGCGCGGGGAGTATCCATGCAAGAAGAAATGACATCGCTGGAAAGGTGTCTGGCGACCATCCGGTTCGAGCCTCGTGACCGCGTCCCGGTTGACCCGCACAACTTCATGATGACCGTTGCGGGATCGAAGCTGCCGTCCGCCAGGCTCTACCAGGATGGGCGGTTGCTGGGCGAAGCGCAGGTGGCCGCTTGGAAAAGGTTCGGGCACGATCTGCTCCTGATTGAGAATGGAACCGCGGCGCTGGCAAAGGCGTGCGGCTGCGAGGTAACCTACCTGGCGGGCTGCGCGCCGATCATCGAAAAGCCCCTGTAAGGCCGCGGCCAAGCGGGCGACGGCGGGAAAGACGACGCTTCTGGATCCCATCGATCCCAGCGGCGTATTGCATGAGGGTTCCGTCGAGGATGTGGAGCGAGCCTGCCGCGAGGCGATTGAGGTGCTCGCGCCCGGCGGCGGATTCATCCTGGGGCCGGGCTGCGCTCTGCCCGCAACCACGCCCGCGGCAAACATCGACAAGCTGGTGGAGTGCGCCAGGGTCTACGGGAAATACTGAACGGTATGGAGACAGCGAGGGCAAGACCCACGCATATGCAACAGCAACTTCGAGAGGAACGCAAAGATGCGAAACGCAAAAGCTCCCGTTAACGTCGAGACCGAGCACGTCACCACCGACAACATTTTTGCCGACCTGGGGTTTTCGCCCGCACAGGCCGTGGAACTGACCATCAAGTCCGATCTTCATCGGTCTCTGTTGGAGCGCATTCGGGCAAGCGGGATGACGCAAGTGGAACTCGCAAAAGTCTTGCAGGTTCACCAGCCGGATGTGAGCAACCTGCTGCGCGGCAAGCTGAATCTATTCAGCATTACAAAGCTTTGCCAGTATGCGGACCGGCTTAAGCTAAAAGTGCGCATCGAGGTGGAAGATACCCGATCCTCGCCGAAACCAATGCGCTCCCGGATGAAACCTGTTCAACGAGGAATTTCATTGCGGAATAGAGCGCCTGGCCGTTCAATTACATCACCAATACCCAAGGCCACGCGCCGGGCCGTGGCGTAAATCGCTAGGCACGCAGTACTTACTGCGGCGGGGAAGGCGATCAGCAAGCTATTCAATGGAGCCAATGGAGAAGACCTCAATGCCAGGCAGTTGAGGAGACTTCGTCATCTCTCACACCCCCGCCGGGAACGGCCTGGGGCTGGATTCCGAGAAAGGGGCGTGATCGCCAATTCAGGCCGCCGGAGCTACCTTCTTCGCTGCTTTGAGCAATACGCGCAACGCCTCATTCACCGCGTCTGCATCGGGAAAGGCAGCGGCTACGTCGGGAGCAAGCGTTACCATGACCACGTCCCGCGGAAAACGCTTCGCATATTTGCCGCGAACGGCATGGGTAAAATCGTATTCTTTACGCATATCGTCGTTCATTTCCAAGTGCTTAGGATTGCTGCTCATACCGTCTCCTTTCCCTGGGTTCAGCCCTTCGGGCACTGATGAGCCGGATTGTCCGTTCACCTTCCGTGTGCACCACTACCAGAAGCAGTTGCCGAACCGATTTTCCGAGGGCTATCCACCGGTCCTCCTCTTGAGAATGCTCCACATCAGGCTGAACAAGCAAGAGGGGGTCGCGAAAAACCGTAGCTGCCTCTTCAAAATCTACACCATGCTTCCTTTTGTTGAGAAGGGCCTTTGCAGGGTTCCAGACAATCGACTGGAACTGCATCTCACACCCCCACCGGGAACGGCTTGGGGCTGGACTCGTCAGTGTTTGCGCCGCCGGCGCGCCAGCGCTCGAAGCGGCCTTGCAGCAGGCTCATCAGCCCGGTATACCAGTAGCCGGCGACAAACAGGATGAGAAACGGCGCGGTGAAGTAGTTATGGTTTGAGAAGGTATAGAGAATGGCAGCGAAGAAATAAGCGCCTAGCAACATCTCGATCCACGGAGCCAGCACCAGACGCTTGCGGTACTTGGCGGCCTGAGACTTCTCGCCCTTCTTGGCCACGCGATACTTGGGCGTGCGCACAAAGGCGCTCTTGATGCCGAACAGCGCCTCCATCACCGCCTTGGTATTGGTGACGGTGAGGCCGATGCCCAGGGCCATCAAAAACGGCAGATAGACAAAGGTCTTCATCCAGGTCTTGGGAAAGAGTTCGCGCTCGCTGGCCAGGTAAAACACGGCGATGGAGAAGCTGGAGGCGGTGAACAGCGGCACGTCAATCAGCAGCATCTGGAACCAGCCCTGGTAGAAGCGCACGATCATGGCGGGAAGCAGCGCCGCGGACATGATGACCATGAGCGGATAACTGAGGTTGGCCGTGAGGTGGTAGACGGCCTCGACCTTGATGCGCCGCGGGACGTGGGACTTGAACATCATGGGCAGCACTTTGATGCTGGTTTGGATGAGCCCCTTGGCCCAGCGCGCCTGCTGCGTTTTGAAGGCCGTCATCTCGATGGGCAACTCGGAGGGGCACTCCACCTCCGGCAGGTATTTGAACTTCCAGCCGGCTAACTGCGAGCGGTAGCTCAGGTCGGTGTCTTCGGTGAGGGTGTCGTGCTGCCAGCCGCCGCCGTCGGCAATGGCCTGGATGCGCCACATGCCGGCGGTGCCGTTGAAGTTGAAGTAGTCGCCGCTGCGGACGCGTGCGCCGTGCTCCATCACAAAGTGGCCGTCCAGCAGGATGGCCTCGATCTGGGTCAACATGCTGTAGTCGCGGTTCATGTGGGTCCAGCGTGTCTGCACCATGCCGATCTCCGGCTCGGCAAAGTGGTGGATGACCTTCATCAGCCAGTCGGGCGGAGGCACAAAGTCGGCGTCGAAGATGGCTACGAACTCGCCCTTGGCCACCTTGAGCCCGGCATCGAGGGCTCCGGCCTTGTAGCCATGGCGGTTGGCGCGGTGAATGTAGACGATGGGATGGCCCAGCGCCGCATAGCGCTCCACGATGGCGGAGGCCACCTGCCGGGTTTCGTCGGTGGAATCGTCCAGCACCTGAATTTCAAGCTTCTCGCGCGGATACTCGATGGCGCACACCGCATCGATCAGCCGGTCGATGACGAACTGCTCGTTGAAGATGGGCAGTTGAATGGTGACGCGAGGCAGCACGTTGAAGCGCCGGGGCGGGTCGGGACGGTAGTTCTTGCGGTTCCTGTAATAGAGGTAGCAGAGCGTGTAGCGGTGAATGCCGTAGATAGAGAGGACGATCATCACCGCGAAGTAGGGCAGCAGCACCGCGGCGTCGAACCAGTTCCAGGGGTGGGGCAACCTGGCGAAGGGGTCGTTTAACATCCGATTCACGTAGTGGCGCAGGCTGTTCTGGGACGCAAAGGCCAGATACGCGGCCACCCGCAACGGCAGCCTCCCAAGCTGGACGTGGAGCAGGCCGGCAATA
Organism: Occallatibacter sp.; assembly: GCA_049522735.1. GTDB lineage: Bacteria > Acidobacteriota > Terriglobia > Terriglobales > Acidobacteriaceae > Telmatobacter. The sequence continues at coordinate 6,623 of JBEKNO010000142.1, forward strand.
GAGTTCAGATTGGTCAGATGCGCGGCGAACAGGGCGAGCCTCCACGGCCAGGATACCGTCCATTGTATGCGATGGGGACTAGCGAAGCTGGCTAGCTCTGTTCAAGCACTTGCGGGAATCTGGCTGGCGGCTCGACTCTTATCCCGAGGACCATTGCCCCATACCACACGCCAAAGTGCTGGCGGTCGCCTGTAACCAGAAAGTCAGCCCTGGACAGGACTGCAACGGCCAGCACGGGTTGATCCTTGACCGGCAGCGACGGTGGGTTCTCAAGGACCGGCGTTCCTTGGAATTCAAGAACTCGAACGGCGAGCAGGAACTGGCTCAAACGGCTCTGTTGCTCTTGTCGCGGCAGGTTCCGCTTGCATTCCGCCACGACGTAGTTGGACGTGACCAACTCGATGTCTGGAATGCGCCAAATGCGAGCCACCTTGCTGCCGTCTTTCCAAGCCGCGGAGATCAACACATTGGCGTCAAGGAAAAGCCGAACGCGGCGGACATGGGGATGACTCATGCCGGCCAGCGCAAATGGTCGATCGAGTCTGGGTCTATCCCCATGGCTTCTACCTCTTTGCGCGCCTCTAAATAGTCTTCCTTGTCCATCGCATTATTCAGGAAAAACTCAGCCAGGCGCGCGGGCGTGTAAATCTCTACATCGACAGGAGTTGTTGCCGCCGGACGCATCAGAATGCCGTCTTCGCGCTCTTCGATAAACATGGGACTTCCCTCGTCCAGCCGGTAGCGCTTGCGCATCTTGGCCGGAATCACCACTGTGCCCCGTTTGCCGATCACAACTGTCTGCATTTCAGAATCTCCGATATTCAGATTATCAGACTCTGGTTTGGATGACTACCTCCGGTAATATGAACTCCCAAACTCCTCGCGTTCTGTATCCAACAGTTGTGCCATTCGGTGTAACTTTACAGATTTGCCCTTTACCGTCCTGGTGGCGTACTGTGTTCTGACAATTGGAGATCGTTAGCATGTCCACGCTTTCCGCTTCTCCCGTCGTTGCCGCCGCGGGCGGCCTGATGTGGACGCAGTTGGCCATCCTGCGGCGGCTGGCGCGGTTTACGCCGGGGGCGATGCGGTGGGGCTGAGCCGGACGGTGGCGCGGCATTGCATCCAGTTGGAGAGGTATCCGTTCTGCGGCGAATGACTTCAAAGTTTGCGGAAAAAGTCCCAAGGGAGTCACTTTTTCTCCACAGGGGTTTGGTTTAAGACAGAAGCATGCGTGGAGAAGACGATAAGCAGTCAGCGATGTACAGTTATGTGACCTTGGCGCAG
>JBEKNO010000143.1:0-7871 GCA_049522735.1 Occallatibacter sp.
CCTACTCGCCAGAGTTGAACCCCGCCGAACACGTCTGGGAGTACATTCGCGAAAACGATATACGCAATCAAATCTTCAACACTTTGGACGAGGTCATGGATACAGTCGAGACGAGTCTGCGCCATTTGCATGAAGCGCCAGAGGAACTCCGCTCCATGACCGCCTTCCCGTGGATCTTTGAACAGGCAGCTTGATTACTCTATGTCTGATGACAGATTGGTATGACAGGCTCAGGACAGGCTCTGGGGCACCCAACACTCGGCAGGATAGAAAGCAAAACCCCCAGCTGGGTGGGCTGGGGGCTCATGAAAAAAGATGATGCGGGTTTTCAGGCGCGGACCTTGCCGGTGGCGCGGTCCACTTCCTTGAGGCGGGCGGCCTTTCCGCGCAGCGAGCGAAGGTAGAAGAGCTTGGCGCGGCGGACCTTGTAGCTGCGAATCTTCTCGATCTTGTCGACCACCTTGGAGTTGAAGGGGAAGATGCGCTCCACGCCCTGGCCAAAGCTCATCTTGCGCACGGTAAAGGTGCCCTGGGGGCCGCGGTTGATGGCGATGACCAGGCCCTCAAAGGCCTGGAGGCGTTCCTTATCGCCTTCCTTGATCTTGACCTGGACGCGAACCTGGTCGCCGGGGACGATTTCTGGGAGGTCGGTGCGCTTGAGCTTGTCGGCCAGGCGCTGCATTACGGGATGAATGGACATGGTGATTTCCTGCGGTTGGACTCAGAATTTTCATTTTATCAGAGAAGGGGTTGGGGCGCCTAATTCGGCCCCTGATCGGAGTGCCGGATGGATTCGAGCAGCTTGCGGTCCTCTTTGCTGAGGGCGGAATGTTTTATGAGTTATGCGAAAAGGAGAAGATGGATTCGAGCAGCTTGCGGTCCTCTTTGCTGAGGGCGGCATGCTCCAGCAGGTCGGGGCGGTTGGCCAGGGTCTTGCGCAACTGCTGCTCGCGGCGCCAGCGGCGAATCTGGAGGTGGTCGCCGTTGAGGAGAACCTCAGGGGCGCGCAGGCCCTGGAATTCGGCGGGGCGGGTGTAGTGGGGGTAGTCCAGAAGGCCGCCGGCGCCGTGCTGGGAGCGGGGAACGCCTTCAGTATCGGTGGCGATTTCGGCATCGGCCACGCCAAAGCTCTCAAACTCGCCGGAGGCCTGGTTGCCGAGCACGCCGGGAATGAGGCGCATGACCGCATCCATCACCACGGCGGCGGCCAGTTCGCCCCCGCTGAGCACGTAGTCGCCGATGGAGAGCTCCATATCGCAGTAGAGCTGGTTGATGCGCTCGTCCACGCCCTCGTAGCGGCCGCAGACGAGGACCACGCGGTCAAGGGCGGCCAGTTCGCGGGCCAGCGCCTGGGTGAAGGGACGGCCCTGGGCGGAGAGCAGGATCACGGTTGGGCGCTTTCCCTCCGGGGCTAAAGCCCCCGTTGCTTCTGTTGACGTTATGCGGGGGTTAAAACCCCCGCCTCCCTCCGGATCGAATTTTTCTGCAAAACATCCCTCAGGGGCTAAAGCCCCCTCCGATTTTGTGGCATCAATGTACGGGCTAAAGCCCGTACCCTTCACAGAAACAGATTCTTTCGAGGCTTGCTGTTCGGATTTGGGTTCGATGCCCAGCGCGGCCAGGGCCTCGGCCAGGGGCTCGGGTTTGAGCACCATGCCTTCACCGCCGCCGAAGGGGCGATCGTCCACGGTGCGGTGCCGGTCGTGGGTAAAGTTGCGCAGATCGTGAACGCCAACCTCGACCAGCCCTTCGGCCAGCGCGCGGCGGATGATGCCGTTCTCGAAGATGCCGGCAAAGAAGCCGGGAAAGATGGTGACGATCTCAAAGCGCATACTTCTCGATCATACGGCGGTGGCAGCGTCTCCGCCGCGAGCGACGGTCCGGAGAGCCAGCGCGATGCCCCTCAGAAGCCGTAGTGCTTGAACGGAATATCCACGTTGAAGTAGAAGGTCTGCTCCGTTCCGTCTTCGGCGTTCTTCACTTTCATGACATCGTAGGAGTGGCCATCCTTTTGCATCAAGCTCTGCTCCGACGGCTTAAAGCCGAGGACGCGCAGGAGCACATATTCCTCGTGGACGGTGATCACCACCCAGGCCTTTTCAGGCGACTTGCCATCACTCGAATTGCGGATGGAGTCGATCAGCCCGCGAAAGACGGTTCTGTGGAACTCCGCCTTGTCCATCGCGCCCATCTCCCGGTTTGCGATATAGGCCACGAAATGCGCATCCATATTCACGTACTCGCTTTCGAGCACGACTTCAGCTTGTTTGAGAGCCGCAGGATAATCCTTCTTGTTCAGCGCCTCGAACATGGCCTGCTCGGAGTTGGAGACATCCCTGGCGGCCTTGTATTCGGGCGAGTCCATGTAGCTGAGGCGCAGGCGCGTGCAGTCGATATCGGTTTTGCCCGCCTTCAGCGAGGCGAGCAGCAAGGCGTATTCAGAAGGCTGACCCTGGGCGATAACGGAAGGGGGCAGAGCAACCACGGCAAGCAGGCCAAGAACCACGAGTATCGAGCGCATGATGCGAGAATTTTACCCTGTGTTCCTGCCGGTGTACATCAATCCATGCAGTGGACCCTCCGGTTTCCGCGTGCTCTCTTCTGGCCGCGCGGCCAGCCCTCTGCATCTTCCGCCGTGCGCGGCCCGGCCGGATGTGCTTTACTTTTAGCCAACAGTTATGGCTGACTTTGAATCGTTTCTCAATCGCTGGCAAACGGCCGGCGTCCTGGATGCGGAGGCCGCGGACCGCATTCGCGCCTTTGAATCGGAGCAGACGCGGCCCTCAGGCCTGCGCTGGCAGGGGATGGTGGCGCTGATTCTGGGGGCTATTCTGCTGGCCTGCGGGGTGGTGCTGTTTGTCTCGGCCCATTGGGACGAGCTTGGCCCCGGCTGGCGCTACACGCTGGTCATCGCCATGGTGGCCGTCTTCCACCTGGGCGGGGCCTGGGCGCGCAGGGACTTTCGCAGTCTTTCGACGGCGCTGCACGCCGTGGGAACCATCTCCACCGGGGCGGCGATCGCGCTGGTGGGGCAGATCTTCAACATTCAGGAGCACTGGCCGGCGGCGATACTGCTGTGGGCCATGGCGGCTCTGACGGGATGGATTCTGCTCCGCGACGAGGCGCAGGAGACGCTTACGCTGCTCTTGTTTCCGGCCTGGATTCTTTCGGAGTTTTCGTTTTACGCCGACGGCCACATCGGCGCAGAGGTCTATATAGGCCGATTCCTGATCACCTGGTCTATCCTTTACCTCACAATTTTCCTGGGCTCGCGGCACAAGGCGGCCCAGGGCATTCTCTTCGCCGCCGCGGCCGTCGCCAGTCTCTTCGGTATCGTATTTGTGCTGGGAAGCTGGAGCTCGTGGCCGGCGGAGGAGACCTTCCTGCCTTTTGGCACGCAGCTCTGGGGCTGGGCAGCCATCGCCGTTCTGCCGCTTTGTCTTTCTGTCTTCAAGCTGCGCAAGAGCAGCGTGCCGGTGGCCGTGGCTATCCTCTTTTCGCTCATACTGCCCTGGTGCAGCCGAATCCGGACGGGGATGGTGCACTACCGCACCTATTCCCGCAACGAGATTTTCAGCGAGCCGAACATTTTCTCCCACATTCTGGTTGCGGCCTATGCAATCTTCGTGATCTGGTGGGGCGTGCGGCAGGCCAGCCGCGCGCTGGTCAACCTGGGCATTTTGGGATTTGCGCTGGCGGTGGGGTGGTTCTACTTCAGCTCCATCTACGATGAGGTGGGCCGTTCGCTGGGCCTCATCGGCCTGGGCATTCTCTTCCTGGCCGGGGGGTGGGTGCTGGAAAAGACGCGGCGCCGGCTGCTGGCCCGCATGGGACAGAAAGATCTTTCAACACAGGAGGCCAAATGAAACTGGCCAAGACTTCCCTCGTATTGCTTGCCATTCAGTTGGCGATCGTTTCGACGATTGCCGCCAAGTACCTATACCAGCGCTGGAGTTGCCCGCGGGTGTGGACGCGCGCCACTACGTACGATCCGCAGTTGTTGATGCGCGGACGCTACCTGAGCCTGCAACTGATCGTGGACGGCTGCAAGAGCACGCTTCCGTCAGCGGAGCTGGCCACCGTGCCCAGAAACGTGGAGGGCTTGCCGACGGGGAAGACTTATACCATCCGTTCGACTGGACCGGTTCAGTTCCCCGCCAGGCTCAAGGTGGAGGGCAACAAGCTGCTGGCGATCCGGATTGAGGGGGAGGCTAGCGGCTCTGATGAACTCATGGTCGAAGGTCTGCCGGGATCGTCGTGCGAGGATCTGCGCCTGGACGGGGGAGTTGACTTCTACATTGCGGAACATGCGGCGGTACCGGCGCCCCTCAAGCCCGGCCAGCAGCTTTGGATTGAAGTGACGGTTCCGCCCAGAGGGCAGCCCCGGCCGATTCAGTTGGCGCTGAAGGATGGGAACGCCTGGAGGCCGCTGGCGTATCAGTAGGGGGCAACGCACATTTCCTCAGAGGCTAAAGCCCACGTTCATTTTGTTGCATTTGCGGCACGACTGAAGTCGTGCCCTTTCAAAGCAGCGATATCCCCGCAATCTGTGAAGCCGTGCCCTTTCAAAACGATGTGATCCAGGGTAGCCTACTCAGGCTTTCCCGGCGCATTCAGGCCGGTTAAGCCTTCGGGGAGGGCCATTTCTACGCGCCTGGCTTTGAGGTCGAGGGTGCGCAGGTAGCTTTTGGCGAAGGGGATGAGGATTTCTTCGGCGGAGCCTGGGCTGCGCAGGACCAGAAGAGCGACGGGACCTGCGGTGCGGTCTACCTCTTCGATCTGGCCGACGGGCACGGGGGCATCCATTTTGGCGACATCGTAGAGGGAGCAGCCGATGAGGTCGGCGATGTAGACCTCGTCGCCGGCGAGCGGGGCCCGGTCGGCGAGGGGAATGGCGACGATGAGGCCGGCAAGGGTTTCGGCGGCGGAGATGGAGTCGATTCCGGCGAAGTGCAGCACGATGCCGCCTTTATGGAGCCAGTGGGCGATGAGTTCCACTTCGCGCGGGGAACCGGAGGGCGGGGATCCCTCCGGGGCTAAAGCCCGCATTGAATCTGTTGACGTTATGCGGGGGTTGAAACCCCCGTCTTCCTCCGTACCGATTTTTTCCGCAGCCTGTAAAGCCCGCGCGGATTTTGCCGGGTTTATGTACGGGCTGAAGCCCGTACCCTTCACCGGGGCGGGAGGCGATTTCAGCGGGGTGAGAGGCGATTTGGAGCGGGGTGAACCCGGATCATGCAGCAGCCACAGGCGGCGGCGTTGGGCGAATTTCTCGGGAAAATCGGTGAGGATGTTGGCGAAGACTTCGCCTTTGCGGCCTTGCGGGCGGCGAATGCGGGCCAGCCAGACCCACTGGACAGCTTGTTCAGGTGCGGTCATATCCGCCTCCCGATGGGGATGGAGGCATAAGCGGCTGCCATATCAGGCGTTAGTCGTCCTCTTCCAGGATGTCGAGCGTGTAGCGGTGATGCAGCTTCATGCTGACAGCGCCCAGAATGGTGCGCACCGAGCGGGCGGTGCGCCCCTGCTTGCCGATGACCTTGCCCACGTCCTGAGGCGCAACCCGGAGCTTGAGAGCGGTGCTCTCGTCGCGGTCCACGGAATGCACATCGACGGCTGACGGTTCATCCACCAAGGCCCGCGCAATTTCGCGGACCAGTTCTTCTACTGCGACCATATCGCGTTGGGTCATAATCGCGCCCCTGACCGGATGGCCCAAGTTTTAGCGACCCGAAAATTAGCAACTTGGACGGTGCGCGCATGGTAACAGCACACACCCCTTCCCGTCAGCAATTGTGTGTGCTCCGGTCAAGAAAAAATCTTCCCACAGGCCCATGAGGAGGGGGCAGGAGCGAAAAATCAGGCTTCGACGGGGTCCGTGACCGGGGTTTCTTGAGAGGCCGCGACGGTGGCCGCATCCGGTTCCGGGGCGGAATCCGCGCTGGGGGCCTGCACCGGGTTCTTGGCCAGGAGCTTTTCCAGGGTGGGGGAGAACTGCGCGCCCTGGCCGCGCCAGTAGTCGATGCGCTCGCGCTTCAGGTTGACGGTGGCCGGGTTGGTGCGGGGGTTGTAGGTGCCGACGACCTCGATGGAACGGCCATTGCGGGCGCGGTCCTTCTCGATGACCACAATGCGGTAGTAGGGCTGCTTGGGGGCGCCAAAACGCGCCAGACGAATCATTACCACGGCGATACGGTTCCTTTCAAAATCCAGTGCTCTGTTGCGGTCTACCACCCCACGGACGAAGACCTCTCCGCAGGGGCCCCGGTCTTCAGGAGTTTTTTGGCCTGCGGCCTTATGGTTCAAACTCGCTGCGCCAATAAAAGGGCCGGACCAGAGCGCCCGGCCGCGCAAGACACAACACCTAAGTATCGCCGAAAGCAGGGGGTTGAGGCAAATGGCGCCCCCCGTGCGGCGGTGTCCTGATATGAATTCCAGACCCTACGTTCCAATTGCGGCGCCGGGGTTGAGGGGACTGTTTCAAGGCTGAGCGGGATCTATGCATTCCCAGGTCTCTCCGCCGCGGCGGACGAGACCTGAGGCACCCGGTTGCTCGAGCCCTATTTGCCTGCCTTGCGTCCCGCGGGCTTCTTGCCAGTTCCGGCTTTTGCCGCGGTATTTTGCGCCTGGCCGCCGCCATGGTGGCGCTTGTGGTGGGCGAGGGCCTTGGCGATTTCTTCGGGGGTCAGCTTGCTGCCGCCAAGATGCAGAACATCGTTGGCGATGGCATCGTCGGATTTGGTTGGTTCCATGGATTTCTCCTTTTTTTGATGGGAGGGCGCTCCATCTTCATGCTGCCGTGCAAGGCGACAGATGAGTCCCTTCCGGCCTGGCGGAAAAGCCCCAGACGGGCGATGGCGCTCTGAGGCTGGCAGGGCTGGTTCTCGACCACCGCCTCGGCCGCCCTGGCGAGAGCTGCCGCTGAACGGCAACTCCTGCATTCAGGATAATCTCATTCGGCCTGGACCGGGAGAGTGCCTTGTTTTGCCCGTCGGCTAGCCTTTGATCTTATTCAGCAGCCAGGCCATGTTCTGGCCCAGGGTTTTCATGGTTTGAATGCCCTCTTCGTCCTTCTCCACGTCGCCGATCTCGCGGCCGATGCCGATGTTCCAATACGAGGAACCGGGCACGATCATTTCGCTGATGAAGAAGAAGTGGTTGAGGGCATCGAAGGCGTGGATGGCTCCGGCCCGGCGCACCGCTACCACGGCCGCGCCCACCTTGCGGCGGAAGAGGCCGCCATTGGCCTTGGAAACCAGGCAGGCGCGGTCGATCAGGGCCTTGATTTCCGGAGAAATGTCGGCCACATAGGTGGGCGAGCCGAGCAGGATGCCGTCGGCCTGCTCCATCTTTTCGATATAGGCGTTGCCCATATCGTCCTTCTGCGCGCATCGGCGGTCCTTGTTCTGCGAGCATTTGCGGCATGCCAGGCAACCGTGAATTCTGGCTCCGCTCATTTCAATGAGTTCGGTTTCGATGCCTTCCTTCTCCAGTTCCTTGAGCACGCGGCGAAGCAGGATGGCCGTGTTTCCGCCTTTGCGGGCGCTGCCGTTGAAGGCAACTACCCTGGTCTGAGTTTTGTTCATGAATGAGTCTCTCCTTGACGGCCCTCCGGGTATGGGATGGAGAGCCTCTTTCCAAATCCTTCATTGTGCTCCTTGGACGGCTTAGATGGCCAGGGGAGCGGTTGCGGGTTCGGGGCAGTTTGAACGAGCTGTTCCATAGGGGTCCGCTGCGGCGGACGAGACCTGAACAGGCAATCATGGCGCAGTACCGGGCCGAATACATGGTTGATGGAACCTATTGGTTGCCATCGAAAAATGATTTTGTTCAACGCGCGAGCTTTGGTCGTTTATGCAGAAAGGCCGATC
>JBEKNO010000144.1:0-7854 GCA_049522735.1 Occallatibacter sp.
TCCGCCTCGATCCAATCAAACGAAAAGGCGGACTCAAGGCCAGACGGCTCATCGCATCCACCAGCGACGACTACAGAGCTCAACTCCTCGGACTCGCATGACGTTCATGCGATTGCCCTGGAGAAGAGGGCGATAGACTCGCATACAATGATGACTGCGCCCAAAATAACCCCCATTCCCTTCAGCCACTTGCGAGACAACAACCGGTGCCCGTACAGGATAAGCATTTCAGTATCGCCACGGTGAAAGCCATCATTTCAAAGGCTTTACGAGTCAATCCGTAGATCGCACATTTCAACCGCTGTACACCAGTAACCCCCCCAACTGGATACGCAGAAATCTAATAAAATCAATACCTAAGGCAGCTCACTCGGAATATGTGCTATACGACACAATTCCTGCTTTCGGCCCTGGCGGAGGCGCAGTTTCCTGCGCCGAACGTGCCGGAGATTGCCTTTCTGGGCCGCTCGAACGTGGGCAAATCGAGCCTGCTGAATGCGCTGGTGGGGGAGAAGGCGGCTAAAGTCTCGCGGACGCCGGGGCGCACGCGGGCCATAAATTTCTTCGTGCTCCTGGACCAAAACCAAAACCAGAAAAAAATCTTTGCCGACCTGCCGGGCTACGGCTATGCCAAGATTTCAAAGTCGATTTCGGCGGGCTGGCCGGTCTTTATCGAGCCCTACCTGGCCTTCCGCTCCACGCTCAGGCTGTGCGTCTGCCTGGTGGATGCGAACGTGCCCGCGCAGCAGAGCGACCGGCAGTTGATCCATTGGCTTCGCGCCGCTGGACGCGAGTTTGTTGTAGTGGCCACCAAGATCGATCGGCTCAGCGGCAACCAGCGCACCCGCAACCTGCTGGCGCTGAAGAAGGGCCTGGATCTGGACGAGGTGCTGCCCGTCTCAGCCAAAACCGGTTATGGCATCAAGGAATTGTGGGCTCGGATCGAAGCGGCGGGCGGGGCTGAAGGCTGAATTAAATCTTTGCGGGTTCTTCTTCGATTCTTGCCCACTCCCAATATTGGGTTCTGTTCTCCCGTAAAAACTCCGTGCCCCATCCTTTCCGCTTTTTTCTGCGGAAAGGGTGGGAGACCACTATCATTCAAGGTTCGTGGTTTCCCACCTTTGCGCCATGAAGAAGGCGCAAAGATGGGGCACGGCGCCTTTGGGTTTAACGAGAGTTCTCCGCATCCCCAAGCGGCGAAAACCTGTGCTCCTCGCACTCACCCCGGCTGCTGAATCGAATCTCCACGGGGACTCCGATCTCTCCCTGCTCGACCTGCTGACGCACCTGCTGCAGAACTCTTTGGGCGGTTTCCTCATCACAGCGCAGCAGGCGTACGCCTTGCGCCAGCCTTCCCAGGTAGCGCGGGGCAAGGCGCAGCCAGCGCCGGGCGGCCCCATCTTCGTCCTGCAGACAATTCATGGCCAGATCGTCCAGTTTAGGCAGCCATTGAGCGGGAGCGGCGGCTACACGCCATGCGAGCAGAGCAGGATTCTTCTTCGGGGAGGAAAGCTCAATCTGCCGCGCGCCCTGGCTGAGGAACGGCGCACGCTCCGGCATGGAGGCAGCACCCGGCCGCAGCAGATCGGGCAGCACGCCGCGTTCCAGCATCTCCCGCTCGACGGCCTGCGGCGCGCCGGCTACGCAAACCGCAACTGTTTGGCGCTTGCGAATCTCGTTCTTGAGTATGCGCAGGGCCTCGTCGAGCGAGGTGACCAGGAAGTCCACCACCCCGTCCCTGAGCGCCTGCTTCCGCGAGGCCTCATCGGCGGTTGCCCCCAGCGATGCCGCGCCCGCGATATTGGCCGCCACGATCAGCGCGCGGCCTTCTGCGTCGAGTTCCCCGGCGTAGAGAAGTTTGCCGCCCAGGTCCGGCTGCGCGCGCGGGTTGGAGCCGGCGGCCACGGCCTGCATCAGCGCCGCGTAGTACCGTTCAACCTGGAGAGCCAGGTCGAATGCAGCCGTCTGGTTGGGATCAGGCGCCATGGGAAGGTTGCCAAACGGTCCGATCTGGCCGCCCGGGTTCATGGCGACGAATATTCCCGCATCTGTTCGCGCCAGCTTTGCTTGCGGACAAAGAAAACAAATTCTCCGGGTTGGGCGGTTTCCGTCATCCTGCTGCAACCGTTGGGAGCTACAACACCCGAAGCCAGTATCGTGGAGACCGCGTACCACTGCTCTTGAGGATTCCGCTTCTCCTGCATGGAATCGCAATTGACGTACATTTGCATGGAGCTATCGTAGGTAGCATGAATCGAGACCACGTCGGCGTCGCCGGGAACGGTCAACTTCCCTGAGCCGTTCTCATTCAGTCGCACCCAATCGCCATGGAGAGTCTTCTGGTGATTGATCCGAACCAGAAAATTCGAAACCGCAATGGGACGCGCGGTTTTGCCTTCTAAAATCCGAATGGTAATCGTTTTTCCCGTTTGCGCGCGTTCCGTCGGGGTGAGCAATGTTCCGCAGACCGCGGCCATGCACGCCATGAGCAAGAGCGCACGTGGAGTCAATCGAACCATGGTTGACTTTACCAGGTGTTGTAAGTTTGGCCGTTGGTGCTGGATTCATCGGCGCCGGAGTGAACATCGGTGATGCCGGGGTCGGTCTGGTCCACCGAACTCAGCGCGTCGCTCGTGTCGGTCACCCAGGTGTCTTTGGAGTGGGTCATCGGGTCTTCGGGAATGGACTTCAGGTAGCCTTCCTGGACCAGATCGTCCAGCGATTGCGGCGCCTTCTGCTTGTCCATGGTGTAGGAGTCGATGGCCGCCCGCATCACGTGCAGATCCTCCTTGAGCACCGCTTCCCTGGCATGCTTGAGGGCGTTGACATAGCTGGGCACGGCAATGATGGCCAACACGCCGATAACCGCCATGACGATCATCAGCTCGAAGAGCGTAAAGCCCGCGGCTTGTTTGCGTCGGATGCTCACTGAAACCTCTTGTCCATGCCGGCGGAGTTAGCGGCGTTAGCCTCGCTCCGCTCGTGATAGCGGAGTTAAAAAATCCGCGAACACCGCGAACTCCGCTAACCCTGCTAACTCCGCTAACAACGCTACCACCCTACCAGGTGGAATACTTGGTGCCGTCCAGGGCCGTTCCCTGGGACTTTGAATATACGTCAAAAACGCTCTGCCCGCCATAGGAGTCGGAATCCGGATCGTCCTGCATGGAGCGCAATCCCCAATCGGCCTGGCCTGTCATGGGATCCACCGGAATGCGGCGCAGAAACCTCACCTTCTTGGTCTGCACTTCCACGCCCTTCACCAGAGTCTCCAGATCGGGAGGATAGTTTTGGCTATCCACCTTGGTCTGGAAGGCGCCTCTGTCGGCCGCATCTTTGTATTTGTCAATGGCGTCGCGCATCATCCACAGGTCGTAGCGAAGCTGACGCTCGTTTTGGCGCTTTACCTCGAAGCGCGCAATGGGGAGCGCAGCCGAAGCCAGTATGGCCAGAATCGCCACAGTCACGATCAACTCGATCAGCGTAAGGCCCCGCTCCCGATAGCGGTCGATCCGGATTGTCCGGGCTTCTCTCATAAACTCGGGTTTCATCGGTCTACTTCACCACAATGTTAAGCTGCGCGCCCTGGGCCTGCACCTGCTGCTGGGCGCCGTTCAACACCGCCGGACGGGTAATGGCGAGGACGCTTTCTCCCGCGGCCTTGGCCTGGAAACTAAGGACGCAAACCACGCCCTCGCCGCTCACCCCGGCCGCTCCCGGCGGTCGTGAGGCATTGATGTTGATAGAGCCCGGCCCGTCGTCGCGGTGAACCAGCGCCACGGCCTTCCCATCCTGGCCCAGATAGTCTCCAATATCCACGTTGACCAGCGAAAGTTTAGCTGGATCATATTGAATCTGCAAGGGAACCGAAGCGATATCCGTTCCGCCGCTGAGCACGACCGGAACCTTGAAGGTGGCGCCAGGTGTTACCGGACCCTCCGGCGGGCTGAACAGAAGGTTCACACCCTCGAGGCGGGGTGGAATGGGCGGGGGGCTGGGCGGGGGGCTGGCAACTACCGGATCCGCCAATGCCTTCACCTGCGCCAGCGCCGCCGGAGCTGCCGCCGCCGCGCTTTGGCCGGGAACCGTGCCCACGCTGCCGGACTGCGGGTTTACCAAGGGGCGCGCCGGGATAACCGCAGGCGCCGGCTTGGTGACGGGAGTCGTGGCTGGAGCTTCGTTGGTAACGTGTCGCAACTGGACCGTCGTGCCCGTGCCGGTATCGATAGCGCGCAGATTCAACATATCCAACGATTGCGAACGAACTATGTGCGGCACCACCAGAAAGACCAGCTCGTCATCCGAAATTTTGCGATCCTTCGAACCGAAGAGGTATTTGAGAATGGGAATCGAACTCAACCCTGGGATGCCGCTCCAGTTATTCGAATCCTCCTTGTCCTGAATGCCGCCCAGGATGCTGGCCTCGCCCTCGCGCAGCCGGATCACCTGGTCCACCACGCGCTGGCTCAGGATGGGCTCGGTCACTTCGCTGATGGTCACCGAGCCGCTCTGCGAAGATACCTCGATCTTGATCTTCAGCGTCACATCGTGGTCGTAGTGGACGGTCGGCGTCATTTCGATATTCACGCCCACATCCGTGTACTGGAACTGGGTGTTGACCAGCGAACTGACCCCCAAGGCTGACGCTCCCACGCCTCCTCCTCCATAGGAACCGGTGGCGATGGGGATTTTCTCGCCGATCTTCATGGTTGCCTTCTGCCCGTCGGTGGCCCGGATGCGCGGATTCTGCAGGATCTTGGTCGTGTCGTCGGTCAGCAGCAGGTTGGCCGTGGCCCCACCCACAGTCACCGCAAAATCCGTTGCCTTCAGATGGGACAGGTCATAGAGAGACGGGCTCGATCCACTGCTGGTTGAGCCGGTGGTGCCCGTTGTAGTTGAGGTGGTCGACGAGGTGCTGCTGGTGCCGGGCGCCTGCAGCGCGGCGCCCACGCTGGTCGGCCATTGAATGCCCAGGGTCTTCTGCCAGTTTTTGCTTACCTCCAGGATGGCGATGTCCACCACCACCTCGGCGCGCGCCTTGTCCAGGTCGTTGACCAGTTTTTGCGCCAGCATCAGCTCGTCGGGCGTTCCCTTCATGACGATGGCGTTCTGGCTGGCTACGGCGTAGACCTTGGCGCCGGGCAGCACGTTGCGCAGCGCCGTCTGCACGTCGTTCAGGTCGTTCTGCTGCCAGGCGTTGGTCAGATAAAAGGTCTCCACCGCCGTCTCATCCAGATCCGTGTGCTTGGCGCGGGTGTTGGCGGCCACAAAGATCGTATTGCTGGTCACCGGCCGCCAGAAGGTATTGGACATGGAGCCCACAATGCGCAGGCCGTCCAGCAGAGACACGTTGTTCAGGTCCACTTGAATGCGTTTCGAGGTATAGTCCGGGTCGAAAAGAATATTCACACCGGCGGCCCTGCCGATGGCCTGATAGATCACCTTGGTGTCTTCCGTCATGTGCAGGGTCAGCGGCTCGTTGGTGACCGGCTTAAGCTCAGGCGGGCCGCCGATGGACTCGATCTCCTCCTGCATGCCTGGCTCCACGGGAAGACTGGTTTCACTCGGTGGCACAGCCTCGCCGTGCTTCTGGCGCACCCTGGCGATCTCCTGCTGCGCGGCCTCGTTGCTGGGATCGATCTCGGCGGCATGAAGAAACTCCGCCAGCGCCCCCTGCTCGTCGCCGGCCTGGAGCAGCTTGCGTCCCTTGCTCATGTGCATCGCCGAGGCTGAAATCCGCACCCTCACGAGCGCCGTGCGGTAGGTCAGATCTTTGGGCGCCTTGGTGGCCGCTTTCTGGTAATTGGCGAAGGCGGTATCGTAGTCTTCGCGCACCTCGGCATTCTGGCCGCGCTTGAATAAGGTTTTGGCCGACTGTGCGTGCAGTGCAACGCTCGACAGGCCCAAAACGGCCAGGACTGCGAAAAGAGCAATTCGGAATGCGGCTCCGGAGAGTACCGTTCCTGAAGCAGACGAGACTTGAGCGCGGCGGTTCATCGAACTCCTGTGCGTCATAAAGCGGTTCTCCAATTCACGTGCCCTTTCCAGTTCTGTGCAAGGTGGCTCTTACTTAATGAAAAAGCCACTCAGCGGTCGTGCTTCGGCGTATAGCAATTGGAGAACCGCTGTAGCCGGCCCGCATTCCGCCTGGGGCGCTTGCGGGCTGCCTTGGCCGCCCCGGACGCAGATCCTGACACTATTTCCGACGCAATTCTTCCTGATAATCTTCCCCAACCTATGATGGCCCATTTTAGCAAAGCCCCGCTGAAATAAGGCAAGAACCCGCGCCGATGCTAGGATGAATATTCGAGGATGCTTCCCGATGGCCCGCCAAACCAGCCACGTCATCGTCCCCAAGGACAGTTCCGGACCCCCAAAACCGGCCCGGCCCCGCAACCCGGTGGCTTCGGGCGAGCGGGACGCCGCGCACAATCGCGCCGCTGGCCACAACTACTTCCTGCTGGAGAAGTTCGAGGCTGGCGTGGCCCTGCGCGGGACCGAGGTCAAGTCCATCCGCGAGGGCAAGGCCAACCTCAAGGACTCCTACGGCCTCATCAAGGACGGCGAGGCGTTTCTGCTCAACGTTCATATCGGTCCATATTCGCACGGCAACATCGCCAACCACGACTCGACGCGCACACGCAAGCTGCTGCTGCATCGGGACGAGGTTCGCAAGCTACTCTCCAAGACGCAGATCAAGGGCCACACGCTCATCCCCACCCGGCTCTATTTCCGCAATGGGCGGGTGAAGTGCGAGCTGGCCGTGGCCAAGGGCAAGCAGGACTGGGACAAGCGGGAGACCGAGAAGCGGCGGGAAGCCGACCGCGAAGCCCGCGCCGCCGTCAACGCCAGCAAGCACCGCATGGGGCGGTAGTGGCCGGACTTCGCTTTAGCTTTGAGCCCATGAATCAGCGAATCACTTCGACTTCGATTCCCAACGGGAGACTCATCCAGGCACGGTCAGTTGTGTAGACCTTCGCATGGCGCTGAATGGCGAGAGCGAGGCAGGCACGGTCGCCGAGGGAGAGGCCAAAGGGCCGCGCCTTTCCAATCATCTCTGCTGCAAGACGGGCCTGTTCATCGTCAAAAAAACACACATCGAATCCCATGCTCAGAATACGGTTCCAGGCAAAGTCTGCGGGTCGTCCGTCCAGCAGCAGACGGGTGTGGATTTCCGCCAGACTCACCGTGCTGAGCAATCCGCCTTGTAGCAGATCGACGACCTTTTCACCGCCCGGCTCATTGAATATCACAGCCAACACCGCTGAAGAATCGAGAACGGAAGTCTTACCCAAGCCCCTCCTCCATTTCGCGGTGCGCCTCTTCGCGGCGATCCGCAATGAGTTGGTCCGACATCAGCATTTCGCCGGGCTTGATGTGTTTCTTGAATTCCTGCTGAATGCGGCGAATTCGAGCCCGGTGGGACTCGATGCGCAACACGCCGTCTTCCACCTCCATGAGAACTGGTTCCCCCGTCTCAATCCCCATCTGCTGGCGCATCGCGGCAGGAATGACGATGCGACCGTTACTATTGATCTTGCTATAAACAAAGCGCCGTTCTGTCATAACCGATGCCATAATGACCCTCTGAATGATTATGCCTTATTTGTGTAATAATGACAAATTATCATATTGTGTCATTTGAAGCCAGTTTGCCCTGCAACTTAGCGCGACAAGCCTCCGGGCCTTGCGCATGAACGAGAAACGACGAGCGGCAATCATCCGCCTTATCCCCCGTAATCCGTCTGTAGATTTTGGCTGGCTAGCGCTTGGCTTGTGTTGACAAGGTGGAGACGTAGGGAAAGGCGAGTGGAGAGTTCACCCATTGGGTGTTATGTTGCATCTGTGAAGCGC
>JBEKNO010000145.1:0-7846 GCA_049522735.1 Occallatibacter sp.
CGACCGCCAGGCTCCCTGTTATCCATCCATACACAGCAACAGATAACTACACATGCAGGGAATAACCTCGCCGGTACCACCGTGGCTCTCTTGGTACATTCCGTTCATGCGATTGCCCTGCCGATTCGGCCCGGTGTACCCCGGTTTTGGCCAGATCCTGGTCCTTCCCGGCGGAGTAAAATCGCCTTCGTGAGCAACTCCTTTGAAATCGGTCCGGTGCACGTAGGCGCGGGGCAGCTTTTCCTGATTGCCGGGCCGTGCGTGATCGAGTCGGAAGCGCACGCGCGGACCATGGCGGACGCGATTCAGCGGATTACGTCCGATCTGGGCATTCCGTATATCTTCAAGGCCAGTTACGACAAGGCCAACCGCACCAGCGTGAAGAGTTTTCGCGGGCCGGGGCTCAAGGAGGGCGTGCGCATTCTGGGCCGCCTGGCCAGGGAGACGGGACTGCCGGTCCTGACCGACGTGCACGAGCCCAGCCATTGCGAGATCGCCGCCGAGGCCGTGGACGTGCTGCAGATTCCCGCCTTCCTGTGCCGCCAGACCGACCTGCTGGTGGCCGCGGGCAAGACCGGCCGCGCCGTCAACATCAAGAAGGGGCAGTTTGTGGCGCCCTGGGATATGGTGCACCCGCTGGAGAAGGCGCGCTCGACGGGCAATGAGCGGGTTTTTCTGACCGAGCGGGGGACCAGCTTCGGCTACAACACGCTGGTGGTGGATTACCGCTCGCTGGCCGTGATGCGTCGGCTGGCGCCGGTGGTCTTTGACGCCACACACTCGGTGCAGCAGCCTTCGGCGGCAGACGGGGTGAGCGGCGGGCAGCCGGAGTTTATTCCGCTGCTGTCGCGGGCCGCGGTGTCTGCCGGGATTGATGGATTGTTTCTGGAAGTCCACGACGACCCGGCCAACGCCAAGTCCGACGGAGCCAATGCGCTGGACTTGAAGCTGCTGAAGCCGCTGCTGGAAAAGCTGCTGGCGATTCATGCCGCAGCGAGTTAGCGAGTCAGCGGATCAGCGATTTGCAGATACATCAAACGGCGCGAATCTCCAGGGTTTTTCCGAGGGCCTTCAGGGCGCCGGCGATGCCGTCAATCTTCGTGGTGTGGTGAACGTCAATCAACCGGGTCACCTCCTGCGGCGTTACTTTCAAGCGCCGCGCCAACTCCGCCGGACGAACCTTCTGCGCTATCATTTCGTTCACCAGCAGAACTTTTGCGGATAGGCTGGCGGGCAGCTCGATCAGGTGCTGGCCGCGCTTTGGCTTCGAGGGCGCGGGAATCGGCCGCCCCGATTCCAGATAGTAGTCCAGAGCGGATTCGAGAACATCCGCGGCATGCAGCTTGGCGTCTTCTACATCGTCGCCTTGAGTAATTGCCTCGGGTATATCGGGGAAGGTGACTAAAAAAAACTCCTCATCGGGCTCGATATTAACCGGGTATTTCATAACGCCTCCTGTTTCAGTCCCAACTGCTTTTTGATGGGTGCAACCAGTCCGGGGCCGAGACCCTTGCTGTGCATGGGCAGATACGAGATCTTCCCGTTCAGCTCGATCTTCAGGTGCGAGCCTTTGCCGGGACTGAAGGTTGCTCCCTGCGCTGCCAGCCACCGCTTGAACTCGCTGCTCTTCACCTTCCCGGCATACGCATTCTTGCTTACATTGTCGATGGAAATGCGGGGCGTGGGAAACACACACGTCGGATTCCGCCTGATAGCATTTCCGTATGTTTTTGATACCGCTCCGCAAATCTTTTAGCGCCGGATTGATCGTCTGCGCTGCGCTGGTTCTGGGCTTTGGCTGCAATCTTTCCAGCGCGCTGGCGCAGGGAACCGCCGCGACCCCATCGCCGCTGCGCGCCCACATTGAAGAAGTTCTGAACGGGCTGAACCGCGGCCGGTATGTGGGCCAGGTGGCCGTTGCGCCGGACGGCAAGCGGCTGGCGTGGATTGAGAGCGCCGAGATTCGCGTGGCCCCGCTGGGTGACCTGACCAGGAGCGAGCGGGTGAGCGCGGCCGCCAGGCCGGAGCAGCATTGCCATGAGGGCGGGTTGGCCTGGGCGCCGGACTCCCAGGCGCTGGCTTTCTTTTCCGATTGCACCCAGCCGGACGAGCAAGCCGATTTGTATATTGCGCGACTGGACGGCAAACCGGCGCGGCGGCTCACCGATCTGAATGGTGACGCTGGCGCCGCGGCCTTTTCGCCGGACGGAACGCGCGTGGCCTTCTTGTATGTTGAAGGCGCGACGCGGCCGGCTGGGGCGCTGGCGGCGATGAAGCCGCCGTCCGGGGTGATCGGCGAGGATGGGGTCGAGATTCAGCGCGTGGCCGTGGCTCAGGTAGATGCGGCAAAGCCGGCCGCTCCGGCGCCGGCCTCGCCCGCCAATCTGTACGTGTACGAGTTCGACTGGTCGCCGGACTCGAAGGCGCTGGCGTACGTGGCAGCCGATCCGCCGGGAGAGAACAACTGGTGGATGGCGAAGCTGTATACGCAGACGGTGGATGGGGCAAACTGGGATACGCCAAAGGTGATTCTTGCCCCCACCGAGGTTGCCGGTCCGCTGCATGGATTGCAGATTGCTGTGCCGCGCTGGTCGCCGGACGGCAAGGCCATCGCATTGATTGGCGGGCTGATGAGCGACCAGGGCGTGACGGGCGGCGATGTGTGGATCGTTTCCGCCGAGGGCGGGCAGCCGCGGAACCTGACCCCGCATCGGCACAGCACGCCAGCCTGGATCGAGTGGGGCGATAACGATCAAATTTTTGTGAGCGAAATAGCCGGGGGAAACTGCCAACTGGTCCGATTCCGCCTCCAGGGAGACCGCACCAGCGAGAGCGTAGCCACCAGCTTCAGTGCGCCTATCTTCAGCATTCCAGGCAGTGCCGGCGACGGGCGGATGGAGTTGAGCCTCTCCTCCACCGCCGACCGTTCATTCTTTGTCTTTCGAGCCAGCACCTTCGACAGCGCGCCGGAGATCTACGCCGCCAGGACCGCCGCATCTTCCACCGGCCAATCCGCCGGTCTCGCCTCCCTCACCCAGCTCTCCCACATCAACGACGGCGAGGAACCGGCATGGGGCAAGTCTGTTTCGCTCGCCTGGAAAAGCGATGGATTCAGCGTGCAGGGCTGGCTGATGCTGCCCAAAAACTACGATCCGGTCAGGAAGTATCCGTTGATCGTTGACGTTCACGGGGGGCCGGCTTCGGCTGCGCTGGCTCATTGGGGCTCGGGCTTCGGGCTGAGCGCGGCGGCTTTTTCCGCGCTGGGCTACTTTGTGCTGCTGCCCAATCCTCGCGGCAGCTACGGGCAGGGCGAGGCGTTTACCCAGGCCAACCGCAAGGATTTCGGCTACGGGGATCTGCGCGACATTCTCGCCGGCGTGGATACGGTGCTGGCCCAGTACCCGGTAGACCCCGGCCGCGTGGGCCTGACGGGCTGGAGTTACGGCGGATTCATGGCCATGTTTGCCGTGACCCAGACCCAGCGCTTCAAGGCGGCGGTGGCGGGGGCGGGAATCTCCGACTGGCAGAGCTACTACGGAGAGAACTCCATCGACCAGTGGATGATCCCCTACTTCGGCGCCTCGGTCTACGACGATCCGGCGGTCTACGCCAGGAGCTCGGCCATCAACTACATCAAGCAGGCGAGGACGCCCACCCTGGTGGTGGTGGGCGACCGGGACGGCGAGTGCCCGGCGCCCCAGTCCTACGAGTTCTGGCATGCCCTGCGAGACCGGCGCGTAGCGACGCAACTGGTGGTCTACCCCAACGAAGGGCATGGGTTTGCGGACCCGGCCCACCAGCGCGACGTGATGGAGCGGGCGGTGGAGTGGTTCGAGCGTTATATGCCGCCCGGCGAATGAGGCGAAAGCTGTTCGCCATCCGGGGCTGGCTAAGCCCAGGGGAAGAGGAGCGCGGGAAATCATGCCTCAGGGCTTCATGCCGGGGACGGCCCCGCCCTGATACACTTTTCTTTGGGAGTTTTGAAAGCGTGATTCCCCTACCGGCTGCATGGCCAGCCCTGGGTATATCGCTAGAGCGGCTCTCCAATTTATGCGCCCTTGCCAACTCGGCGCAGGGTGGCTCGCCGTGGCGAGCCACTATACGGTCTGGCTTCGGGGTACAGCTAATTGGAGAACCACTGGAAAACACGATTTTCTGACCTATTCGGAAAGACCGTTCCGCGGATCGAAGCGGCGGGACGGGGAGGATTCATGCGGCGGTTCTTGACGCTTGTTTGCTTGTTGTGTCTGGCCATTCCGGCGGGGATTTCGATTTCCGGCTGCACGCGCAACCCCGGCGCGAACTACTGCAATGGCCTGGGTTACGGGATGAAGATCACGGACGTGGACACCATCACGCTGCAGCCGCAGACCTTCGGCGTCTCCATGGCCTTTGGACAGACGCGCCAGATGGGCGCGCCCATAGCCAGGACGTGCCAGGGCGATTCGGTTTCCGTAAGGACTTACAACTGGGGCACCAGCAACAATCAATTGGTGGACATTTCGCCCACGGGCAACGTATGCGCCGGCACATGGAACCGGAACACCGGCGGCGGCATCGCCGACTACACCTACTGCTACTTCCCCAATCCGCTGCCTTCGACCGGCGGCCTGCCTTACGGGGTTGCCTACGTCACGGCCTCGGCCAATTCTGTGAGTTCCAACCCCGTGGAAATTTTCGTGCATCCCCAGGTGACCTCTGTCACCCTTGTCGGGCCAACCACTTGCCAATCGCAGGGCACGATGGCGACACTCGACGCGCAGGCATGCTTTGTGGGAAGCAACAATCAACAGCAGTTGCTTTGCGCGCCGTCTTCGGTCACCGGCACTTCAACCCCCGGCTATGCCTGTCCGCTGCCTGCCAGCGTGACCTCGGTTCCCGACTGCTCGTCGTCCATCGGCAATCTCAACTACGCGGTCGGCACCAATGCCATCGCCTCGCTCAATACTGAGACCAACCAGATCACTGCGGAGCTGCCGGGCACCACCGCGATCACCGCTTCGATAGCCGGCGGAAGTTCATCGGCCGGTTACTTCACCACCTGCCCGCCGGCATCGATCAGCGTCACCCTGGCGAACGGCCATACCAAAGGTTCGATCACCCAGGGCGTGACCCAGAATCTGACCACCACCATTACAGACACCAACGGAAACACCATCACCGGCCTGACGCTGGACTACCAGTCCACCGACCCCCTTGACATCAGCGTGGCCAACGGCGCCGTCACCACCAGCTATCCCGGCGTGGCCTCGGTGTATGCCGTCTGCCAGCCGACCATCTGCAATCCTGCTCCCATCAATCTCTTCGGTTTGGATGGCACCGGCCTCTCCATCTCCTCCAACCCGGTTAACATCACCACACCCGGCCCTGTCAGCGACTACATCTGGCTCATGGCTCCCGGCCAGTCGCAGTATGTCATTCCTGTCGAACTGCTCAGCGGCACGGTGGGCTCTACGGTGCGACTGCCTTATGTGCCCAACTCGGTGCAGACGGACAGGCTGGGCAACAATTTTTACTTCGGCTCATCCCACGAGCTGATGGTTTACAGCCTCCCAAGCAACTCGGTTACCAAGCAAGACATCTCCGTGCCGGGCGTTGTGCTGGCCGTTGCTCCTAACAATCAGCAACTGCTCATCAACGACCAGTTGCGCCAGGTATTCTACCTGTACTCCTCGTCCGGCGGCGTAAGCGCGGCCTTTGGCGGCGTTGGCAATGCCGCCGCCTGGACTCCCGACTCCAAGACCCTGTACATCACCGACAGCGCGGCGCTGAACAACACGCCGGAGAACATTGCGGCGGGCATCACTGGCCACTCCGACACCTTGTACGTCTACAACGGCGCCACTGGCTGGACCACCTATGCTCTGCCCTGTTCCGTCGCCGGCCCCCACTGCGCCTCCCCCTCCTCTGGCGCGCAGAGTCTGGCCATTACCATCCCCGGCGTGGGCGCGTATCTCAGCGGCAATCCCACCGTGGCCCACACCTGGTGCCCCACCGGCACGGTAACGATTCCCGCCAGCGGCAATTCCAGCAGCAGCATCAGCGCTTTCTATCCGCAGAGCGATTCGTTGGCCGTGCAGACTAATGTTCTGGGCGCCACCACCGATGGCCAGCATATTCTGGGCGCGGCAGTCACCGCTGGCGGGGTCACGCTCAGCGATATTGGAGTCGAGATTCCCACCACCTCATTGCCGTCTGGCATCAATACCCCGATCGCCTGCCCCATGACCTCGAACACCTCCGGCTCGCCTCCGACCACGGTGCAAACGCTCTCGGCGCTCTCCACAAATCCAACACTCAATGCGACGCTTCCCGTGACCGTCAATTCGACCGTCGCCGACACTACCGTCAATCAAGTGGTGACCTCGCCCCAGTCGACCCTGGCGTTTCTCACCTACACCAACAGCGGGACTACGACCGGAGCCACGCTGCCGTACTATGTGCCGGGGAGCGGCACGGTGAGCTATCTGCCGCTGACCGGAAGCTCGGCCATCACTGCTCCCATCGCCGGGGCCTTCAGCCCGGACAGCGCGCTGTTCTTCGTCTCCACGGCGGGCGACAATATGATTCACTACATCAGCGTGCCCCTTGTCAGCAGCGATCCAGCCAGTGCCGACACGCAACAGATCAGCCCCAACCTGCCGGCATGCACGCCCGGCATCGACCTGGGTTGCATCTACTCGGGCAGCGGAACCATCGTGCCGGCGACGGTCATCGCCGTCAAGCCGCGCTCCACGACCTAGAGCGCGGGGCATCAGAAAAATGCAGAAAGGCCGGCATGCGCCGGCTTTTTTCATCGATGCGACAGGGCGCGTAAAAGCAGGGTGGGAAGCCCCCCGGCTTCGCCACTCCAATCCGCCCTTGCCAACCCGCCAATCCGCCGAATTCCACGCGATAGAATCAATCCATGATCAAGGGGATCTCCTTTCTTCGCCCTGCCGGCAGCGCCGCGGTCTATGAACGGCTGGCCAGCTTCTTTTCCGCGCTGGGGTTTGCTCCCGGCAAGGGCTGGGAGGAAGAAAACAGCCGCGGCGCTTCGTTTCTGGCGCCGCTCGGCAACCTGGAAATTGTCGCTGGCCAATTCCCCTCCGCCGCCGATGTGATGGTGGAGGTGACCGCGCTCGATGCGGTCTACCAGGCCGCTGAAAGCTGGCTGCGCGCGCAAGGCGGCGAGGCTGCCCTGGCGCGCCTCAAGCCCATCACCCAAACCCACTGGAAGTCGCGCATCTTTACCGTGGAGCCGGAGCCGGGATTTCCGTTTTCTTTCTGGGCGTGGAGCGATCCGCTGCGCGGTAAGCCGGTGGCCGTCGAAGGCGATCTCTCCGCCGCCGGAATGCGTTTTGCCATCGTGGTGGCGCGCTGGAATGCGGTCATTACCGAGCGGCTGCTGGAAGGCGCGCTGGACGCCCTCTTGCGCAGCGGTGCCAGCCGGGCCGAGATTGAGGTGGTCCGCGTTCCCGGCGCATGGGAGATACCGGCCGCGGCGCGCACCCTCGCCAACGCGGGCCAGGTGGACGCCATCGTGACCCTGGGTTGTTTATTGCGCGGCGAAACCGCACACTTCGAGGCCATCTACAACGAAGTGGCGCGGGGCATCGGCCAATCGCAGCAGGAGACCGGCATTCCCCACAGCTTTGGCGTGCTTACCTGCGAAACCCTGGAGCAGGCGCTCAACCGGGCCGGCATCAAGGCCGGCAACAAGGGATTCGAGGCCGCCGTATCCGCTATCGAGATGGCGAGCCTGCGCCGCAAGCTGCTTCAAAGCCATCCGGCTGAAGGCGGCCCTGCTTGACCTCCGGACCCCGCCGCAAGTCGCGCGAACTGGCCATGCAGATGCTGTACCAGG
>JBEKNO010000146.1:0-7758 GCA_049522735.1 Occallatibacter sp.
GAGCGGATGCGGAGGAATTCGATGCATCAGGCAACGGCGAAGTGTTTGCGGGCGCCTGCGTTGTGCCGGCCGGCGCCTGGCTCTGCGCAAATGCGCTGGCGGGAATGGCCAGCCAGCAGGCCAGCATCAACGCCTTCACCAAAAAGCAGCGGGCCGCGGAAGATCGACGTGGAATGCGGGACGTAACGGTGGCTGCGAACTGCTGCATAGGTCTCCCCTTGCTTCCAACTGACTGAAACAAGAGAACTCACGCTGCGATTCGAGGAAGAAGGCCGCTCGGCTTCGAAAGCTTCCCACGCCGGTATTATCCGGATCGGGTTCGAGGGTATTTCTCAGCCCCACCTCGTGGAGCACCCCTGTTTCAATTATTAGATTGAAACACTTCCGGCCGGGGTATTGCAAATAAGCTGGTTCGGCTGAACGAACGGGGCAAGGAAATACTCCATTCTGTGAGATCAAACGCCATGGAAAGCAGAAAGGAGCCACCGGATTTCCACACCAACGGGCCGCTGCCGCCGGACACGCATTTTTTTGTAAAAAATCCGCCCCTCATTCCTGCTCCAGGCGCTACATTAATATGAATAACCAATTAAAGGCGAACAAACAGCGCTTCTCGCGTAAATTTTTCTTGAAAGGCGCCCTAATGCGTGGTTTTTGTTCTCCGGTCAGTTTCCGCCGCCGGGTCGCTCTGCGGCTGCTTCTGGCCTGTTGTATGCTTGCGTTGGCGGTTGGCCGGTTGGCGGCGCAATCGACCTTCGGCGCAATTCTGGGCACGGTGCGCGATTTGAGCGGGGCGCTGCTGCCCGGCGCGCAGGTGATCCTGGTCAATACCGGCACCGCGGCCACGCGAACCATGGCGACCGACGCCAGTGGAAACTACGCCTTCAAGAACATCGACGTGGGCGTCTATGCGCTCACTATTACGGCGCCGGGCTTTGAAAAGGAATCGCTGCCTGAGATCGCGCTCACGGCGCGCGACACGCGGCGCATGGACGCAACCCTGAAGCCGGGCGCCGAAACCCAAACCGTCATCGTGATCGACGATCCCGCTCCCGTCATCACCACCGATGTCTCCAATCTGGCCGAAACCAAGATCGGCGATGAACTGGTCGAGCTTCCGGTGGCCATCTACTCCCGCTCCACCGGCTCCACCAGCCCCATCTCCACGCTCACCACCGAGGCCGGCGTGCAGACTGACGATGGCGGCAACCTGGACGTTATGGGTGCCACCGCCGCCCTGCTCAGCGTCACCATCGACGGAATCTCCTCGGTCGGCGTTGAGTACTCCGGCCCCGTCAACGAGATGTTCCCCTCCTTCAACTCGATCGAGGAGATTCGCGTCTCGGAGTCCAACAACAACGCCGAGTTCAGCGGCGTGGCCGACATTACCACCGTTTCCAAAGCGGGAACCAACCACTACCACGGCGGCGTCTTTGAGAACCTTGAGAACACGGCTCTGAACTCCAACAACACCTTCGCGCTCACCAAGCCCAGGATAGAGATGAACGACTTCGGCGGCACGCTGGGCGGCCCGCTGAGGGCTCCTCGCCTTTATCAGACCGAGAAACCGGCTTTCTTCTTCATCAGCATTGAAGCCCTGCGCCTGCCGCGCCAGACGCCCCTCCTGCTCAGCGTGCCTTCCACCGATATGCGCAACGGCAATCTCACCGCCTATCTCGCCGGACAGGGCATCGCGGCCATTTATCAGCCGGATGGGGTTACGCCTATCGATCCCGCCAACGTCCCCGTAAGCGCCGTCTCCGCCAGCCTGCTGCAGTACCTGATGCCCATGCAGAACTACGGCGCGCCCGGCTCCTACGTCAATAACTACCAGATCAACTTTCCCTCGCCCATCTCCGCCAACCAGGGTGATGTCCGCCTCGACAAGGTTATCTCCAGCAAGCAATCTTTATTCGCCCGCTTCTCCTACAAGAACCGCCACGTCATCACCGCGCCTTTGCCTGTCTGCACATTTACCTATTGCGCCGAGGCCGGAAGTCCCCTGCAGGGCGGCTACAACACGCCCGAGACCGATGAGGGCCTCACCTTCGCCCACAACTACGTCTTCTCCCCCAGGCTGCTCAACGAGTTCCGCGGCGGCTTCAACGCCCAGCACACCTCCGAGACGCAAAGCTACTCCACCACATCGCTGCTCAATGAGACTGGGCTCAGCGTGCCCCAGCCGGACATCGATTGGTCTGAAGCTCCGCAGGTACTCATCAATGGCTTCATGTCCACCGGCGCGGGCAACCCCGGCACACAGCGCAGCCAGACCGTTCAGGCACTGGACAACGTCATCTGGACCCGCGGCAACCACTCCCTTAAATTCGGCGCAGACTTCAAGCGCCTCACCGACCACGACGACAACGTCTACGGCAACTATCGCTCCGGCTGGTATGTCTTCAACAGCTCCTCTGACGTAGGCATGGCCGTTGGCGACCCCTATACATCCTTTCTCCTCAGCTACCCGGACTATACCGAGGTAAGCTCCACCAACAATCCAACCATGAACGGGCTTGGGCTTGCCTACGCCGTCTTTGCCCAGGACGATTGGAAGATTACCCCCAGCCTCACTGTGAATCTGGGCCTGCGCTATGAGCTGCACCCGCCCATCCGCGAGATCCACTCCAACACCGCTACCTTCCAGCCCGGCTATGACGGCCCCGGAACCATGCCCGGTTCAACTGTTACGGGTGCTGTCGTAGTCTCCAACACAGAGGCCGAGTCCCTCGCGTCCGCAGCCTTTTTGAACGCCATAGCGCCCACCCCCATCCTCACAGCCGCGCAGGCCGGTATTCCCGCCGCTCTGCGCTTCACTGACAAAACCGATTGGGGGCCGCGCCTCGGCTTTGCATGGCGCCCTTACGGCAGCGGCAAGACCGTCCTTCGCGGCGGCTGGGGACGCTTCATTGAATCCCCACTCGGCTTCTCGCTGGTCTCCGGATGGGCCGTCCATTCCAGCTTCCTCGCCACCTACAACCAGGACTACGCCTCCGATGGCGTCACCCCTTTGCTTTCCTTCGTTAATCCCTTCAACACCGCCGCCGGCAGCTCCACCGGAACCGCCGATTTCGACTATGCCTTCCCCATCCAATACAAAGACCCCTCCGTGCAGCAGTGGAACCTGACCTTCGAGCAGGATCTGGGCCACAGCATCGGAGTGCGCCTCTCTTACACCGGCAGTCACGGCCAGAACCTCGAGTCCATGGTGGACCTCAACCAGGTGCCGGCTAACTCCATCGGCTACTCCAACACCGATCCCGCGCCTCCGGCCAGCGGCGCCTGCATCTCCGACGGCGGAACGCTGATCTCCGACCACCGCCCCTATCCATGCTGGGCCATCATCCAGAGCGTGGTGAATGCCGCTCTAAGCAATTACTCGAGTGGCACAGTCGAGCTCTCCCGCCACAGCGGCAAGTCGCTCACCTTCGACGCCAGTTACACCTTCACGCGTGACCTCTCCAACGCCGGAGGCGCCACGCCCAATGCCTTCGCCGTGGCCGGCGGCAGCTTCCTCACTGACCGCTTCCATCCAGGCCGCGACTACGGCAACGTCATCTACGACCGCGCCCACCGCTTTCTGGCCACTTATCTTTACGACTTGCCCTTCGGCCATGGCCAGCGCTGGCTCAGTTCCGGCTCTGCATTGAACCGGCTGGCCGGCGGCTGGCAACTGGGCGGCGTAACCATCCTCCAGAGCGGCCCGTTCCTCACGCCCTGCGAGGACACCGTCGATCCCGCCAACACCAACATTCTCACCACCATCGGCCAAACCCGCCCCGATCAGCTGAAAGGCGTTTCGCTCTACGCGCCCCACCGCACCACCGCGCAATGGTTGAACCCCGCCGCGTTCCCCTACCTCAACCTGCAAACACCCGCCGGCATCGGTATCGGCCGCTTCGGCAACGCTCCGGTGGGCGGCGTCGTCGGTCCCGGCACAGCCAACTTCTCTCTCTCCCTGATGAAGAACTTTGCGCTCTATGAGCAGAGCAAGTTCCAGTTCGGCGTCGAAGCCGCCAACGTCTTCAACCACCGCAACTACGAGCCGCCCAACATGCAGGTCGACTCTTCGGGCTTCGGCACCATCACCGCGTTGCAAACCGCAGAAGGCGCCGGCCCCCGCAGCCTCGAACTCTCCGGCCGCATTACCTTTTAAGCCGCGGGCGCCGAGAACCTGCTAAATGTAACGAGGCCGCCGTCTGCCGCGCAGGCAGCGGTGCTGGTGCAGCGCACGATGGAGCAGGATCGCCCCACCGGCTTGTTCCTCATGCAGGATGTGAAAGTTGCAATAGGCTCGCCACGCAGCTACGTGCCGGAGATCGATAGCAATCTTGCCGGGATCGATATGGCGGCGCCGGTTTATCCGCTGATCGGTAGCCTGACGGTGTACTGGTGCAGCCCGGTGACCGCCATGACCCCTGCGGGGAGAGGCTGCATCGAGAGCTCAACTCAGTATGCCGTTGGAAAGTGCTGGAAGTCGACCTTCGGCGACGGAAGTGCAACGTGCCCGGACCGGCCACCATCGTAGCCCGCGCCGCGCCCACGCGCATGTTAACTTTAATCATTGCCGGGCAGCCTACCGCTCGAAATGCGCGTCCAGGCCTCAAGTGAGCATCTTTGCCCCACCGCCGCCGAAACTCACTGTCCCTCGCGTATCCCACGCGCTGGCTCCGCGCTGGCTCACGCACCTGGGAGCGCTTGGCCTCTTTTCCGTTGCGGTAATCGACTCCTCGGTAATTCCTTTACCCCTGCCCGGCAGCACCGACCTGCTGCTGCTGTTGTTGGTGGCGCATAACGGAGATCCCTGGGTGCTGGCCCCCTGTGCCATCGCCGGGAGCCTCCTGGGCGGATATACCACCTGGCACGTGGGCCGCAGAGGGGGCGAAGCGGCGCTGCGACGCTACATCCCGGCGCGCTTCCTTGCCCGCATCCTCCTGTGGGTGGAGCACCATCCCATCCTCGCGGTCTTTCTTCCCGCTGTGCTGCCACCGCCCATTCCGCTGTTGCCGTTTGCGCTGGCCTCCGGCGCGCTGGGCGTCCCGCGCCGGCGATTCCTGGCCGTCTTCGGCGCGGCGCGCGCCCTGCGGTATTCTCTCATCGCCTGGCTCGGCGTGGTCTACGGACGCGCCGTAGTCCGCCTGTTTTCCTCAACCCTCCAGAAGTGGTCCACTCCGCTGCTTTGCGTCTTCCTGGCCCTGCTGGTGGCCACTGTCTGTTTCGCCGTTTGGCAAGTGCGCCGCCACCGGAAATCCGAGGCCGCCGAAGACCGCGCTACTGCCGTCGCACGGGGCGATTGAATCCCTCCGCTCCCTGGTTCTTCCGCCTTCCGTCCCGCAATCGGGAACCGCCCCGCCGTCTCAATTGATAAACCCCGCTAAAGTGAATCTGCATACACCTGATTAATTTTCTCTAAGTACCTCGGTAAGTCCATTTCTCTTACAACTTGGCCGATTTCCCTCAGGAACGGAGTATCTGCGCCGATTTATGAGAGGAAGCAAAGAATGCGGGAGGCCGAGCAAGGTTGTGGCGAACTCCTGCGTCTTAAAAGGCCGGAGATGCCGAGTATTGTGAGAGCAAACTTATATTTTGTTGCGGCTGCGATGCTGAGCGGATGGGCTGCGGTTGCAATGGGACAGGCGCCCGTGAATCGGGTGGTAGAGCCGATCGACGAAGCGCAGGTGGTGACGCTGATGGGCAACGTGCATCCGCTGGCGCGGGAGGAGTTTGATCAGGGGGTGGTTCGAGAGGAGACGCGGCTGGAGAGTATGGTGCTAATACTGGAGCCTTCAGCCGAGCAGCAGGCGGAGTTGGATGCGCTGGTGGAGGCACAGCACGATGCGAGGTCGCCTCTCTTTCACCAGTGGCTGACGCCGGCCGAGTATGGAGCGCGGTTTGGGGTGAGCGCGCAGGATCTGGCTCAAATTGCGGGGTGGCTCAAGGGGCACGGATTCACGGTTGAGGAGATTGCGGCGAGCAGCCGGCTGGTGATTTTTTCAGGGACGGCGGGGCAGGTGGCAAAGACGTTTCACGCCGAGATTCACCGCTACAAGATGGATGGGGTGGAGCACATTGCCAATTCTCAAGACCCGCAGATTCCGGCGGCGCTGGCCGGAGTGGTGGGCAGCATTGTTTCGCTGCACGATTTTCGGCGCAGGTCGGAGATCAAGGCGCGGACGGCCTTGGGTGCCCAGCCGCTGTATTCGGCCGGGAGCACGCACTATCTGTTTCCAGCCGATTTTGCCGTGATCTACGATCTGAATTCGCTGTATGGCGCGGGGACGACGGGTGCGGGGACTTCGATTGCGATTGCGGGGCGGAGCAACATCAACCTGAGCGACGTGGCGGCATTTCGGGCCATATCGGAGTTGGCGGCGAACGATCCGGTGGTGATTCTGGTGGGGACGAATCCAGGGCTAGTCTCGGGGGACCAGGATGAATCGACGCTGGACGTGGAGTGGAGCGGCGCGGTGGCTCCGGCGGCGACGGTAACGCTCGTGGTGGGGAATTCAACGGCCACCACGGATGGAGTGGATCTGTCGGCGCAATATGTTGTGAATCACGCCACGGCGCCGGTGGTGAGTTCCAGCTACGGCAGTTGCGAGCAGGATATGGGAACGGCGGAACTCGCGTTCTACAACCAGTTATGGGAGCAGGCGGCGAGCCAGGGGATGAGCGTATTTGTGGCTTCGGGGGACGCGGGAGCGGCGGACTGTTACGCGGGATCGGCGGCGGTGGCGTCGGGCGCCGCGGTGAATGGGATGTGCAGCTCGCCGTATTCGACCTGCGTGGGCGGAACGGAGTTCAACGAGGGATCCAATTCCGCGCAGTACTGGTCTGAAACCAACTCGGCGAGTTATGAATCGGTGCTGAGTTACATTCCGGAAGAGGTGTGGAACGAGAGTGGAGCGAACGGCGGTTCGGGGCTGTGGGCATCGGGGGGCGGGACGAGCGTAATTTACGCGCAGCCGGCGTGGCAAAAGGGAGTGATCGCAACCAGCGGAGAGATGCGTGCGGTTCCGGACGTGGCGCTGGGGGCGGCAGCGCACGATGGGTACGTCATCGTCGAGAACGGCACGTATTCGGTGATCTCGGGGACTTCGGCGTCGTCGCCGTCGTTTGCCGGAGTGATGGCGCTGGTGGTGGAGACGAAGGGCGGCGCGGGACAGGGCAACGCCAATGCGGGGCTGTATCCGTTGATCAATGCGCAGCACAATCCCTTCCATGCCACGCCCTCGGGAAACAACAGCGTTCCCGGCGTGGCGGGATTCACGGCCAGCGGCGCGGCGTATAACCAGGCGACCGGGCTGGGCTCGGTGGATGGAGCGGTGCTGGTGAGCGAGTGGGGCTCGGGCGGCGTGACGGGCGCCGACTTTGCTCTGACGGCTTCATCGGCGAGCGGGACGGTGCAGGCGGGCAAGACGGCAACGTTCACGGTCAGCGTGACAGAGAGCGGTGCGGGCAAGAATGCGGTTGCGCTGACGGCCAAGGTTCCCACGGGAGTGGCGGTCGGCTTCAGTTCGGTCAGCATTCTGCCCGGAACCTGGGCGACGGTGACCGTGGCGGTTGGCGCTACAGCCGTGGCGGGGACGCAGAACATTACGGTGACCGGGTCTGACGCTTCAGGGATGCAAAATCTTACCTAGTTGATCCTGAAAAAGGCTATTTCAAGCGGACTGCATGGTCGTCAGCGCGCCGATGAAGCCCGATGGGGATAGAAACCGGCTCAGGATGGCGTAGATTTCGCGCATACAGCGGCGA
>JBEKNO010000147.1:0-10584 GCA_049522735.1 Occallatibacter sp.
CGCCGCTGTATGCGCGAAATCTACGCCATCCTGAGCCGGTTTCTATCCCCATCGGGCTTCATCGGCGCGCTGACGACCATGCAGTCCGCTTGAAATAGCCTTTTTCAGGATCAACTAAATAGCCGATTGGTTGAGTCCGGCGCTATCCCAGGCCACAGCAGGGGACATGCGGCGTCCGCTATGTGACTCCTTTATAGCCCAAACCGCTTCATGTCCTCCTTTAGTTGCTGTGCGCGCCTCGGTGCTTGACGCTTTCCCCAAATGCTCTTCTTATGCTGATCAATCTTCTGTCGGAGGTCTATGATGGCAGCCAGCCAGGGACCGGGGATATACGCCTTAACCTCTCCCATCCTTTCATCGAAGAGCGGCATCTCCCGCGTGTTTTGTACAGTCCTTTTCATATCGAAGCTGAATACACACTTGTCGTCTACTTTGAGCGTGATCGTGACGGGTGTCGTTTCGATCTCGTCTTCCCATCGGCGCGAACCCCACGAATCCGTTTCCTTCTTGCCTTCTGCGTAAATGATCTCGTACTCGACATCCCCAAAAAGAAAGCGGAAATGGTCATTCTCGATTGAGAGTGAATCTTTGATTTCGGGCAAGATCAACTCGGGATCCTTGGTTTGGTACTCCGGGTACTGGGATAGGCCGTAGTAATATAACGTCCACAAGAGCTCCCGCAACTTCAGGTTCTTGGCAAGCTTCCTCCGCTCCTCGATTTCTTTTCTGATATCGTCTTCGTTCATACCCCACCCCGCAAATCAAGCTTACATCGTCATAGCCGAGAGCTCCAGGTCTCGCTTTGAAACCTCGGATTGCTTCGACAATGCGAGGCTGACGCCTCAGCACATCAGCCTCCACCGCGCTTGCCGGCGCGAATGCGCTTGATCTCTTCCATGCGCTGGGCGAGAAGTTTTTCGCGGCCCTCCTGGGTGGGCTTAAAGTAACTGCGGCCGCGCAGCGAGTCGGGCAGGCAGTCCATGTCGGCCACGCGGCCCTCCTCGTCGTGGGCGTAGAGGTAACCTTCGCTGTAGCCCAGATCTTTCATCAGCCGGGTGGGGGCATTCCTCAAATGTAGCGGCACAGGCTCCTGGCGGGTTTGCTCGATCTCCTGTTGCACCGCGCCGTAGGCTGTGTAAACCGAATTCGATTTGGGCGCCAGGCAGAGATAGACCACCGCCTCGGCCAGGGCCAGGTCGCCTTCGGGCGAGCCGAGAAAGTCGATGGCTTCCTTGGCCGAGAGGCAGAGGTTGAGGGCTTCGGGAGCGGCCAGGCCGATGTCTTCAACGGCCATGCGCACCACGCGGCGGGCCAGGTAAAGCGGGTCCTCGCCGGCGGCAAACATGCGCGCCAGCCAGTAGAGCGCTGCGTCGGGGTCGCTGTTGCGCACGCTCTTGTGCAGCGCGGAGATCAGGTTGTAGTGCTCTTCGCCGGACTTGTCATAAAGGAGCACGCGCTTTTGCACGGCCACGGTTGCCAGCGCGCGGTCAATTCTTTTCTCGTTTTGGACTGACAGTTGTGCCGCGACTTCCAGGGTGTTGTAGGCGTTGCGGCAGTCGCCGCTGGAGTAGCCGGCAATCAGTTCCAGCGCATCGTCGTCGGCGGTCAGTTCCAGCGCGCCCAGCCCGCGCTCGCGGTCTTCGAGGGCGCGGCGCAGGAGAGCCGTGATCTGCTCCTCTTTGAGCGGCTCCAGAACATATACGCGGCAGCGCGAGAGCAGCGCGGAGATGATCTCGAAGGAGGGATTCTCAGTGGTTGCGCCGATCAGCCGGATGGTGCCCCGCTCCACGTAGGGCAGGAAGGCGTCCTGCTGCGCCTTGTTGAAGCGGTGAATCTCATCGATGAAGAGAATAGTGCGGGAGTGCATCTTGGAAGCCTGCGCAGCCGCTGCCATCACCTGCTTGATCTCCTTGATGCCGCTCATGACGGCGGAAAACTCAATGAAGCTGGCTTGGGTGGTCTCGGCGATGATCTTGGCCAGGGTGGTTTTGCCCACGCCGGGCGGACCCCAGAAGATCATGGAGCCGGGATCATCGCGCTCGATCTGGACGCGCAGAGGCTTTCCGGGACCGACCAGATGCTCCTGGCCGCTCAACTCCTCCAGGCTGCGCGGCCTCATGCGCTCGGCCAGGGGCGCGGTGCGCAGCGGGCCTTTGGGGCCTTCGGGTTCGCCGTCGAAGAGGCTCATCGCATACCCCTCCTATACAAGGACGATTGAGGGTTGAGGTCTCCCACCCTTTCGCCAGAAAAAAGGCGAAAGGATGGGGCACGGAGCATTTTGCGGCCTTCCGGCGCATAGTCGAAGAGGCTCATCTGCGGCCTCCTCTCTGCCGTGAGGCTTCGTAGAGCAGAATGCTAGCGGCTACTGATGCGTTCAAGCTCTCCACCGGACCGGGGCAGGGAATGGTCACCGCGCCGTCGGCCTGGGCGGCCAGCTCTTCCGGCACGCCGTTGCCTTCATTGCCGATAAGCAAGGCAACCGGTCCGGCCAGGTCGGTGCGGTCGGCCGCTTCAGCCCCGCGGACAGCAGTGGCCATGATTTTCACGCCGGCTTTTTTCAACCGCGCCAAGCCATCCTCGGCGCTCGCAGTCAGCAGCGGAACCCGGAAGACGCTGCCGGCGGAGGCGCGCACGGCCTTGGGGTTCCATGCGCTCACGGTTCCCGGCAGGCTGAGCACGCCATTTGCACCGAAAGCCTCGGCGGAGCGCAGAATCGTGCCCAGGTTGCCAGGATCCTGCACTCCGGCCAGCACCACCACCAGCGGCGGGGTTTTCCTGCGGCTGTCCAGCAGGTGCGCCCAGGTCCAATCCGGCGGCTCGACCAGCGCGGCAATGGGTTGCGGCGTCTCGGTGATCAGCGCCTGTTCCAGCAGCTTTTTCGGCAGGAGCAGAATCTCGGTCTCCGGGGGGCCTCGGCGCCCTGGGCCGCAAAGACGCAGGAGACGCGCAACCCGGCGCGCAGCGCCTCCTCGAGCAGGTTTGGCCCCTCAATTCCGGCCAGGCCACGCCTCTCGCGGCCGGGGTGGGCCAGCGCCCGGCGCAGTTCCTTCAGGCGGGCATTCTGCTTACTTTGTACAATGCGGACAGGCATGCCAGGCGAACCGTCTTCTCGCTAGCGCGATTCTAGCCTGTTTGCGTGGCCGGGAGCAGCCCGGCCCAACTCCTGCTTGCACCAAGGCTGGTGCTGTGATAGCTTCCGTCTTTATGGCGTCTGCATTTCGGGAACCGAGGTAGGCATTCTTGTCCGCGGAGATTTTGCGCGTCCATCCCGATGAACCCCAACCGGAGCGGATCGACTACATTGTCTCCTGCCTGCGCCAGGGAGATGTCATAGCGCTGCCCACCGACACCTTCTACGGCCTGGCTGTGGACCCGGTCAATCTGCACGCCGTGGAGCGGATTTACCAGATTAAGACCCGCCAGAAGCACAAGCCGCTCTCGCTGCTGATTGCGTCGGTGGCCCAGGCCTACGAACTGGCGCGCGACACTGACCCGCTGCTGGACAAGCTGGCGGAGCGTTTCTGGCCGGGTCCGCTGACCATCATCGTGCGGGCCGGCGCCAAGCTGCCCCTGCGGTCTACCGCCAATACCGGCAACGTAGCCCTGCGCGTGCCGGACGCCGCCATTCCGCGCGCCGTTGTGGAGCGCTTCGGGTTGCCCATCACGGCCACCTCGGCCAACCTGCGGGGAGCAGCGGAGTGCACCAACGCGGCCTCAGTCCGCGACCAGATCGGCGACCGCATTTCGCTCATCATCGACGGCGGTCCCACCGGCCGTGCGCAGCCCACCACCATCGTCGATCTCTCGCTGGGCTCCGGCCGCTGGGTGATTCTGCGCGAGGGCGCCATTCCCACTTCTGAAATCGTCATGATCCTGCAACGGTAAAATGGTGCAATGAAGCGCCGTACCAACCAGAGACCGCGCACGCCGAAACGCCGCAACTGGATGCAGCGCGTTGCGCTGTTGCTGCTGCTCGCCCTGGTTGTGGGAGTTCTGGGCTGGTGCCGCTGGGTCTACGTGCAGATTGAGCGCTACGCCGTCTTGGATCAGGCCGCGCCGTCGGATGCCATCGGCGTCTTTGGCGCGGCGGAGTACGACGGCCGGCCTTCCCCGGTCTACCGCGCCCGCCTGGACCACGTCCTCGCCCTTTACCACCACGGCATCGCTCCGCTCATCATCACCCTGGGGGGTAGCGGCGGCGACCAGTACAACGAGGGCGCCGTGGGCCGCGAGTACCTGGTGGGCATGGGCGTTCCCGAAGGAGTCATCATCGCGGAGACCGAGAGCCGCAATACCGAGGAATCGGCGCGCCGCATCGCCGTCATCGCCCGCGCCAACGGGATGCGCCGCCTGGTAATCGTCAGCGACGGAACGCATCTTTTCAGGATTCATGAGATCTGCGCCGCCGACGGGCTCGATGTGCTTACGTCGCCCCGGCCCCACGTGGAGGTCGAAGGCGGCTCGCAGGAGACCGAACGCATCGCCCACGAGATTCTTAGCTACACGCTTTGGCGGATGCATCTGCACTGAGAGCAGCAAGTCAGCGAGTCGGCTATCCCGCTCCAGGATGAGGAAGGATCACCAGCATGCGAGTTACGAAGGCCGTCGCGTTGTTGGCAGCGGAGGGAACCCATCACCGATAAACTTCCCGCCGATTTCCAATCCGCAAAACCAGAACCGTCAGCACTCCATCCTGAATATCGCAAAGAATCCTGAAATCGCCCACGCGATAGCACCAGAGATCGCCCAACGGCCCCTTCAACGCCTTGCCCAACCGGCGCGGATCGTCGCCCGAAGCAACGCGCTCATCCATGAAGCCGGCAATGCGCCGCGCAACGGCCTTGTCGAGCCTGCGAAGTTGCTTCTTTGCGGTCCCGGCGTACTCAATTGTCCAGGCCAAGGTCTTTCCTCACGGCAGCAGCGGAATAAACCTTCTCCTGCCCCTTGCGAACCCGCTCCAGCGTGTCGATAGCCAGGTAATAGTCCTCCATCTCGGCGATGCCGGCTTCGATGATCTGGCGAAGATAGAAGGCCTTGGTCCGCCCCGTCTTTGCAGCCAGCCTATCCAGTCTGCTTCCGAATTCCGGTGAAAGCCTGATCGAGGTTGCCATGTGCCACACTCCTCTTGAATACGTGTATTCATTGTATTCCAATGGCTCGGAAAATGCGATCATCTCATTCCAGGATGAGTAAATAAAGCCGGGTGCCCCATCCTTTTTGCGTTTTTTGCGAAAAGGGTGAGAAATCTGGAACCTACCCCACTCCCGAATGGAGCAATACTGCCAGCAAACCCAGCGCGAAGGCCGCCGCGCTGGCCGTCGACAGAAAATTCACCGCATCGTTGTTGAGCCAGCCGCGCCGCTCCAGGGTTGCTCCCAGGAGGCTGTCGAAGAACAGGCCGAAGACGCCGCCCGCGCAACTGATCCAGAACATTGTGAGGTCGCCGCGCAAGGCCAGGGTTCCGGCCAGGGCGACGATGCCCGCCGCGGCCACTCCGGCCAGCGTGCCGAGAAGGCTGATGGCCCCGTCCGTGCCCTCCTTGACCTGGCGCAGAGTGGTAATCATGCGCGGCCGGCCGCCGATTACCTGGCCGACTTCGGAGGAAACCGTGTCCGCTGCGGCCTCAGCCAGCGCCGCAAGGCTCAAGGCAAACAGGGGCATGGGCGCGGGAGCGGCGCGCGTGAACCAGCGGGTATTGACGAGCCAGGACTGCACCACATCGCTTGAAGCCAGCGCGGCAATGCCCAGATTGGCCGCCACCTGGGACGCGGTGCGGCCCAGCCGTTTCTCCGCCGTGCCCAGCCGCTCCTTCTGTGCGCGGCCCAGCCGTGTGGAGCTCGCGGCAAGCACGGCGACCGCCAGCACCGGCGCCAGGGCCGTTTGCCAGGGCCGGTAGGGAAAGGTCACGGTGGAAAACATGAGGCTGGCGGTGATGGCCACGCCGGTGAAAGCGGCTCCCGGCGTGGCGGCGCGCAGCTTCCAGGTCACCAGCGCCAGCGGCAGGCTCAGGCCCACCGTCCAGACGGCCACGGGAGCCGATTGCGCCGCCCACCAGTGGGTTTGGAGCACCACGCCTGCGCCCGCAAAGGGCAGAACGATGAGCAGCACCAGTTTTGATTGCCAGACCAGCTTTGATTGAGCCACGCTTCATCGTAACCCTCGACAGGAGGAGTGAGATCTGTGGTTTCCCATCCATTTCGCTAAGAACGCGAAATGGATGGGGCACGGGGGCAGATTGAGGTTTGTGGACTTCCAGGTCTCAAGAGCGAGACCCTTCGGCAAGCTCAGGGCAGGCTCTGGAGCGCCCATTTCGTGGGTTGGATGGGACAGTTCGGGTGAATCGGTTTACACTCGACTGTGCGGCGTATTCTCAAGCCACTCGCCGCACCCAACGGTGTTCTCGATGCAAAAATCTTCCGTAATGTTCGCGCTTCTTGCCGGAATCGTTTTCACCGGCGCCGGTCTCCTGGCCCAATCCCCCAGCCAGCGGCTCGAACTGGACCGCAAGGGCGAGACCATCGTTCTGGAGCCCTATGCGCCCAACATCCTGCGCATCACGCTGAGCCTGAAGCGCGAGCCTGCGCTGGCCGCGCCGGGGTACGGCTTTGTGGCCGCGCCCGCGGCCGCCGGCTGGAGCGCAAGCCAGACCGCGCAGGCCGACGTCTACCAGTCGGCGCGGATGGTAGCCACCGTGGACCGTGACCTGCCCGGCGCCGAGCCCCCGGTTCAGTCGCTCGTGGACATTTCAAAATACTTCAGCGGCTCCACTCCCGGCGCGCACATCACGCTGCGCACGCCCGAGGGCAAGACGCTGGTGGAACTTACCGGCTGGTCCCAGTCCCTGCCCAATCACCCCGACGGAACGGCAGAGCTGGCCCGCGACCGCCGTCCCACTGACCCGGAGTTTTACGTGGTGGGCGCTACCTTTGCCTCGCCCGACGACGAGCACTACTACGGACTGGGCCAGAATCAGGAAGGCTTTCTCGACCATCGCGGCCATGCGGTGCGTTGCTGGTCCGATTACGAAGCTCCGGCCGGCGAGAGCGTCTGCGTGCCGTTCATGGTCACCAACAAGGGCTACGGCCTGGTCTGGGACAACCCCTCCAAGACCACCATCGAGCCCGGCTTCAACGAGCAGACCCGTTGGAGCTCCAAGGTAGGCGACCGGGTCTCGTTTTTCGTGATCGCTGGCGCCACGGCGGACGAGATCTACGCCGGCTACCGGCTGCTCACAGGCCCCACGCCCATGCTGCCCAAGGCTGCCTATGGTTATATCCAGTGCAAGCAGCGCTACGCCAGCCAAAAGGAAGTGCTGGACGTGGCGCAGGGCTATCGCGACCGCCATTTGCCGGCCGACGTAATTGTGGTGGACTGGTTCTATTACACAAAAATGGGCCAGATGGACCTGGACCCCAGGTTCTGGCCCGACCCGGCGGGGATGAACAAACAGCTTCACGCCATGGGCTTTGAGTCCATGATCAGCGTCTGGCCCCGCTTTGTGCCCGATGACCGTTACTATGCCGAGCTGCTCAGGAAGGGTTGGCTGATTCATCTGGCCGACGGAACGCCGATTGATGGATTTCCGTACGACCGCGCAGGCTCCGACATCGACACCACCAACCCCGCAGCCGCGCAGTGGTACTGGAAGACCATCCGCGAGAACATCCTCAGCCAGGGCTTCGACTCCCTGTGGGCCGACGAGACGGAGCCCGACCTGCCTCCCAACGGCGCTTATTTCCACATCGGTCCCGGCACGCAGTTTTTCAACGTCTACCCGCTCTTTCACACCGCTGCGCTCTACGACGGCTTCCGCAGGGACGAGCCGGAGCGGCGCGCGCTGATCCTCTCCCGCGCCGCCTACCTGGGCGCGCAACGGAACGGCGCCATATTCTGGTCTTCTGACATCTCTCCCACCTGGGACGCGCTCAAGCGGCAGATACCCACCGGCCTGGATTTCGCTGCTTCGGGGATTATTTACTGGTCCAACGACACCGGCGGATGGCAGTATCTGCCCGCAGCGCACCATCCGGCCCACCAGCCGCTGCTTGACCCATCCGATGCCCGGATGAACGTGGGCGGCTACGACGACTATCCGGAGCTCTATACCCGCTGGTTTCAGTACGCCGCCTTCCTGCCCATCTTCCGCGCCCATGGCAGCCGCCCGGGCAACGAGGTCTGGTCCTTCGGCAGCCAGGCCGAGCCGATTCTGGAAAAGTACCTGCGCCTGCGTTACCAGCTCATGCCTTACATCTATTCGCTCGGCTACCGGAGCTGGCTCACCGGAGCGCCGTTTATGCGCGCCTTGCCTCTGGATTTCCCCGGCGATCCCAACGTGACCGACATGCGCGATGAGTATATGTTTGGGCCCGCTTTCCTGGTGGCTCCGGTCACAGCGCAGGGCGCCGCCAGCCGCCAGGTTTATCTCCCCGCCGGGGCGGACTGGTACAACTACTGGACCAGCGAGCGGGTAAAGGGTGGCCAGACCATCACGGTTGATGCGCCCATTGACACCATGCCGCTGTTCGTGCGGGCTGGTTCGATCATTCCGCTGGGAGCGCCGGTGGAGAGTACGCATCAGGCGCAGGCCATTGAGCGGGTGCGGGTCTACCCCGGCGCGGATGCCGACTTTACGCTTTTTTCCGACGACGGCAAGACCTATGCCTACGAAAAAGGCGCGGGTTCCATCACACGGCTGCATTGGGACGAGGCCAAACGCCTTCTGACCCACGAAGGCGACCCTGCCTGGAGCGGGCCTGACAGCGGAATCGTTGAAGTCACCGGCCACTGACGCGCGGCCAGCCAAAGCAGCCATATGCATCGCAGGGGAAACGCCCGGAGCGGCTGCGGGCTTGAGCCGGCTGATTTACAATCACGGGGTAAGCAGGAAAGAACTGGATGAGGCTTTTTCCCATGAATTTATGCCAGGCGCACGCGCGGTTGGTTCAGGCGGGCGCGGTCTTTGCGACGGTTGCCCTGATTGCCGGTTGCGGCAGCGCATATCGGCCGGTGGTTATACCCATCTCCACCAGCGGACCGCCCTCGCAGCCGTCGTCGTATGCAGTGGTGGTTTCGGCTCCATCGCCCACCACGCACGGGATTGCCACCATCATCGACTACTCCGGTGATACAGTGCTGGCCGAGGCGCCCATCGGCCCGGGTCCGTCCAATTTTAGTTTGAACCAGGGCGGCGCCACCGGCTATACCCTCAACAGCGACGGCACGTTGACGAATTTCCCTGTTTCCTCCTCTCTGCAGGCCAAGCTGGTGACGTATTCCACGCTGCCTGCCTCGGCAGAGCCTGTGAACTTGTACACGTCATCGTACGGATTATGGGCCACAGACCTCTCAGGGAACTACGCGGATATTTTCAACGGGAGTCCGCAGGCTTTCGTTTTTTCCGTTCCGGTGGGAATCACGCCGGTGACGATTGCTGGCCCAGCCGCCAACGGCCAGCGCAACTATGTCATCAGTCAGGACTTCGATGCTCCCATCGGCAATAAGCCCAATGGCGTGGCCTGCAATATCTCTCCCGCGAGCGCACCGGTCAACGGGGAGGCGGACGGGATCGAAATCTCCAGCTACACGGTTTCGGCGCACATCGTGTTAGACCCCACCAATCCCACCAATGACCCCAGCGGCAGCAAGAATGGCTTGTGCCCGGTCTACGCTGTGCAGAGCGCGGATAACCGGAGATTGTTCGTGATGAATCGGGGAAGCGACACCGTCACGGTGATCAACAGCCAGAACAACATTCTCGATAGTTGCGTTTGCCCGCCCACGGGCTGCGTGAACCAGAGCGGCCAGACCTACACCTGCCATCCCATCCTGCCGCTATCGACTACCGCGGTAACTGCCACGGGCATCGTCC
Source organism: Occallatibacter sp. (assembly GCA_049522735.1). Taxonomy (GTDB): domain Bacteria; phylum Acidobacteriota; class Terriglobia; order Terriglobales; family Acidobacteriaceae; genus Telmatobacter. The sequence goes on from JBEKNO010000147.1 coordinate 9,869, forward strand.
CTCCCAACGGAACCAGCGGCATGACCACAATCGCCGGCCCGGTCTATGCCGAATACAACTCCGCCACCAGCCAGTTGGTCGTAGCCAACTATGACGGCGGAACCATCAGCGTCATCGACGTGAGACTGGATAATTACGGGAACGACAGCCCGACCTTCGGCACTACGTTTACGATTCCGGTGGGCAACAATCCGGCCAGCGTAACCGTACTGGCTGACGGCAGCCGCGCGTACACGGCCAATCAGACCGACCAGACCGCGACCATCGTTGACTTGACCAGCCACACTGTGGAAAAGACACTACCCGTGATCGGCCATCCGCGCACCGTTGTCTCCACGCAGAATTCGCAGTTCGGCAAGGTCTATGTGGCCTCGCCCGACAGCCCTTACCTCACCATCCTCCGCACCGATCTTGATCTTGTCGATACCACTATCCTGGTGGAGGGCAACATCGTGGATGTTCGTGTGAGCACGCAGAATGGAGTGTCCGGCAACAGCAACGACGTCAGCCGCAGCCCCGGTCACGGCCAGCCCTGTTATCTGCCTCCCAGCCTGGAGACGGTATCGCCCCTGACGCTCGCCGCATGCCAGACGTTGCCGTAGCGCATTTTCGGAGTTTTTCAACTGGAAAACAGCCAAAGGGCCATTCTTCTTGACGGGAATGGCCCTTTATACATTCGAGGCAGGGGAACGCGTGGAGATGACGGCGGCTGCGGC
>JBEKNO010000148.1:0-7591 GCA_049522735.1 Occallatibacter sp.
CGGCGCTGGCTCCCGATTCTGCTGCTTATAATTTCAAATCGAAAAATGAGAGCTATCAGTCATCTCTTCTAATATGTGATGGTTACAACGAATGATCCGATTTTAGCCGGACACTAGAGATTAAAGGTATATGTAGATTCCATTTTAAACGAAGGGTTCAAATTTGCCGGTGAATCTAGTGATCTTTTGCTGTGGTTTCAAGAAGAAGCCGCAAAAGATTTAATGTCCTGAGCAGATGATTTTCTTGGAGCATCGAAAGAACAGATGAAATCGAAGGTCAATCTCATTCGAGATGAATCCGGATGGATCGTCGCCGAATGCCCGGAATTGCCTGGCTGCGTAAGCCAGGGCAAGGACGAAGCGGAGGCTTTGGCGAACATCCATGAGGCAATGGCCGGATGGCTTTGGGCGGAAGAGCAAAAGGCCGCAGAGCCTCTGCGTTGAGAGTGGGTCGTTGATTTGGCCCGATCGAGTGGAGTTCGTGGTTTCCCACCCATGCGCCAGAAAAAAGGCACATGGATAGGGCACGGAGCGTATGCCCATCATGACTTGGCGAGTTTCTCGCGCAGTACCGCAACCAGGCTGCTTCCGGTCAACTCCTCAGGCGTAACCACCAGTTCCTTCGACTGAAGAGCATCGTGCAGCACAGCCTCAAGCCGCATACCGCGCTTCAGCGTTCCCCGATGCACTCGGCCCTCCTGCGCCGCCTGCATGAACTCCGCCGCCAATTCCTCGCGATGCTCGTACAGCCAATTGGCTTCGTCCGTCTCGTCCTCAAACTTCGGAATCTTCATCTTTTCCATATTGTTCTTCAGCCTATGCTCTCCGCTTGATCGACTCCAGCAAAGTCGAATCAATCCGCGTTTGCCAGCCTCGGCCGGTGGATTTAAAGTGATCGACTACTTCTGGGGAGAGGCGCAGGGAAACCAGCTTCTTCGTCGGGGCTTTTTGCGGGCCGCGCTTGCCTCTACGGACTACCTTGTCTTTGCGAATCAAGTCGGCCTGGGCAAACCAGGTGCGCGCGGCTTCGGGATCGTTGGGGTCGTAGGGACCGTCCTCGGGGTCGTAAGGGATGGGGTCGCCCTCTTTGTAAGCCCGTACGCGCTCCCAGTCCGTCTCACTCTTTGTCTTGTTCATACTGCTTGCGCTCCTCTCTTGAGGCGGGCCGGAATGAGATCACCCGAACATTGTCCCCGCGTTCGGTGTAAACCAGAGCCAGCAGCCGTCCTTTGACGACGGCCAAGGCAATGTCGATCAAGCGGCGTTCGCCTGCGTGGCTGGAATCGTAGGTGCACTTCTCCGGATTGTCGTAAACGAGATGAGCATCTTTGAAGTCGAGACCGTGCTTCTTCAGGTTGGATCTTCGCTTTGCCTCATCCCAGACGAACACCATTTAATTGTAGCTACAATATATAGAAATTGCAAGTGAAATCCCTGAAAAACAACCCTCCACCAGCAAGTAAAGCGCTTGCGCGACGGGCAAGGCTGCAGCCCTACGGATTCTCCTGAATCTTTATCACCATGCAGGTTACGGTTTTGTCGCCGGGGACCAGCATCTGATGGGGCAGGCCCGCCGGGACGTGCGCCACGTCGCCCGCTCGCAGTTCCAGGCGCGCACCGCCCTCCATGGAGACGCCGCGCATCTCTCCCGGCGCGATGGTCTCAAGGCCGGCGACTGTGCCGCCGGTGAGCAGGGTTGCGCGGCCTTCGAGGACACAAAAAAGATCGGCGAAGTTCTCATGCACCTCGACGACGCCGTTACGGCTGCGAAACAAGAGCATGGCGCAGTGCCGCGGATACTCCCGGAGCGTTTCGCTGGCCGAGCCGTCGCCCTGTTTAGCCAGCTTGCGCAGATATGCGGCTCGCTCCAGCAGGATGGCCGGAGACCAGTGATCCAGATGATTCTGGCGGAGCGCCTGCTTGCTTGCCGGCCGCGGAACGGCTTCCCTCTCCGCCGGAAGGAGTTCCTTCAGGATTTCTTTCGATAGTCTGTCCATCACGTTCTTCCCTCCGGGGCTAAAGCCCTCAATGCTTCTGTTTGCTTTATGCGGAGGTTGAAACCTTCGCCTCCCTCCGACTCGGATTTTTCAGTTCCGCCAGTTGCCGCGCGCGGCGAAAGACGGCTAGAAACATGGGCCGCGTGAGCTTGCCGGTGTTGGTGTTCTGCAGCGATGGATGATAGCTGGCCATCAGGGTGAGCGCGCCGGGCAGCGCGTACTCCGCGCCGTGGCGGAAAGTGAAACCGGCGCGCGCGGAAATCCGGCCGGCGCGGAGCTGGTGGCCGAGGAAGCCGTCAAAGGCGATCTTGCCCAGGCAGACTACGACGCGCAGGTTGCGCAGCAGGCGCATCTCCTCGTCCAGCCAGTGCGCGCAGTTGCGCAGTTCCCCCGGCGTAGGCTTGTTTGCCGGCGGCGCGCAATGGACCACGGCGCTGATCCAGAGATTGGTAAGCTTCATGCCGTCGTCGCGGGAGACGGCCCTGGGCTGCGAGGCAAAGCCGGCCTGATGGAGCACGGGATAGAGAAAATCGCCTGACCCGTCGCCGGTAAACATGCGGCCGGTGCGGTTGGAGCCGTGCGCGCCGGGAGCCAGGCCGAGCACCAATACGCGCGCCTGCGGATCGCCGAAGGAAGGCACCGGCCTGCCCCAATACTCCCAGTCCGCCCAGGCGCGGCGGCGCACGAGGGCGACCTCGGCCGAGTAGGCGCGCAGGCGCTCGCAGCGGCGGCAGGCCACGATGCGGGCGTTCAACACAGCCAGTGTTTTAGCCGAAGCGGCCATGAACGCATTCTATCTGCGAGGACTCCAGGCATTGCGTGCCAGCGCGCCCCGGCTTGGAGTAGAATGGCACCGCTGCCGGAATTCGCTTTCAGGCGCGGGGAAAAACTGTGCCGGAGCGGATTGCGGAAAATTCAATTGCACTTCAAGGGATGGATTGAGATGAAGCTATTGGTTCACGTATTTGCCCTGCTCCCCTTTATCTTGCCGGCATTGATGGCCGGCCCGCTGGTTCTGATCGGCCGCGCACAGGCCGTAACCGAGATCGGCGGCCAGAAGATCATCACCCTCACCCGCGCGGCCACCAGCACCACCAGACCCGAGTTCACCAGCGTTACCATTCTGCCCGGCCGCGGCATGGAAGTGCTGCAAATCACCGCCAACTTTCCCGGCAAAGGGAATGTGGACTTGCTGTATACGCCCAGCCTGGTCGAGGCCAAGAAGATGCTGGACGTGGACGATACCGACAATGGCGATCTGGGTTACAGGATTGGCGCGGCCTTCCTGATTCCCTATCCCAACCGCATTCGCGGTCCGCTTTCGGCCGACGGCAAGACCCTGACCACCGTGTGGCAGGGGCATACGCTCACTTTGCCGGCCAACAACATCGGCCAGAATCCCGGCGCCGAACGCCACGCCCTGCACGGGCTCATCCTCAAGTCCAAGACCGACGAGATCAAAGTGCAGAAGATCCCCGGCGGCGAGCAGGTTCTCGGCGTCATCCATGGCGGCGACTTTGGCGGCCGCTGGCTCTCCAAGACCGATCTGGCGATCACCATCACGCTGACCGCCGACGCTGTGGATGCCGTTGTGGTAGCCAAAAATGTGGGCAGCGAGTCCGAGCCCCTGGCCATCTCCTGGCACCCCTACTTCAACCTGCCCTCCGGCGACCGCACCCAGGCGCGGCTGCACGTTCCGGCCGCAAACCGGGCCGAGGTGGACAACTACGACAACGTCTTCCCCACCGGCAAGATTCTGCCCGTGGATGGGACACGCTTCGACTTTCGCGCCCCCGGCGGCAAGGCGCTGGGCCAGGATTTCCTGGATGAAAACTACAGCAAGCTGGACTGTAAGGACGGCGCCGCCACGATGGAGGTCATCGACCCGGCCGCTCACTACGGGGTGAAGGTAGAGGGCCTGTCCAAGGAGATCAAGGCCATCCAGATTTACGCGCCGCCCACCAAGGAATTCGTGGCCGTGGAGCACCAGCACAACTTCGCCGATCCCTTCGGCAAGGAGTGGGGCTCGACCGATACCAACATGTTGACGCTGAAGCCGGGCGAGAGCACCAAGTGGCACGTGCGGGTGAAGGTGTTTGTGCCGTAGGGAAACATAGTTAAGAGGCTCTTCTGAATGAAGGATCTCGTTGCTTTGAAAGTGCACGGCTTCAGCGTGTCACCTGCTGGATAAAGAGAAAGTTGGGCTTTAGTCCCTGAGGGAATGTATTTTCACGACTTGCATTCCCTCAGGGGCTATTGGTTCCTGCATAAATAATGTCCTTGCGCTGCCCCTACGGGACTCCGTAATGAACTTGTGGAATCCCTTTTCCCCACGCTGAACAGGTTGTTACGAAACTCGGAATCGAGAGCATATATTGGGCTTCAAGTCTTTGAGAAGCGCAACATATTGGGGTTCAAACTCTCAAAATCTGAGTTTTGTAACAGTCTGTGAAGCGCGGGGCTAACCACCTCTGCGCCTCCGGCGCGTTTGTGTGGACATTACTTATGCAGTCCTCAATAAAAGCTAAAGGCTAGAAGCTGTTTTTTCGCGTAAACCCGCAAGCTACAATTCTCGTCCACCCGAAAGGGGAAGCTGTGGACGCTCGCTTTCGTTGTCCGTGCTGCGGGTACAAGACGCTGGAGACGGCCGGGGCCCTGGCGCTGTGCCCGGTCTGCTGGTGGGAGGACGATGGCCAGGAGGACTCCGACGCCGGCGAAGTCCGCCTGACCGTGAACGGCGCCCTCAGCCTGGACGAAGCCCGCCAGCACTTTGCGCATTGCGGCGCGGCCCATCCCCGCTTTCTGCCTTACGTTCGCAAGCCGCAGGTCACTGAGCAGTAACGTGCCTTTCGCGGTGCTCTTCCGCGCCCCAACTGCCGTGGCCGGTTTGACCCCTGCCAGCAAACCCCCTTACCATGTGATAGGAGATTTCTCCGCCTACATGGAGTTGGTTTTGCCTCTTGCGGCAGCCCAAAGGGGCGGTTTGTAGCAGAAATTAGCAGCTTGCAGCCAGAAACCGATGGCTTGCAACCAGGAATCGGCCCACAGGGGCTGTTTTTTTAGCCCCATGGAGCAGTTTGCACTCCGGTCTGGCAGTTGGTGAGGCGCGCAGTGCGCCTGGAAGGCAATACGTTGAGTTCTACCGACACCCCCGAGAAGAACCCCCAACCTGAAACGGCTGAGGCTACGCGCCCCCACGACCACGCGGACGAGGGCCATGACCACGGCCACCAGCATGGTCCCAACCTCCACCCCACGGACGAAAAGCTGTCCGCGGGAACCCCGGTGCTGAACCCGGAGTGCACCCGCGAACTGGTGCTGGATATTGCCGCCGAAGAGGTTTCCAAAGCCTACGGCAACGTGGTGAAGAACTACCGGAAATACGCCAAAATCCCCGGCTTCCGCGTGGGCAAGGTGCCGGAGACGGTCCTCAAGCGCCGCTACGCCGCCGAGATTCGCAAGGACGTGATTGACGGCCTGCTGCCCCAGCGCTTTAACCGGGCGGTGATGGAGCTGGGCGTCAAGCCCGTAGGGCAGCCGCAGGTGACCGAGCTGACCGTGGAGGAGGGCGCGCCGCTGCACGTGAAGGCGGTCTTCGAGTTCATTCCCGATTTCTCCATTGAGGGCTACCAGAACGTGACCGTGGAGAAGCCGCCGGTGGAGATTGCCGAAGAGGAGTTCCAGCGCGAGATGGGGCAACTGCGCGAGTCGCACGCCACCATTGAGCCGGTGGAGGAAGAGCGCGCCCTAGTGGATGGCGACTGGGCCGAGATCACCTACAAGGGCCAGATTGAAGGCGAGGCCGAGGCAGCCCCGGTGGCCGGAGAAAACACTTTAATTGAAATCGGCGGCAAAGATACCGTCGAGGCCTTTTCGACCGCCCTGCGCGGCGCTAAGCCCGGCCAGGAGCTGAAAGTTGAGGTTATCTATCCGGCCGATTATGCCGAGGCCAAGCTGGCCGGCAAGACGGTGGCCTACGACGTGGAAGTGAAGGCCATCAAGAAACGCACCCTGCCCGAACTGGACAACGACTTTGCCAAAGAATTGGGCGCTTACGAGAGCTTTGCCGATCTGGAAGCCCGGGTTCGCGAGTACATGGCCAACCGCAAGCGGCGCAGCGTGGAAGGCGAAACCAAGGACCGGCTCTTCGCGGCGCTGGCTGAGCGTTACCCTTTCCCGATTCCGGAATCGCTGGTGCAGGAACAGATTGACGCGCGCCTGGAACGCGGCCTGCGCGCCCTGGCGGCCCAGGGCATGGAGCCCGAGCAGATGCGCAAGCTGGACTTTGCCCGCCTGCGCGCGGCCCAGCGCGACGGCGCCCTTGCCGAGGCCAGAACCAATATCCTTCTGGACCGCATTGCCACTGAGGAAAATATCACCATTGCCGATGAGGAATTAGACCGTGAACTGCAATTGGCCGCCCTGCAGTCCCGCGAGCCGGTCGATGCCCTGAAAGTGCGATTGACTGAGGACGGCGGGCTGGCTAGAATCCGGGAACAACTGCGGCGCGAGAAAACCGCGTCAGTACTATACGAGCGTCTGCCCGGATAGGGCGGGAAACAAGACGGAGATTGCCGCGCGGCCCGGCAGATGCGCCACGCGGATAACACAAACGGGGAATAACATCCCCACAACTGCAAGAGCGGGAAGAACACACGAATGGCATTGGTACCCATGGTGGTTGAGCAGACGAGCCGGGGCGAGCGCGCCTACGACATATACTCCCGTCTGCTGCGCGACAACATCATCTTTCTCGGCACGCCCATCGACGACCAGATATCCAACCTCATCGTGGCGCAGTTGCTCTTCCTCTCCGGCGAGGATCCGGAGAAGGACGTGCAGCTCTACATCAACTCGCCCGGCGGCTCCATCACCGCGGGCCTGGCCATCTACGACACCATGCAGTTCATCAAGAACAACGTGGTCACCTACTGCATCGGCCAGGCGGCCAGCATGGGCGCGTTTCTGCTTCTGGCCGGCACCAAGGGCAAGCGTTTCGCCCTGCCCAACTCGCGCATCCTTATCCATCAGCCGACCATGGGCGGACTGAGCGGCCAGGCCACCGACATCGACATTCATGCGCGCGAGATTCTGCGCATCCGCGAGATCACCAACAATCTGATCGCCAGGCACACCGGGCAGCCCCTGGACCGCATCGAACGCGACGTCGAGCGGGACTTCATCATGAACGCGCAGCAAGCCAAGGAATACGGCATCGTCGACGAAATTATCGACCGGCCGCGCACTTAACTCGCTAACCGGCTTAGCGGTCATAATCCCGCTAACCTGCTAACATCGTCCAAAGGGAGCAGGAATATGAAAACGCGCACGGGACCAGAAGAAGCACTACGCTGCTCGTTCTGCCACAAGCTGCAGGACGCCGTGGCCAAGCTGATCTCGTCTCCCAGCGACTACCCGCGCGCCTACATCTGCGACGAGTGCGTGGCCGTCTGCAACTCCATCCTCGAGGACGACCGCGGCGAGGCGACTCCCGCCACCACCGCAGGCCACCTGCCCAAGCCGCAGGAAGTGAAGAGCTTTCTCGACGACTACGTGATCGGCCAGGATCAGACCAAGAAGAAGCTCGCCGTGGC
>JBEKNO010000149.1:0-7582 GCA_049522735.1 Occallatibacter sp.
CCTGGTGGGGGAGAAATTGATCGAGGACCTCCCCATTTCATATACGGCCGTCGCCACTGACCTGAAAGGACAGAAGGAGGTTTGGATACGGTCGGGCAGTCTCTTCGATGCCATGCGCGCCTCTTTCGCTATACCTCTCTTCTTCACTCCGTTCAAGCTGAAGGGCGTCGATCTTGTCGATGGAGGGGTTCTGAATCCCGTGCCCATCGCGCCGGTGTTTGGCGATGAAACCGACATGACCATCGCCGTGGACCTGAACGGGTCCGCTGACACTCCGATAGTGCCGGTTGAAGTGAGTGCGCCCCCGCAGCCCCCTTCGTCCCCGTTTCGTGAGAAGATCAATCGCTTCATCAGCCGCCTCCAACCATCCGCGCCAAGCGGCGGCAGCCGGGATTGGGGACCGTACGAAATCGCCGCTCAGGGGTTTGAAGCTATGCAGAGCACCATATCCCGCCTAAGCTGGCCGCCTATCCACCGGACACGGTTATAGAAATCCCCAGGAACTCGTGTAAGACGTTGGAGTTCGACCGGGCAGCCGAGATGATCGCATTGGGATACAGAAAGGCCAAGATGTGCGACTTCACGACTTCGGCTGGCAGGCGCTAGCAGACAACGCTGGACACAGCAACATTACCATTGGCTCCAGGTATGTGAGGCTGCCATGGCGAAGGCCATTTCTCACATGGGTGGGCACAAAATTGGGCACAGCGAAGAAATGAGAACCGGCCATGACAGCGGGGAAAGAAGCTGTAAATATTGCAAATAATGAGGTTATATGGTGCGCCCGGAGAGATTCGAACTCCCGACCTAACGCTCCGGAGGCGTTCGCTCTATCCAGCTGAGCTACGGGCGCGCATATCCAGCATACCGCATTTGGGATTCTTCCGGGCGCATTCAGCCGGCCGAGGAGTTCCCGGTCCGCCCGGCCTCCCGTTGCATGCGCAACTCCTCCATCACACTCTGAATCAGCGCCTTGGCTCCCTCCATGCCGTCCAGAATGGCCTGCAGATCGAGCGCCGGCTTGGCCGGATTGCGGCTGGACGCGCAGTAAACCCCGTGCTGGCCAACCAGAATCAGCGAATCCGTCAGCAGATCCAGAGCCACCGCCAGCCTGCCCCGCTCCACGCCCATCATGAACTCGTGCCGCTCCAACTCCGCCCGCTTCTCGTCGAATACGCTCATACCCAAAGCCTATCCGAAAAGAGGGCGCTGGTCAGTTTCCGGATGGACCGTCATCCGCCCGCAATCTACTGCGGGCCGGGGCAGGTGTCATTCAGCGTGTTCCCCAGATCTTCCTTCTGGATCTCCAGCGTGGCTCGCAGAGTGCCGTCATTGTCAGATCTTGTGATGTGGAAGACATAGATGGTTTCATAATCGCTGTTAGGCCAGTCAGGCAACTGCTCTGTACCGGTGCCGTAGGATTGGAGCATCCGCTGTGCGAACTCATGCAACATGGCGTGCTCCCAGGCAACGAAGATCAACGAGTGGGCATAGGCTGGCCGGAGCAATTCCCGTTGCAGTTCAGCGATGTGCAGGTATCCGATCTGAGTATTCACCGGCATCCCAAGGCGGATTGCGGTCGGCTCGATGGTAGCCAGCGGCCTTAGATAGGAGTAAGCAGGCAAAACATGGCCGTCGTTCACTTTCGCGCTGGGGTTCGGCGCATAGATGAAGTCCGGCTTGCCATAGCGTCCAATCAGCAGGGCTGGCAGGGCCAGCGACCGGTTCAGCCCTTTGCAGGTCAACTGGCCAAGTCCATCTGGCGGTTTCTCGCCATGCCGCACCAGCACGATGATCTCTCCATTGGCTTGAGGCTTTTGCGGGGCGCAGGAGGGCAGATTTCCGAGCAAACAGGTGAGCACAAGACTCATTCTTAGCGTGCGTTGCAGATAAGCCGATCGGTTCACGGGATTTCTCCTCAGGCAGGACTAGCCCATCAATTTACGACAGCAGCGGATCAGTTAGCTCACAGCTTCAGGTTGCGCATGTACTCGGCATCCAGCCGGATGGCCTCGATGGGATCGATATCGAAATCCTCCTGCTCGATGAAGTAGCGCTTGAGCCCCCTGGCTGCGCGCAAAATCGCCTGGTAGTCCACCAGGCCCCGGCCCATCACCGTGGAGTGGAATTCGCCATTCGCTCCCCGCGCCATGTCTTTCACGTGCAGCAGCGGAAACCGCTCCGGCGACTTGCGCAGATACTCCACCGGATCGCGTCCCGCGGCGGCCACCCAGCCGCAGTCCATCTCAAAAACCACCAGGCCGGGGTCGGTGAGCCGCAGCAGCTCGTCATAAAAGACCACGCCGCCTTCGTTGTCGAACTCCGTGTTGTGGTTGTGATAGCCGAAGGTCATGCCGGCGGCTTTTACTTTTTCACCGATGCGGTTGAGCTCGCTTGCGCTCCAGCGCCAGTCGTCCAGGGTCAGCGGACCCTTGGCCGCCGGGTCGCGATGCATTGCCGAGGGGGAGACGATGTAGTCGAGGCCCAGCGCATGCCCATACTCGATCAGCTCTTCGAGCCGCGCATGCAGCACGTCCAGCGGATGGTGCGTGCTGGTGCAGCGCAGGCCGGCTTTGTCCATTGCTTTGCGAAAATCCGCCGCGGTGCGGTCGTAGTAGCCCGCCGCCTCCACCTCCGAATAGCCTGCCGCCTTCACCTTGCGCAGGGTGCCGTCAAAGTCCTTGGCCAGCAGCTCGCGCACGCTGTAGAGTTGCAGCCCCACAGGCAGCCGGAGCGGCCGGGCAGGCAGATGCACGGCGCCGGCACAGGCCGAGGCGGCAACCGCGCCGCTGGCCATCAGGAATGTCCTGCGTGAAGTAAAGCTCATTTTGGTCCTCCTTGAGAATCCTGAAGCTCGCCCTTTGATCTTTTTGGCCGCCGCATCCCACGCCGCCACGGCGCGGTGAAAGTAAGAGTAGTTGGCCAGGTGGCAGCCGATGGCGGCGTTGTTGCCAAAAACCTCGTCCTCCACCACGCGCTCGCGTGTCTCCACGGCGCGGAAGAAGTTGGCAATGTGGTCTACTGTGTCTTGATAAACCTGTGGCAGCGTGAAACTCTCCACGTCATAGAAGGTAGTTTCATCAAGCTCTCCTCGCGTGTCCGCAATTTTCGCTCTCCGGCCTGCCTGGTGTCCACAAGCGGAAGAAAGAACGGCCGATTCAGGGTGCTCGCTCCACCCCGTCCGTTGAACCATGGGAGAATGGAAGAGCACCCATCATGACCAACGACAGCCCTCCAGAAACCCCGCCCACCCCCGAAAGCGCGCCTGAGCCAGCTCCGCCCGCTTCTCGTCGAAAACGCTCATGCGCCCAGCCTACGCCAATTTGTATTTCCGGCAATGACTCTTGTCTTTCGTCCCGTAACTCTCTGAGGGTGACAGTTGCGATTGGCCCATGCGGCAACCATTCAAACGCGCCTCTCCCGCGCTTCGCGTGGTATGCTGCCACTTCGGTAAAATTGCTTCGTTCTTGCGATTCCTGGTCCGGAGCACTCCTTTTGCCGGCCCATTCCGAAGGAGCAATCCGGCTCTGCCCGGAAGCTGGAGAAAACTTATGGATAGACGCAGTTTTATGACCAGTGCGGCGATCACAACCTACCTGGTTACAGAGCGAAACCTGCTCTACGGGAGGATACTCACAGCCATCGACGCCGACGCAGGCAAACCTCCCAGCGCGCGCAATGCAGTCAGCCGCCATCGCTTCGGCGTCAATTACACGCCTTCGCGCAACTGGTGGTTCTGCTGGAACGATTGGAATATCGATCCTATCAAGCGAGATCTGGACGCTATCGCTGCTCTGGGCGCTGATCATCTGCGCATCCTGCTGATCTGGCCGTATTTCCAGCCCAACCTGACCTGGGTAAGCGATGCGCACCTGGAGAGGCTGAGCCAACTCATTGCCCTGATGGGTGAGCGCGGCCTGGATGCCCTTGTTACTGTCTTTACCGGGCAGTTAAGCGGCTGGTTCTTCCTGCCGTCCTTCAACAAGCCAGGTCCCGCGCTCTACACCGATCCTGGGATCTGGGCTGCGCAAGAACTTTTGATCCGCCGGTTGTCAGCGACCATGAAGGCTCACGACAACATCATCGGTTTCGACTTCGGAAACGAGATGAACACCTGCTGGAACGCTTCGCCGGCTGCGGGCGACGCCTGGATGGTGAAGATGTTCGCGCTGATGAACGCTGTCTGTCCGGCCGGCGTTCACGTGAACGGAGTCGATCACAATCCGTGGTTCAGGCTGGATACGTTTTCTCCTCGCGCATTGGCCGCCAATCTGCTTCCGGTGATCCACGCTTATCCTTACTGGGCTGGGGCGCTCAAGTATGGTGGTCCCATGGACCCGCCCAGTACCCGGCTTCTCGTTGCCTTTGCCGCGCTGGTCCGCTCCTATGCCGACAACCCGCAAAAGCCTGTATGGGCGGGAGAGTTCAATACCTGCATCGAGTCGATGGCGGAGAAGCAACAGGCGGAGTGGCTTGAGACCGCTGTAACTTCTGCCGTGCATGCCGGCGTGAACTGGTTCACTTACTGGGATAGCCACGACGTGAATCGAAAGTTTGCATTCAACTCGCTCGAATATAGCCTTGGGCTGCTGACCAATGATGGAAGGGTCAAAGAGCAGGGCCGGGTATTCAAGCAGTTGGCCGATACGTATCGAGGCAAGCCTGTAATCATTCCGGCCGCAGCGCCTCCGCCTCCACCGCCAGAACATAACTACGATGCAACCTGGAGATGGATATTGGATTACCTCGAATGGAAGCCGAAAGCTGCTTAGCAGCCTGTGGTGAAAGCCGATTTTCGCCGAAAACGGATTTTTAAGCGGTCTGCAATCAATAGGCTGCTAATCGAGTTTTAAGGATTTTGCGCCTTAACCGCAGGCTGCCAAGGCCGAAACCGGATACCCAGGCGGATAGACGTTCACGCGATTGCCACGAACCCAAACCCGCCCTGCAAACCACGGACGCCAAATCGTGGGACAATAGAGCGATAAGCGATCATGATCAACGACAGCCTTCCAGAGTCCCAATCCGCCGCCGCAATCCCTTCTGAACTCTTGGACGAACCCATCGAGTCCTTCGCCGATCTGCTCTCAGAGTTTGAGCGCAGCCACTCGCACAAGGGCGAGCCCGGTTCAAAGCAGTTGCAGGGCACGGTCGTCTCCCTCTCCGCCGACCAGGTATTTCTTGACATTGGCTACAAGGCGGAGGGCGTTCTGCCGCGCTCGGCCTTCCATAACAACGCCGAAGGCGTCAAGCCCGGCGACAGCTTCCCGGTCTCCGTCACCGGCCGCAATGAAGAGCATTACTACATGCTCTCCCGCTTCAAGGTGGCGCAGCCCCGCGACTGGTCGGCTCTGGAAGCCGCCTTCGCCGAAAAGCTGGCCGTGGTGGGCGCCGTCACCGAGGTCGTCAAGGGCGGCCTCAGCGTGGATATCGGCGTGCGCGCCTTCATGCCCGCCAGCCGCAGCGGCGCCAGGGACGCGGCCGAACTGGAAAAACTGGTCGGCACGGAGATCACCTGCCGCATCACCAAGCTCGACGTCGCCGATGAAGACGTTGTCGTCGACCGCCGCGTGGTACTTGAGGAGCAGGCTCGCGGGCTTTCCAAGGCCCGCTACGAAGCCTTGAAGGAGGGTGACGCGGTCACCGGCACGGTGCGCAGCCTCATGCCTTACGGAGCCTTTGTCGATCTGGGCGGCATCGACGGCCTGCTCCACATCAGCGACATGGCCCACAGCCGCGTCAGCAAGCCCGAAGATGTGCTCGCCGTGGGCCAGGAAATCCAGGTCAAAATCCTCAGCATCGACCCGGAAACCCAAAAAATCTCCCTCGGCCTCAAGCAGCTTCAGCCCGAGCCCTGGCAGACCGCTCCCAACCGCCTCCAAGCCGGCCAGCGCATCACCGGCACGGTCACCCGCCTCGCCGACTTCGGCGCCTTCGTCGAAATCGAGCCCGGCGTGGAAGGCCTCATTCACATTTCGGAAATGTCCTGGGGCAAAAAGCTGCGCCACCCCTCCGACCTGCTCCGCCAGGGCGAACGCGTGGACGCCGTCATCCTGGCCATCAAGCCAGAGGAGCGCCGCATCTCCCTGGGCCTCAAGCAGGCCCTCGCCGACCCCTGGACCGAAGTGGAGCGCAAATTCCCCGTCGGCTCGCAGATCGCCGGCCCGGTCACCAAGCTGATGAACTTCGGCGCCTTCGTGCTGCTTGAAGACGGCATCGAAGGCCTGGTCCATATCAGCGAGATCACCGCCGAGCGCCGCCTCAAGCACCCAGCGGATGTGTTGCGCGCCGGCCAGGTGGTAAAGGCGCAAGTGATGGCCATCGACCCTGAGAAGCGCCAGATCAAGCTGAGCATGAAGCAGCTCATCCCCAACGACATCGACGAATACATCGCCGAGCACAAAGTGGGCGACACCGTCTCCGGCCGCGTCGTCGAGCAATCGTCCGCTCTCACCGTCGTCGAGCTGGGCGACGGCATCCGCGCCATATGTAGCATTGCCCCTGCACCCACTCCTGACGCCCCGGCTGCCGTACCATCCACTGAGGAGACCGGCGCGTCGAAGCCGAAGTCGAGGTCGAAGACCAAAGCCAAAGCCAAAGCCGAATCCAGACCCGACCTATCCAGCATTTCGTCGATGCTCAAAGCCCGCTGGCAAGGCAACGCCCCCGCCGCCATCTCCAAATCAGAGCCCCTGAGCGAAGGCCAGATACGCAGCTTCAAAATTGTGAAGTTGGATGCGGAGGCCAAGATGATCGAGGTGGAGTTAGCGTAGGAGTTTGCGGATTTGCAGAATGGCCGTTGAGTGGAGTAGGATTAAATCCTATCAAACGGGAGGCTAATCCATGCGCTCAACTCAGCAGTTCAGCATCACCCTGACCCATGAGATGGCCGATATGGTCCGCACCAAAGTAGAATCCGGCGAATATGCCTCGGAGAGCGAGGTCATTCGCGACGGACTGCGCGCCCTGGAGATGCACGACCGCGCCCTCGAAGCCTGGTTGCGGGAACAGGTGGCTCCAGCCTACGACGCCATGAAGGCAGACCCGTCTCGGGCTGTGCAAGCAGAGAAGGTGCGCGCATCGCTTGCGGCGGCTCGCAAGTCCTCCCTCAAGGCCGGATAATGCACAGCGTCGTCTATGCTCCGGAAGCAGAAGCTCAACTGGTCGCCCTGTATTTTCATATTGCCTCGGCAGCATCTCCCGAGGTCGCGGCCAACTACACCGCAGCCATTCTGAAGCAATGCGAGAGCTTGAAGACGTTCCCCATCCGGGGTACGCGGCGTGACGATATCCTCCCCGGACTGCGCATTTTCGGTTTTCGAAGGCGCGTCACCATTGCATTCGAGGTTACAGACGATGTGGTGACTATCCTCGGCATTTTTTATGGTGGACAGAACATCGAATCGGCTTTAGAAGAATAGTGCATCGTTACGATGAAAAAGACCATTCTTCCTGATCGCAGCAGGGCAATCGCATGAACGGAATGTACCAAGAGAGCCACGGTGGTACCGGCGAGGTTATTCCCTGCATGTGTAGTTATCTGTTGCTGTGTATGGATGGATAACAGGGAGCCTGGCGGCCG
>JBEKNO010000150.1:0-7529 GCA_049522735.1 Occallatibacter sp.
GAGGCTCACAGAGCACGAGCGCCAGCACTGTGCAGAATGAAATGCCCAATGCCCCCATCAGCGGGTGCAGCAGAAACGCCAGTACGGCCAGCGGCACGGCCTGCCAGCGTTTGCCGGCCATCATCCGCGAGACGCCAAACAGGATCAGGGCCGTTGCCGGATTGCGCGGGTGCAGGTACTGGTCCATGAAGTAGAGCCCTGTCCCGGAGACCGGCAGCGTCAACATGGCCGCAACCATGGCCACCCCGGCCCAGCGGGCCGCGGTCTCTTTGAAGAGATGCCCCACAATGCACCAGCAGGACCATATCACCAGGAAGAGGCAGACTAACTGCCACAGCTGTTCCGCCCAGGCCACCGTCATTCCGGTTCCCAAAACAAAGCGCGCCATCCACGCGGCGAAGACACTGGTGCGCATCTGAAGCTGGAAGAAATCCGCGTCATGGGGGAAGAGAGCTGGATTGACGTCAGTCTTGACGGCTGCCAGGTAGAGGCTGTCGTCTTCCGCGCCGGGATGATAGCCCATCACCAGAAAACCAAGCGCGGTTAACAACAGAAGAGGCAAAAATACGCGAAAGAGCTTGCTCTGCCGCAAAAGATAATCTTCCTCCCCGGTTTGGCCAGAATAGCACCGCGGTAAGCCCGCTATTCGGTGAAGATCTCGGCCAGAACCTGAAGAGTGGCGCTCAGGGTTGCCGGGGTTAGGACTCCGGCGCGTTTTACCAAGCGGGTTTTGTCTACAGCGCGAATCTGATCGAGCAGGATGAGACCCTGCTTCCCGCCATGCCGGACGGCAATGCGGAAGGGCGCCGGGTGGCTACCGGTTGTCATTGGAGCAACCATCACTGTGCGCAGGTGATCGTGCATCTCCGGCGGAGAGATCACCACGCAGGGACGAGTCTTCTGAATATCGCTGCCAACGGTGGGATCGAGATTCACCAGCCAAATCTCGCCGCGCTTCACCACTTCAGCTCCGCGTCGCCTTCATTGGCGAACTCGGGAAGAACCAAAGCATCGTCGCCATCCGCCGCCAGTTTCCTGCACGCCTCTGCCCAGCCGGTGCGCGGCGCGGCCTTGGGCCTGCGCAACACCAGCGCATCACCCTCCACCCGCATCTCCGCCTTGTCCACCAGCCCCACTTGTTGCAGCAGCGGCTTGGGAATCAAAATCCCCTGCGAATTGCCCAAGCGCCTGATTGTTGCAAGCATCGACCTCTCCTGAATGTAATAACAATGTTATCACGAAAACGTAATCAGTCTCTACCGTGCCCTTGGATGCGTCCTGTCGTAGACCGCTTCCAACTGCGCTGTAGTCAGTTGCGTGTACCGCTGCGTCGTGGAGAGCCGCTCGTGGCCGAGCAGTTCCTGGATGGCGCGCAGGTCGGCGCCCTCCTCCAGCAAATGCGTTCCGAAGGCATGACGCAGGGTGTGCGGATGCACGTCGGCGGAGAGTCCGCGCAGGATGGCGATGCGCTTGACGATGCGGCCCACGCTGCGCGTGGTCAACCGCGCCTGGCCGCCCGTTTTGCCCAGGCCGCGCAGGTGCAAATTGACGAACAGCGCGGGCGTTGTGAATCCCTTGGCCCCGGCGCCCGCCGCCAACAGCGCCGACCGCTCCGCGAGATAGGTTCGCAACGCCT
This sequence comes from Occallatibacter sp., assembly GCA_049522735.1. Classification (GTDB taxonomy): domain Bacteria; phylum Acidobacteriota; class Terriglobia; order Terriglobales; family Acidobacteriaceae; genus Telmatobacter. Next base: position 1,637 of record JBEKNO010000150.1, read on the forward strand.
GCGCCGCCGCGTCTCCAAGGGGCACGTAGCGCTGTTTCTGGCCCTTGCCGCGCACCAGGATCGCTTCATTGGCCCAGTGAATGTCGTCGAGATTCAGGCCGGTCAACTCCGCGTTGCGGATGCCGCAGCCGTAGAGCAGTTCGAGGATGGCCGCATCGCGCGCCGGCCAGCTCGCCGCGTCTTTGCCCACCGAATCCGTCACTGAATCGACCAGGCGGTTCATCTGTTCGATGGAGGGCACGCGCGGCAAATGCCTGGGCAGCCGCGGCGTGGAGACCAGCGAGGCCGCATTCTGCGCAACGCGGCCGGTGCGCGCCAGCCACTTGAACCAACTGCGAATGGCCGCCAACGCCCGCGCCGCCGAAGCTTTCGAGAGGCCGCGGTCGTAGAGCGTGCCCAGGTAGGCGCGAATGTCAGTGTGCTCGATGCGCTCTACGCCTTGTTCTTCGCCGGAGCGCTTGTCGATAAAGGCAGCAAAACCGCGCAATTCGCGCTGATAAGCGCGCAGAGTGTGCGCCGATGCGCCGCGCTCATTGGCCAGCACGCGCAGATAGCCGGCCACGAGCGAATCCAGCGGCGAACCAATCCCTGGCTCGGCCGTTGTGCTCATGCCGGCTCCTCGCTTGGCTCTGCGCTCCCGATGAGCGGGGCGGATTGAGTGTCGATGTTTCCCGCCCTTTCGCCAGAAAAAACGCGAAAGGACGGGGCACGGAGCTTTTTGGAAAGGTCCGGCCCGTTCATCTCCGGTTGTGACTCACTTGAAACCAGGTGCACCCCCCCGCGCTCGGTCCCAACCGCAACAGGAAGCTCCACAACCTCCGCACGCCGCCGCGTTGCGCGCGGATGATGTTCGCGATGCACGGCCTTCAGCCGGCCCAGCGCCAGGTGCGTGTAGACCTGCGTGGTGGAGATATCGGCGTGGCCCAGCAGAAGCTGCACGCTGCGCAGGTCGGCGCCGTGCTCCACCATATGGGTGGCGCAACTGTGGCGCAGGCGATGTGGGCTGGCGGCGCCGTTCGACATCTTTACCACGTGCCAGACCCATTGGCGTGTAAGCGGCATGCCGCGCAAAGAAAGAAACAGCCGCGTAGCGTCCTGCCGCGCGGCATTGGCTTTCCGCGCCGAGCTGATGCGCGCCAGGTGCGGCCTGCCCTCGCGTAGATAGGTCTCCAGAGCCTCGATCGCGGAGCGCCCCAGCGGCACAATGCGTTCCTTGTCGCCCTTGCCGCGCACCTGCACGCGTCCCGCATCCAGCGCCAGGTCGCCGGTGGAGAGCGCCGTCACCTCCGAGACGCGCAGCCCGCCCGCGTAGAGCAGCTCCAGAATGGCGCGGTCGCGCAGCGCCGTGGCCCGCGCCTGCGGATGTTCGGCGGCCATGCCCGCCCGCTCCAGCATCTCCGCCACCTCCGGCTCGGCCAGCGACTTGGGCAGCACCTTCCACGCCTTGGGCGATTCAATATTTACGGTTGGATCGTGGTGAATGCGCCGGTCAAGCAGCAGCCACTTGTAAAAGCCGCGCAGGCAGCTCAGTTTGCGCGCCGCCGAGCGCGAGTCGATGCCGTGGCCGCGCAGATTTTCAAGAAAGGCCGAAACATCGGGCTGCGCCGCCGTCAACAGCACGCCGTTGCGGCCCTCCATAAACTCGGCAAAGGCCTTCAAATCGCCGTCATAGGCCTCGCAGGTAAGCGGGCGCAGGCCTTTTTCCACGCGCAGATACGCCTGGTAGTCCTTCAAAAGCGATAGGTTGCGCTTGCTGTCCATATTCCCGATTATCAGCGTCTCGAAGCCATCCCCGCCGGCGCGGGGCAGGTTACCGTACCTCTCTATCAACGAATCAACTTCATTACCCCAGGATCGCATTGTCCACTTTGGGTTCTTCTTCAAACCTTCACGTGCACAAACAGGCCCGTTTGGAAGAGAATAGAGTTGGAAGGATTTCGAGCAGAATAGAGGAACGCTTGACACGAACGCAGGTAGAAACCCCCAAGTGGACCGCACAGGAGTTCGAGCGGCTGGTCCTCGATAGCAATCCCAAGGTTGCGGTCTTCGATTGTGATGGAACATTGTGGAGCGGCGATTCGGGTCATGGTTTCATGATCTGGTCTCTGGAGCAGGGCCTGGTCTCGCGCTCCACCAGCGACTGGATCGATACCCGCCATCGGGCTTACCGGCAAGGCCATGTGAGCGAGTTGGTGATCTGCGGCGAGATGGTGCAGATCTATGCCAACCTGCGCGAGCAGGAGCTGCGCGCCGCCGCCGCCCGCTATGTGGAAAAGTTTGTCCGGCCGCGCGTCTTTGCCGAGATGGTCTCGCTGCTGGCTGCGCTGCGCCAGGCCGGCGTTGAGCTTTGGGTCGTCAGCTCCACCAACAAGTGGGTGGTCGCCGAGGGTGTGCGCGACTTTGGAATTACGGAAGACCGCGTGCTGGCCGCCGAGGTCCGCGTCGCCGGCGGCATCATCACCAGCGAGATCGTGGACGTGCCCACCGACGAAGGCAAGGCCGTCACGCTTGCCCGCGCAGGGCTCGGCCGCCCCGATGCGGCCTTCGGCAACTCCATTCACGACCTAGCCATGCTGGAGATCGCGCGCTGCCCCTTTCCGGTCAATCCGTCCCCCGCGCTGCTTCAGGCCGCGGCAAAGAACGGCTGGGGCTACTTCCGGCCCCATGCGGCCGAGGGCGCCATGGCGGCGGTGGCGGGAGAATAATTCCCCTTTTTCGAGATGAACCTTTTCGCAGGAACAAAATAGCCGTGTTTTTTCCCAGGAATCCGGGAATGCACGGCGCTGACCTGCATCCCTTTTGGTGCGTTTACACTAGAACCGTGGAAGAAATCCAGCCTACCTCCAGCCCCCGGTCCGCCGGCCCCGCTCTTCGTTTTGTGGCGGCTGCGCTGATCGTGCGCGGCGGAGAGGTTCTGATCGGTCAACGCCGTTCCGATCAGCCCATGGCGCTGCTGTGGGAGTTTCCGGGCGGCAAGATCGAGCCCGGCGAGAGCCCTCAGCAGGCGCTGGTCCGCGAGCTGCACGAAGAGCTGGGCATCACGGCCGCCATCGGCCCTCCTGTCACGCGCATCCGCCACAACTACCGCCATGGCGGCGCCGTCGATTTGCAGTTTTTTGCTGTGCCCGAGTTCTCCGGCGAGATTGTGAACCGCATTTATCAACAGGTGCGCTGGGTCCGGCTCGATGACCTGCCCGGCTACGAGTTCCTGGCCGCCGATCGGGACTTGATTCGCGAACTGGCGGCGGGAAAGCTGCTATAGGGAGGTTTCCCCATGCCGATGAAGAATCCGCCTCATCCCGGCAGCTATGGGACGGAAAACGCAGGCCGGGCTGCTTTCGCCCGGTGAACTTCAGGATATCTTCATGTCGCTGGTCATCATTGAAGTGAATGGGGCAGTCGGCACGATTACGCTCAATCGCGCCAAGGTCAATGCGCTGAGCGGAGAGTTGCTTGATGAGATCGCCTCGGCGCTGAATGAGATGAAGGCGCAGAATCTGCGCGTGGTCATTCTCCGCGCCAAACGCGGGGCGAAGGTCTTCTCCGCCGGGCATGACGTTGCCGAGTTACCGACCAATGGGCGCGATCCCCTCACTTATAACGACCCGCTGCGGCAAATCGTGCGCGCGATTCAGTTGCACCCCTGCCCTGTGATCGCCATGGTCGAAGGATCGGTGTGGGGAGGTGCGTGCGAACTGGTGATGAGCTGCGACCTGATCGTCGCTGCCCGGAACACGACCATGGCGATTACGCCGGCCAAGCTGGGCGTGCCGTATAACCTGTCAGGGATATTGAACCTGATGAAGGTCGCCGGCATGCCAATCATCAAAGAGATGCTGTTTACCGCGCGGCCGGTTACGGCACAACGGCTGATGGAGAGCGGGGTCATCAATCACGTTGTCGCCCCGGAAGAGCTGGAAAGCTTCACCCATCAGCTGGCCATGCAGATGGTGGAGACCTCTCCGCTGGTACTCCGCATCCTGAAGGAAGAACTGCGTGTGCTGGCCTCGGCGCATCCGATTACTCCCGACGCTTACGAGCGCATCCAGGCCCTGCGCCGCGAAGTTTACGACAGCGAAGATTATCAAGAGGGGATCCGGGCATTTCTTGAGAAAAGAATGCCGGTGTTTCTAGGGCGGTAGGGAGTACGCACCATTGCGAAGGCCGGCGAAACCCCGGAAGCCGCACGTCGATTCCTAATGCCCCGGAATCATCCCCCACAGCATCACCAGGGTCATGGCGATGACGATGATGCTGGTGGCCCAGGCAATCACGTTCCACAAGCGCGAGTTCTTATGCTCGCCCATCAGGTCGGCGCGGTTGATCAAAAGCAGCATCAGGATGATGACCACGGGAAGCAAAACCCCGTTCAGTACCTGCGAAAGGATGGCCACATTGATCAGTTGCGCGTCGGGCAGCAGGAGCACGGTGGCCGCGCCGCCCACGATCAGCAGCGTGTAGAGCCAGTAGAAGAAGGGCGCTTCCCTGAAGCTCTTGTCCACGCCGGATTCGAAGCCCAGGCCCTCGCAGACCGTGTAGGCGGTGGAGATGGGCAGAATCGAGGCCGCGAAGACCGAGGCGTTGAAGAGCCCGAAGGCGAAGAGGATGAAGGCATAGTCGCCGGCCAGCGGGCGCATGGCCTCGGCCGCGTCCGCGGCCACCTGGATGGCTCCCATGCCATGCACGTAGAGCGTGGCTGCGCAGGCCACGATGATGAACCAGGCCACAATGTCGGTAAAGAGACTGCCCACGATCACGTCCAGCCGCGAGGCCGCGTAATCCTTCACGCGAATGCCCTTTTCCACGATGGACGATTGCAGGTAGAACTGCATCCACGGGGCGATGGTGGTGCCCACCACGCCGATGGCCATGTACATATAAGCCTTGTCGCTCCACACCGACCGGGCCGGCAGCAGCACCGTGGCTCTTAGAGCATCGTGCCAACTGGGCTGCGAGAGCACCCCGGCGAAGATGTAGCAGATGTAGACCAGGGAGGCGACGATGAATATCTTTTCCGTGCTCTTGTAACTGCCCCGCACCACCATGTACCAGACCAGGAACGCGCAAGAGGGCACGGAGAAGAACTTGGAGACGTGAAACAGGTGCATCGACCCGGCGATGCCGATGAACTCGGTGACCACGTTGGTGTAGTTGACCACCACCAACAACACCATCAGCACAAAGGTGAGCCGCAGGCCGAACTCCTCGCGGATCAGGTCGCTCAACCCCTTGCCGGTGACCACGCCCATGCGGGCGCACATCTCCTGCACCACGATCAGGGCTATGGTGATGGGAATGATGGTCCACAGCAGGGTGTAGCCGAACTGCGCGCCGGCCTGGGAGTAGGTGAGGATGCCGCCGGAGTCGTTATCGACGTTGGCGGTAATAAATCCGGGGCCGAGAACGGCCAGAAACAGCAGTATCCGGATTCGCCAACGCTTCCACATGCTCGCGGGATCCTATGGTGGATTCATTTGTAAGTTTCCTCACTGAACATAACAGGTGAGCCCGCGATGAGACGAGTGGCTCAGCGCGGCGTGCGCATTGACAGGGACGCCCCGCACAGCTACAAAGGCTGAGGCACGATACGCGGTGCACTCAACAATGCTGAGCATGGCCTTCGACTACATGCACAACGGCGCGCCGTACATGGTGGACCCGGAGCGGCTGGGAGGCCGCTGGTGCCTCTACCGCTGGCACATCGAGAGCCCTATCACCTTTGAGAAGTCGATTCGCGTGACCATCGAACACGGCCACGCCAACCACAGGTCGGATAATTAGTTGATCCTGAAAAAGGCTATTTCAAGCGGACTGCATGGTCGTCAGCGCGCCGATGAAGCCCGATGGGGATAGAAACCGGCTCAGGATGGCGTAGATTTCGCGCATACAGCGG
>JBEKNO010000151.1:0-7526 GCA_049522735.1 Occallatibacter sp.
GTGAGGGGCCTTCAGGCCCGGCCTTGTTTCGGCTGCGAACGGAAGGCCCGAGGCTAAAGCCCATCACTTTTTCCGTCTGTTGCAGGGGTCTGAAGACCCCTGCTCCCTCCGCAAGAACAAGCAAAAGCAACGGCCACAACTGTCTCATCGAAGGATTGCTGAGAAATTAAGATGCGTTTGCCCTGCTTGGACCCACCGCACCGCAACCGGCTCGGCAACCGCAAAGATGCTCGCTGAAGATCCCGGTCTCGCCTTTGAAACCGGGGATTTTGAGGCCTGAATATCCAGAAGTCACTCCACCGCCGAATCCCCTCTATACTGTTCTGGACGGCGCAACTCTCAGAATTCATATGGACTATCTCTGGACCCCCTGGCGCTTTGCCTACGTCACCTCGGCGGAAGCTGCCGCGCGCCCCGGCGTTCCTTTGAGCCTCGCCGCCTGGCCCGGCGACCATGGATGCGTCTTCTGCAACCTGATTGCCTGCATCGACTTCGCCATCGCCAACGGCATGAATCCAGACCAGGCCGAAGCCGCCGGCGGCCTCGTTCTGCGCGGCAAGTACTGCTTTATCTGCCTCAATGCCTTCCCCTATACCTCCGGCCACGTCATGGTCATGCCCTACGCCCACCTCGACAGCCTCGCAGCCCTGCCCGCTGAAACCGCCCATGAGTTGATTCGCCTGGCTCAGCTCACCGAGCAGGCCCTTGAGCGCCTCTACCACCCCCACGGATTCAACTTCGGGATGAATTTGGGCCAGGCCGCCGGCGCCGGCGTCGCCGGGCATCTCCACCTGCATGCCCTGCCCCGCTGGGCCGGCGACACCAACTTCATGACCTCCGTAGCCGAAACCCGCATCCTGCCGGAAGATCTGGAAACGACATGGAGGCGGATGCGGGAGGCGTTTGCGAAGTTGAAAAGCTAACCAGCCATCGCGGTGCCTCTATTACGCCTCGTCGTTCTCCTCGGCCTCGGCCGCAGGGGCCAATGCGGGTTCCTCAACGCCCTCACTATCCAGCAGATTCCGTGGCAACGACTTCGATGATCGAACTCCGAGTTTCTTGAGCTTTTCAACTTGACCAATCAGATTGCCATCGGCTTTTTTGAGCTTATCCATTGCATCTTCATAAACTTCTTTTGTACCCTGCAAGCTCTTGCCGATTTTTTCCATATCGGCGACAAAGCCGACAAACTTGTCGTAGAGCAAGGCTCCACGCTTCATCACATCCTTAACGTTACGAACCTGCTGCTCCTGACTCCATAGGTTTTCTACAATACGGACCACGAATAGTACTGTAGTTGGACCGGCAAGCAAAACACCTTTTTGGTATGCATCAAGCCAGAGCCCATCATCCTCTTGCATTGCTAGCATGAAGGCAGGCTCAATCGGCACAAACATCACCACAAAATCGGGTGACTGAATCCCAGAGAGACGTTGATAATTTCGCTCTGCAAGTTCAACGTAATGACTGCGTACACTTGCAATATGGCGCTTAAGAGCAGCCTTGCGCTCCTCGTCGTTCACGGCTTTGAGAAAGTCATTGTAAGCGTTGATTGAGACCTTCGAGTCGATAATCAGATGTCGCCCTCCAGGCAACCTGACGACGACATCCGTCTGGCGGCGCTGACCCGGCGCATCACCCTGAGCTTCTTCAATAAAACTCTGCTGAAAAGTAAAGTGCTCGCCCTTACGTAAACCTGAGTTTTCGAGAATATCGAGCAGAATGATCTCACCCCAGTTGCCTTGGGCCTTGGTATCGCGGCGCAAGGCCGTTGCCAGATTATGAGCTTCATCGGAAAGCCGTTTATTGAGCGACTCCAAACCTTTCAGTTGTGCGCTCAGTTCAGTTCTGCCGACCAGACTCTCTGCCTTCACTTCTTCAACCTTGACTCGGAACTCATTCAAATCGCGAGTGAGTGGGTTGAGCAGATGCGAGAGACTTTCCTTGTTCTGCTCAGTAAAGGTCTTGGAGTTATCCTTCAAAATCTCATTGGCCAGCACTTTAAATTGCTGGGTGAGCCGCTCTCCATTGCCTCGCTCGTTGGCTAGATCGGTCTCAAGCTGGCTGTCCAGACGTGAAAGCCGCAGTATTTCGCGGTCCTTCTCCGCTACTTCGCCCCGCACACCGGTCAGTTCCCCCGCCAGTTCCAGCGCACGACGCTCCAGTTGCGCTTTCTCTCCCCTTGTTGAGGCGGCTCTCAACCAAAACCCCAATATAATTCCAACAAATGCAGCGGCAATTCCAGCAATTAGAGTCTGCATTGGTCCTCGCTTTCCCTATTTCGCCTAATATACGCCTTTCGCCTGTTGATTTTTTGACCAAATTCCGCCTGTTTTCGGTACCCTGATCCCTGATCCCCGCCCCCTGACCCCTGTCCCGCTCTCCCGAGCCTTTACACACCCCCATCCGCCCGGTAGACTTGAAGATTCGGGGCCATGCGCATTTTTTGTTGGCGCTATGGTTGTGTTCCCCTGCCGCGGGCCGGTATTGTAGGCAGACGGAACGGGATGGATTTATCCCCCCGGACAGAACTCTCAAGTTCCGAACAATTACGAGGAGAACCACGCATGGCCGTAGAAGAGAAGGTAAAACAGATCATCGTCGAGCAGTTGCAGGTGGACGAAGCCGAGGTGACCCCCGGCGCCAGCTTCCAGGAGGATCTGGGCGCGGATTCGCTGGACGTGGTCGAACTGGTAATGCAGTTCGAAGAGGCCTTCGACATGGAGATTCCCGACGAAGACGCCGAGAAGATCAAAACCGTCAAGGATGCGATCGACTACATTGAAAAGAACGCGAAAGGCGGCAAGTAGCCCTTGTCCATTTCGTCCCGCAGAGTCGTCATCACCGGCCTGGGGCTGGTGTGCGGTGTGGGCAACACCGCTCCCGAGGTATGGCGGCAACTGCTGGCCGGCGCCAGTGGCATGGGTTCCATACGGGGCTTCGATACCACCGGCTTCCCGGTCACCTTCGCCGCCGAGGTCAAGAATTTTGACCCGCTCGACTTCGTGGACAAAAAAGAAGCGCGCAAGATGGGGCGCTTCATCCACTTCGCTTTTGCCGCCGCTCAGGAAGCCATCGCCCAGTCGGGTCTCCAGATCACCCCGGAGATTTGCGACCGGGTAGGCGTCTTCATCGGCTCCGGCATCGGCGGCTTTGAGATCATCGAGCGCGAGCACGCCAACCTGCTGCAGGGCGGTCCGCGCAAGATCTCGCCTTTCTTCATTCCCGCCGCCATCGTCAACATGGCCGCCGGCCAGTTGAGCATCCGTTACGGAGCCAGGGGCCCCATCTCAGCCACGGCCACGGCCTGCGCCACCTCAGCCAACGCCATCGGCGACTCGGTGCGCATGATCCTGCACGGCGACGCGGACGTGATGATCGCAGGCGGCGCCGAGGCCGCGGTCACCTCACTCTCCGTGGGCGGATTCGCCGCCATGCGCGCCCTCTCCACGCGCAACGACGACCCCACACACGCCAGCCGCCCCTTTGACAAGGATCGCGACGGTTTCGTCATTGGGGAAGGCGCCGGCATCCTCATCCTTGAGGAGTTGGAGTTTGCCAAGGCGCGCGGCGCAAAGATTCTTGCCGAGGTCATCGGCTACGGCATGAGCGCCGACGCCTACCACATCACGGGCATCGCCCCCGAGGGCGCGGGCGCCCAGCGCAGCATGAGGGCCGCCCTCAAAGACGCCAGCATCGCCCCCGAGGAGGTCGGCTACATCAACGCCCACGCCACCGCCACCCCGGCGGGCGACGGCAACGAGTCGCGCGCCATTGAGCTGGTCTTCGGCGAGCACGCGCTCAGCCACAAGCTCAAGGTCAGCGGCACCAAATCCATGACCGGCCACCTGCTGGGCGGCGCCGGAGGCCTGGAAGCGGGCATCACCGTTCTGGCGTTGGTCAACCAGCAGATTCCTCCTACCACCAACCTGGAAAATCCCGATCCCGAGTGCCGCCTGGACTACGTGCCCAACCACGCCATCCCGCACAGCTTCGACGTGGCCCTTTCCAACTCGTTTGGTTTTGGCGGCATCAACGCCACCCTGATCATGCGCCGCTGGTCAGAGTAGCCCCTCTTATCAATCGCAAAGACAAAACAGCGCGAACCCTGCAAGGATTCGCGCTGCTTTGTTGCTACGTCCTGTTTGCCTATTTCTTTCAGCCACCAAGGCCGGACGCCCCAGGCCTCGTCCGCCGCGGCGGATGAGACCTGGGAAAACTTGAAATCTCCAACCGGCGTCCTGGCATCGGACAGCCAGACCCGCCATCATCCCATGGCTGCCGCCCAGCACACGCCGATCAGCACAAAGATCGCCCACCATCCGAAGACCGCGATATAGCCCGAGGTGCGTTTCACCCCCGCCACGATCGCCGTTCCCATCCCCAGCAGCACCAGCGTCCAGATGGTCACCGCATCCAGCGAAGTCGCCAGCGTGTAGAGCGCCGTGTTGGTCTCCAGCGGATTCAGAAAGGCGCCGATGTTGGTGGGCGCATAGTTCTTGATGTTGAACGTATCCGGCTCGCCTGCCGCGAAGATCACGATCGTGCCCAGCAGCGGTTTGATGATCCCTGGCAGACCCGCAAACATCCAAACGGCAAAGATGCTGCCGTATGTGGCCTTTCCGCCAAAGAGAAATTGATAGTGCCCCACAGGCCCAGCGACAAGAGCGCTATCCCCGCCAACACCAGTACCGGATTGGCTATAAACACGCCCTCAATAACGTAGAGGGAAATCTTGTTTGACATCTCGCGCGCGGCAGGAGGCGCCTGCGCCAGTTTCTCTTCCGCCTTGGGATTGAGATGAATCTGGTTGTCCACCACCTTCTGCATGCCGATCTCAAATGCGACGGTCGCTAAGAACATGTAGCCAACCACCGTTATGATCACAAACGGCAGCCACCAACTCCGGTTGCCGCGCTTGATATCTTCAAATGTCTTCGAGGGCGCCGCAAACGTGTTCGCCACGCGCTGCCACTGGGAAAGGCCGGACCCTCCGGGAGCTGTCCCAGCCATTTTTTGAACTTCCGGATCGCTCATGATTCCCCTCTTTAAGCCTTTTTCGGCTTTGCACGCGATTGTATCCTCGAAAGGCTCAAAATGCGCAATCAATTTTTCGTTTACACGCGCCCGTGGCACCGGGGGAATACCCTACTTTCCCCGCGAAGCAATCTGGATTGGCTGCGCGGGCCTTTGCTGCTTCGGTTTCGGGGTCAACGCCGGCTTGGGCGGTACGTAGCTCTTGTAGACGGTGATGTGGAAGCAGGCCTGCTGGAACTCCTCCTCCACGTCGATCTTGCCGGCCTTCTGCAGCCGCAGCAGGCGGCTTCGCATCCAGCCCATCTCCTGCCGGCTCATCCCCTGCTTGGCAATGTCGATGGTCGCCCCGGTCAGATGCGGACTGGCAATGTCGCCCTCGGCCGCCGCCGCGTTGCCGTTGCTCTCCATCAGACGCTTCTGGTAGGCGACCGTCCGCACCGCCGAGCTCACTTCGAAGGGCCGGTGAAACTGGGCCGCATGAACGCGCGCCAGATCGGTAAGAAAACGCGCCGTCCATGGCCGGCAATAACGGTAGTTTTCAGGCAGGTTTCCGTTTACGGTGAGCGCCGCCGAGACCGGAAGCGGAACCAGCATCTGGCGCGCAATGCGATCGGCAAGATCGTCATCGTCCTCGATGCGCTCCAGATTGTCGGCCTCCGTTTTTTCGTTTTGCCGTGCCAGAGACTGGAAACTCCCGCGCAGCGGCGGCGGCATCGCAGCTCGCGCCTTGCGCCGCGAAACGGCTTTGGCCGCGGCGGAGCGGTGCGCAACTGCCTTCTCCGTGGCGGGATGGGATTTCGCGGCTGAATTGGTTTTCGTGGATTGACGGGAGCGGGAAAGCCGCCCGTGCAATGCCTCATGAACATCTCCGCCTGCCGCCTGCTTGCGTGAGGATGCATGACCAAATTCATGCCTGGACGCACGCTTAACAGCATGACCAGCTGTGCGCCCAGCCACATGGTTCGCCGGATGCCGTGTTTTCTTGTGAGAGGCGCTTGCGGACGCAGTACTCGCCTGTGACTTTGCCGTGGTGTCCGGCAAGCCTTTGGCAGCGCTCACGCAGAGCACAGCCAGCGCAAAAGCGATTAATACCGTCCGTCTCATAAGGAGTATTCGGAGAATTCAGAGCATCTTCAGTGTAGGCCTATTCTGCTCTCGCTCCGAGTGTCTATGCGGGTACAGAGAAGTCCGATAACAGGGCAAAACTGATCTGCTCAGCGCCACGGTTCAAACCGAATGATAGGTGATCCTCAAATCTCAAATTATGATATATACTATTGATGTATATCATTGGAGGTGTGCATGGCCGCAAAGGCAGGGATTGGTGCGAAGCAGACGGATGCCAAGCTGTTCTGGAACGGCCGCAGCCAAGCCGTGCGCCTGCCCAAGGAGTTCCGTTTCGCGGGCGACCGGGTGCGCGTGACCCGCATGGGCGCCGGTATTTTGCTCGAACCAGTGCCGGAGACGAAAAAGGAAACACCGGAAGAGCTGTTTGCGCGGATGGATGCCATGGGCGGTGATCCGATCTTCCCGGAGGGCCGCAAACAGAACCTCGCTCCCATTCGTGAGTACTTCAAGTGAACTACCTACTGGACACAAATGTCTGCATCGCACTGATTAATGGGACGTCGAGCATGGCTCGACGGCGTTACTTCCAGGCCACAGCCCAGAAGATCATCCCTCAAACCTCTTCGATCGTTGCGCATGAACTCTGGTATGGCGTGGCCAAGAGCGGCTGCGTTGCCCAGAACGCCAACCGTCTGACTGCCTTTCTGACGAGCGCTGTTGCGGTGCTGGACTACACCGAACAGGATGCGCAAGCCGCCGGAGAGATTCGCGCCGAACTTGAACGACAGGGCCAGCGCATCGGCGAGTACGACACCCTGATTGCCGGACAGGCCTTCGCGCGAAATTTGATTCTGGTTACGGCGAATACGCGGGAGTTCGGAAGAGTGAAGGGACTGGTCGTGGAGGATTGGACGACGTAAATACCCGGAGCTGAGAATATTCAGTTATGAGCGTGGATGAATCGAAGTTCGACTACACCTATGTGCCGGAGCACCTGAAGGAAAGGGTCAAAAACTGGAGAAATCTCTCCTTCGGCGAACGGTTCGAGTTGACATACGAGTTGAGCGTAGCGGCGTGGGCGAAGATCGGCGTTGTCTACGATCCGAACAAGCCGATGGATAAGACGATCCGGCGGATAACGCGGAGCGATTGGGCGGGTTTATAGGTTTCGCTACGCCCCTCCGGGGCGCGATGGCTTTATGGGCTGCTTTCCCAGAATTTCATCCTGGGCTATTTTCCTTCACTCCCTCCGGGAGTGGCGTACGATGGGCAAAAGGCCGAAGAGCTGTGAAATCCCTGGTCTCAAAATCGAGACCTTGATGGGATAAGGACGAAGGCTTCTACGATGGTGCAGTGGTTTTTGGATTTGAGGACCAGAGACCGCGAGCCAAGGAGAAGCCTTCTATGAAGATTGTAGGATG
>JBEKNO010000152.1:0-7422 GCA_049522735.1 Occallatibacter sp.
GCGACTCCAGCCGTTCGCCCGGATGCAGCACGTACCCGAAGTCGAAGGGATTGTATCCGCCCGTCACCCGCACCGCGTCCATCTGGTCCTGCTCCACGGTGATTCTCCACGACCCGCTCCACCCCAGCGCTCCAAACCACACCTCGCCGTGCTCTTCATCCGGCTCGCCGGCCTGAAGCGCGAACCACGGATTGGCCTGGTGCCCCGTCGATCCCCTCCGGCTCTCGATCACCCGCGCCCCCGGATGCACCGCCTCCTGGGTCAGCGTCCACTCCCCCGACCAGCGCCCGCTCAGGTAATTCAGCGTGTAGGCTCCGGCCGGCAGCGCCCACGCCGCGGCGGCCGCTTGCTCCACTGTAACCGGCTGTGCCTCTGTAACCGGCTGTGCCTCGCGATTCTCGATCATCGCCGACCGCGCCAGAATCCCGCTCCTGGGGTCCATCTCGTAATGCAGCGTTACAAAAATCCTGCGCCTGATGTCCTTGAGCACCACGTCGAAGCCGTGCGGCGCTTCGCTGTAGCTCACGTAGTGCAGCACCAGGTCGCGGTTCCCGTCGGCATAGCTCACCTTCAGCGCCGGCTCCACAAACAGTCCCGCGCCCCACCCCGCGTACTCCTGCGGCGTGTTCGTGTAGGACGAATCGAACGAGGCCCAATCCTCCATCGCCCTGGCCCGCTGAAACGCATCCGTCGCCCCCAGCCGTCCGCCCCAGTAGATCTGCTGCAACTCCCCGCGCTCATTCACGCCAAACACGTAGGAAACCCCGCCCCCATCCAGCCGGAAGACTTTGCTGGCGGCATCGAAGCTGGCCTCGGCAACCTGTGCGGATGCACCCAAAGTGGCGGCAAGCAATACAACAACGACTGAGAAGGTTTTCAACATGGACGATCTCCTTAACCAAGCTACAAATCCGCCCCATCATACCATCCGCCCTGCGCAATGCACCGAATCGGTAGTGGGTTCAGTTTGAAGGGTACGGGCTTCAGCCCGTACATAAGCTCTGCAACTTCAATGTGGGCTTTAGCACCTGAGGGAAGTTTTTCCAGAGGTCAGCTTTCCCGCATCCGCGGTTGCTCTGCGGAAACCATGGCCAGCTTTCGCGGCAAAAATTTACTTCCCGCGCGCTTTCTGCTTCGCCGGCTTGCAGTTCCGCCTGGCCTCCACATTCTTCAGCACCGCCTCATAGCGCTGCGCCGCCGCCGAAAACCGGTTCACCAACTCCGAGGTCTTCATCAGAAATCCCGGATTCTTCTCCCGGATCGCCTCCAGAAGAGGCGCAAACTTGGCCAGCAGATAGAATCCCTCGCCGTTGCAGTCCACAAACAGCTCGGCTGAAACCGCCCCGTGCAGCACCATCGCCGCCGCCATCTCCCAGTAGCTCACCACCTGCCGCAGCCAGGCATTGTGCTGGTCGGCGGGGTTCTCGGCCACGGCAAAAAACTCCTCCGCCGTCGCCGGCCAGAACTCGCTCACCACCCACGCGCGTGCCTGGCGCAGCACCGCTTCGGTGCGCAATTCATAGAGTTTGAGAATGATTTCAGCATCGGCCGGCGTTGCGAGCATGCGTTCCATTGAGATGTCTCCGTTGTCTCATATTAACGGATTCAGTCCCCACGGTGCTGCGCGGCGGCAACCGCGAATCAAGCCTTCCCTTTCAGCGCCTCCGCGCGATCCCGCGCCTGGCTCACGAAAGCAGCATCCTCCGGCGAATCCATCTTGATCGCCTCCAGATTGACCTCGACGTTGGCCAGCGCTCCTTCCCGGGCGGCCTTGGCCAGGGCGATCGCGGTGCTCAGATCCGATTTCATCTTAGGGTTGGTGATCGGCTTCAGCCGGGCGGCGATCTGCTCCACCTCGACGGCTCTCTCGGCCACGCCCAGGGGCACGCGAGCCGCCTCTTGCAGCGCAGCGGCCATCGCCCGGCCATCGGCGGAAGATTCTTCCGCCGCCTTGAAAGCCTTCATCGCGGCGTTGTAAGACTCGGCGTCGGCGTCGATGGCGGACTTCAGTTCTTGGCGCAACTGCGTGAGCCTGGCAACGGCTTCGCCGAGCAGGCCGTCGTGCTGCAAATAGGCTTTCTTGCCTCTCGACATGGATGCCACCATGCCCGCCAGCCCGGCCGCCATGGCGCCAGCAGCCGCGGCGGCCGAGCCTCCTCCGGGAGTCGCGATGGGAGCGGCCACTTGTTCTATAAATGGCTCCACTCCAGAGCGAAAACCGCCCACAGCGGTCCTGCCGCTCATCACCGCGGCCAGGCGGTTTTCCAGAATGAGCGAGGAATTGAAGTTCTCCACCTGCAGGAACCACTCCGCGGCCTGTTCCAAAGCCAGTTTGGGAATCAGTCCAACAATCTCGCTGGAAACCGGAAGCACGCCGTAGCGCGCCGCCTCCCGCTTCACGAATTCAAAGACGCAGTGGACCGGAGTCTGCTCGAAGTCGGTCAGGTTCATTGAAACCTGGGCCATGCCGCGCACCAGGAATCCCGCCGCCTTGACGAAACGCAGGCCGCCGGAGGAAAAGCGCACCGCCTTGGCGATTTTCCTGGCAATCTCCACCTCGGGCGTATTCAGGAAGACGTTGTAGGCAATCAGGAACTTGCGCGCGCCCACCACCGTCGCCCCGGCCGTCGGATGCACGCGCGCCTCGCCGAAGTCGGGCTTGCGGGCGGGATTGGCGGCAATATCGTCGCGCAGTCCCTCGAACTGGCCGCGGCGGATATTTTCAAGATTCTGCCGTTCGGGCGTGGTGGCCGCCGCTTCATACAGATAGACCGGGATCTCAAAGCGCCGCCAGATTTCCGCTCCCACGTGCCTGGCCATGGCCACGCAGTCTTCCAGGGTGACGCCGTCAATGGGGATGAAGGGAATCACGTCGGCCGCCCCCATGCGCGGGTGCGCGCCCTGGTGCCGGGTCAAGTCGATCAACTCGGCGGCCTTCCCCACGCCGCGAATGGCGGCCTCCTGAATGGCCTCCCGCTCCCCGGCCAGCGTGATGACCGAGCGGTTGTGGTCGGAGTCCATCTCCCGGTCGAGAAGATAGACGCCGGGGATGGTCATGGCCGCAACGATGGCATCGACCTTGGCTCGATCGCGACCTTCGGAAAAATTGGGGACGCATTCGACAAGAGTGTTCGCCACGCCAAGAAGGATACGATCAGCGGCTCAATCCGGCAACCGGCCGCGATGGTGGACGGGGGCTATGGCGGATTGGGCGCGGCGTGAGGCGCTAACTTTATTGACCGCGGAGCCTCGGCCTGGGGGACCGTGTAGGGTCGCTGGAAGCGGGCAAGGAAGCCGATTTTCTGATCCACGAGTTTGCCGACTACCGCGAGCTTGCCTACTTTATCGCCGCGCCTTTCAGGCCGCGCGTTTTTGTCGCCGGCAGGGAAGTTACTCCCTGAGCGCCGCAGAGATTCCGCGCCCGCTGAACGCCATACAGCGCCCTCAAAAGCTCCCCATCCGCCTTCGATCGATATTGCCGGCGGAATCACGAAGCTAGGTGACCCAGATCACCGCAATTCGGTTTTGACCGGGAGACCAATGGAGAGTGTTTGAGGCTTTCAGGAGCCAGGTACGGTGGAATCCTGCCGTTCCGCTTCCCCCTGAATCGAACGCCGGTACAGGAGAATCCGCATGAACTATCCGGTTTGGGATGTCGCTTTTGGCGCCGGCCTGCTAATTGCGTTGGTAGCCGTTCTTCACGTCTTCGTTTCTCATTTCGCGGTGGGCGGTGGACTCTTTCTGGTCCTCACGGAACGAAAAGCCCGGCGCGGCAACGACCCGGCGCTTCTCAACTGGCTTAAATCGCACAGCAAATTTTTCGTTCTCGTGACTGTAGTTTTCGGCGCCATCAGCGGGGTCGGCATCTGGTTCACCATCGGGCTGATCAGCCCCACGGCCACCAGCAACCTGATTCACATTTACGTCTGGGGATGGGCCATCGAGTGGGTGTTTTTCTTCATTGAGATCACCGCCGCGCTGCTCTATCTCTACGGCTGGGAGAAGCTGGAACCGCGGCTTCACCAGTGGTTCGGATGGATCTATTTCATCGCCGCATACCTGAGCATGGTGATCATTAACGGCATCATCACCTTCATGCTGACTCCCGGAAGCTGGCTTAGGAATCACCAGTTCTGGAAGGGCTTTTTCAATCCCACCTACTTCCCTTCCCTGGCGCTGCGCAGCGCCATTGCCCTGGCACTGGCGGGAATCTACGCCCTGATCACCGCCAGTGTGCAGAAGGACTCCGCTCTGAAGGCGCGCATTGTGCGCTGGAGCGCGCTGTGGATCGTGCCCTCCCTGGCCGTTCTGCCCGCGCTGGGCTGGTGGTATATCCGCAGAATTCCCGCCGACCTCTGGGCCAGCGCTCGCGGTCCCATGCCCACCGGAACGCAATTCGCCATGCTCGCCGCTGTGCTCCTGGCCGTGACCTTTGTGCTGGCCCTGCTCTCGCTGGTCCGCCCCGGGCGCATGCGCCTGGCATTCAGCCTGCTGGTGGCGCTGGTCGCGCTGGCTTGCATGGGCTCCTTCGAGTTCGTTCGCGAAGCCATTCGCAAGCCCTACGTGATTGATAATTATCTCTACGCCAATTCGCTCTACGCCAATCAGATGCCTGGAGATGGCGGCTTCAGCGTCAATGAAGTCAACGACGCGGGCATTCTTGCCACGGCGAAATGGATCGGCACGCGGGAGCTGTCGAAGGACAACCAGGCCGCCGCGGGCCGCGATATATTCCGCATGGAGTGCCAGAGTTGCCACACCGCAAACGCCTACCGCGGAGTCAAACATTACCTGGCCTTGCGCGCCTGGGATCAGAACAAGATTCAGGCCATGCTGGGCGGTCTTGAATTCATGCACAACGGCGTCATGCCGCCCTTTGCCGGCACTGATTCCGAGCGCGGCGCACTGGCGGCTTACCTGGCCACCATCCAGCCTGTTCCCGCGGGCGCGCCCGAGGCCGCGGATGGCAACACAGTTTTTGAGCGCAACTGCGGCATGTGCCACCGCGTCACCGCCGCTGATCCCCTCTTCAAAAATCTGCCCCAGGATCCCAATAAGGCCGGCGAAGCCCTCAAGGATTTGCCCAGCCTGTTCCCCCTCATGCCCGACCTCAAGCTCTCTGACCGGGAGCGAACCATGCTGGCGCAGTGGGTGAACACGCAGCGCGGCGCCATGGCAACCGGCGCCGCCGCGCAAGGAGGAAAATAACATGATGCCGCCCAACATGATTCCGGTATTGGACCCCAACCCGCTGCCCGCGCCCTATTGGGTCTTTAAACTGCTCCTCATCGTGACCTTCTTCCTGCATATCGTCGCCATGAACTTCATGCTCGGCGGGGCTGTTCTTGCGTTGGTGTCGAAGTGGCGCGCCAAGAATCGGGAGCATGGCAACCGCGTCTTCTTCGACGTCGCCAAAAAAGTGCCTTCTCTGCTGCCCGCCACCATCACCCTGGGGATTGCGCCGCTGCTCTTCGTGCAGGTTCTGTACGGGCAATTCTTCTATACCTCGTCCATCATCCTGGCCTGGCCATGGTTTCTGGTTCTGGTCTTTCTCACCATCGCCTACTACGGCTTCTATTACGCTTCCTTTCAGAGCGGCCATCATGCGGGCAGAGCCGGAAAAGTGATGTTGTGCAGCGTGATTCTGACCTTCCTCATCGGCTTTGTCTACAGCAACAATCTCATGCTGAGCCAGACCCCCTCTCGCTGGAGCGTTAAGTACCTGGCCGGCCCTGCCGGCTGGAATCTCAACCTTTCCGAGCCCACGCTGATTCCCCGCTTCCTGCACTTCATGGTAGCCGCTGTGGCCATGGGAGGACTCCTTCTGGTATTCATTGCTCTCGCCAATTGGAAACGGGACCGCCAGTATGCCCGCCAGGTTTTGCAGTTCGGCGGCAAGGCATTCATGTATGCCACCATGGCCCAGATCCTCGTGGGCATCATCTTCCTGGTCACCCTGCCGCGCGAGATGCGCATGTTGTATATGGGCGACAACCCCCTGGCGACGACTCTTCTGCTGGTTGGCGTCGTTGGAGGCATCGGCGCGATCTTCCTTATGTCCGGCGCCCTGCGGAAAGAAAATCTCCGTGTCGCCGCCTTCTACGTTCCCGGCATCACCGCAGTCGTCATCCTCTGCATGTCCGTCATGAGAGACATCCTGCGCGATGCCTATCTGGCGCCCTATTTCCATCCCGGGCAATTCGTCGTGAACACGCAGTGGGCCGTCTTTCCCCTGTTTCTGGTGTTGTTCATTGCCGGGGTCATCCTCTGGTTGGTAATGCTGAAGCGGTACGGAATGTTCGGCGGCGCGAAAGGGGCGAATCGCCCTCAGCCGTGAGCCCCAGGCAACCAAGCAATCATGAGTAGCGTGTATTTTCCTCCAGGGAACCTCTGAATTAGGGTATCTCTGAACAAATAGAAGTTTTGAAAGGGCACGGCTTTACAGGCTGCGGATGCTGGACCGGACGGTGGCGCCGAAAGACAAACGCAACCCTGAGCGGAAGATCACGCTGGGCGCCGACACGCAGTATCAGGACGAAAAGTTTGTACAGGATCTTCGCGATCGCGCGGTGGCGCCGCACGTCAGCGAGTACACGCAAGGGGGAAGCAATATGGGCAAGAACAGCTTGACAGACGAGGAGCGGCAAGACGCACGGCGCGCGATCAGTCAGCGCAAGCGCAAGTTGATCGAGCGGGTCTTCGGCTGGTCGAAGCTGGACCACCCTTTGCGCCAGGTGAAGTTGCGCGGCCTGGATCGGGTGGATTGGTTTTATCGTCTGGCCATGGTGACACGCAACTTGACGCGTATGCGGAGATTGATTCCGATTGAAGCCATGGCCTGGTTAAGGCCGAAGTGTGTCTGGAGGCCGTAATAATGGCATCCAGGCGCAAAACGAAGAGAGAAAACCACGGCGAAACGGGTTGAAAAGGCGAAAAGACGTCCCGATGACAAAATGAAATGGGAATCAGGGTTGTTTCCGCAGCCTGTTTAGCCGTGTTGCAGACAGAGCAGTAAAATTGGGGGCTTTAGTGTCCGCGTGAGAACTAGGATTTTACACAACGAATTGTGCGGGATCGAATCAGTAAACACAGCATATTGCGGAAATTGGCAGTTCTCATGCAGATACTTTAGCCCCCGAGGGAAAGTTCAAATACGCTCGGCATGCGGTTATGAAACAGCTTGTAAGCATCCTGGCTCTTTCAGATACGACGGATCCACATTCGTATTTTTTATTCGGGAATGCCCAGCGCGGCCAAGACACCATGGTCCAATCTTCGTTCCATGCCGGTGGGGCTTTCGTTAAATAGTTGATCCTGAAAAAGGCTATTTCAAGCGGACTGCATGGTCGTCAGCGCGCCGATGAAGCCCGATGGGGATAGAAACCGGCTCAGGATGGCGTAGATTTCGCGCATACAGCGGCG
>JBEKNO010000153.1:0-7407 GCA_049522735.1 Occallatibacter sp.
CAGAGTTTCTTCGCGGGACGCAGATTTGGGCATGACTCGGCCCTCCTGCAAGAGTCGCTTGCCTGTTCGCCCCGAGTAAGTGTCAACGCTGGTTCAAGCAGTTTTCAAATGCGATTGCCCTGGTGGAAATGGGCAGAAAAAAGGGCATTCCGAGATCAGAACAGCTCTTCCGTGCCGAAATCGCGAGAGCGCTCTCAGCCGTGATCGGGGATGAACGCGGCGCTCAGTCCCGAGCAGCGGACAAGCTTGGAATATCCCGCCAGGCCATGAGCCTCTATCTCGGGATGAGGGCGACCCCCAGTTCAGCAGTCCTTGGCCATGCGTGCGCGATTTGGCCTCAGTTGAGTTTCGATGTGGAAGGGATCAAGCTGAATTCGAGCAACTTTAAAGCCCCACAACCGCAATCTATTTCTCCCGTACAGATGTTGCTATTTGATGCAATATCCGAGGTTGAAGACCAGCAACTCAACGTCAAAGTGCTTAAAAAGGGTGTTCATTCGATCGATTTAAAGGTGTCCATAGATTTCAGAAGCGAGAGCATGAAGGCCAGTGGTTAACGCAACCTAAATTTCAATTGCGCTCCGCCGCCCGCTTCGTCAGTCTCCCGCCAACTGTTCCAGCAGCAGATCGAAGTCTTCCAGCTTGGCGTATTCGATGATGACTTTGCCGTGGCCGTTGTGATCTTCGATGTGGACCTTGAGGCCGAGGGCGCGCTGCAGGCGGACCTCGACTTCGCGCACGTTGGGGTCGATGGGAGATGCTGGTTTGGGATCTTTTTTGGCCTTTTCGGGGTGAATAAGGCCTTGAACGTAGGTCTCAGTCTGGCGAACAGAAAGCGAAAGTTTGGCGATGCGCTGGGCTGCCTTCTCCATCTCCTCTGCGTGCTCGAAGGCCAGCAGCGTGCGGGCGTGGCCGAAGCTGAGCTCGCCGGACTCGACGCGGGCCTGCACCGAGGCAGGCAGGCGCAGCAGGCGGAGGAAGTTGGCTATCGTAGTGCGGTCCTTGCCGGTGCGCTGCGCCATCTGCTCCTGAGTCATATGGAATTCGCGGGAGAGGCGGTCGAAGGCGCGGGCCTGTTCCATGGGGTTGAGATCGGTGCGCTGCAGGTTTTCGACAATGGTAATTTCCATCGCCTGCTCGTCGGAGACCTGGCGCAGGAAGGCGGGGAGAGTGGGCTTGCCTGCAAGTTGCGAGGCTCGCCAGCGGCGCTCGCCAGCGATGAGCTGGAAGCGGCCGTTGGGGAGCGGGCGCACCAGCACTGGTTGCACTACTCCGTTGGATGTAATGGAGGCGGCCAGTTCGGCCAACTGCTCCTCATTCACATGGGAGCGGGTCTGGAAGGGGTTGTGATCGATCTGATCGAGGGGAATTTCGCGGGGCTTGCCGCCTTCGGCCTCGGCGGCGGGGGCGGTAGCGGGGGCTAGTATGCGGGGGAGAAGGGAATCCAGGCCCTTGCCCAGGGCGCGGCGTTTCGTGTCACTCGTGGCGCTGGTCATCGTTCAGAATCCTCTATCCGGGTTAGAACTCCCGGTGCTACAAAACTTCGTTTGCCGGAGTTCCGGCGATGTCGCGGCGATCCCGGGCTGGAGAGCGGCCAGGAACGGCCATCAGGAGCACAGTCAGAAACCAACCTCGTTGGGCAGGGCGGTGACCGGCGTGATGGAGACAGCAGTATTTTCAGGCTTCGCGCTGCGCGGAATCTCAATCCCATTGCGCGCGAGAAACTCTCCAGCCAGTTCGAAGTAGGCCTCGGTTCCTCGGGAGCGGGGATCATAGAGGGCCACGGGCTTGCCATGGCTGGGCGCCTCCGCCAGCCGGATATTGCGTGGAATCACGGTGCGATAGAGCCGCTCGCGGAAGTACTCGCGAAGGGTGTCGGTGACCTGCTGAGCCAGGTTGGTGCGGTCGTCGTACATGGTGAGGAGGACACCTTCGATGGTGACGTCAGGATTGTAGGCCGCGCGCACGCGTTCGAGAGTGGAGATCAATTCAGAGATGCCCTCGAGAGCGAAGTACTCGGCCTGCATGGGAACGATGAGAGTGTCGGAGGCGACCAGGACGTTGAGAGTGAGCAGGTCGAGGGCTGGCGGGCAATCCAGGATCATCAGGTCGTAGTTGGCCTGGACCGGAGCCAGTGCGCGGCGCAGGCGGAGGGCGCGGTCGTTGGCCGCTGCGAGTTCGATATTGGCGCCGGTAAGGTTCTTGGAACCGGGCAACATAAAGAGCATATCGATCTCAGTGGGGAGGATAACCTGTTCCGCCGGGGAGTCGCCCATGAGCACGTCATAGATGGAGTGGCGATTGTCATCGCGCTGAAAACCGAGGCCGGAGGAGGCGTTGGCCTGGGGGTCGCAGTCGACAAGAAGGGTCTTGAGGCCTTCGAGCGCGAGGCAGGCGGCGAGGTTGATGGCTGTTGTGGTTTTGCCGACACCGCCTTTTTGGTTGACAACGCCGAGAATCTTTCCCATGGCAATCCAGAGTAACGGGAAGGGGGATTTGAGGGTAGGGAGTTGCGCTGTGGATAATGCGGCCTGACTGTGGAAAGCGTGTTGGAGCGAGGGAGGCGGGGAGCGGGGAAGCGGTTGAGCGGGAAAGGGTTTGAGGCGGGGCGTGCAGTGGGGGTTGGAACCGGGCAAAAAGGGTCATGCGGTGGAAAACTCCCGGAATTTTGGGTGTTGTTTGGAGATTTTTTGGAGGTCGTTCCGAATTGGGTCTGCGCCGAATTGGGCCAATGTGGTTTTTGTTCCACGTGGAACATTTCCCGCTTTGGGCAGGTTTCCCAAAATGTTCCACGTGGAACACGCCCAACATTCTCACTGGCAATGGCAGGAAAATTCCATGCGGCTCTCCTACCTACTGGCCTGCTCAGAGCGCTTCCGATCATCAATGGGAGTTAAGACCTGGCTACTATTTGCAAACTGGACACCGTCAAGCTGGTGAACCGGTGCTGCGTTCCCCAAGAGCCAGCACGCGGTCCTCGCCGGGAAGTGGAACCATCTTTGACCAGGAGAAGGAAATCCCGGCTGCGTCCCGAAGGCGTGCAATTTCGGCGCGGGTAGTCATCAGCGCTAGCCAGCCACCTGGGCGAACCAACTGAGCTGCCGCCTGAACGGCCAGTTCCATCCGGTCAACGGCGCGGAGGGTGACGCAATCGAAGTGCGCAGACAGCAACTCGGCACGCTGGGCAACCACCTTGGCGGAGATGCCGAGGATGCGGACCGCCTCCTGGAGAAAAGCCGCCTTCTTGCCCTGAGACTCGGCCAGGGTTACGGAGATTTCAGGACGGCAGAGGGCGATGGGGATTCCGGGAAAGCCGGCGCCGGAACCGAAATCCAGCAGGGTGACGATTTCGGCGGGAAGTGCGCGGGCGCAGGCGATGGACTCGACAAAATGGCGGGAGAGAATGCCGTCTTCGTCGCGAATGGCGGTCAGGTTGATGCGGGCGTTCCAGCGAAGAATAAGCGAAAGGTAATCCTCGAAGAGACAGGCCAGAACGGGGGCAAGCGGCTCCAGGCTGGCCTGGTTGAGGAGGGCGTTGAGCCGCTCACTTGCGGGGATCGGCCCTTCACTCATGACTTTGCTCCTGAGTTTTTTCTACCTGAGCAAAGCCGATTGAGACTTGCGGCTTCCCACCCTTTCGCCAGAAATAAAGCGAAAGGATGGGGCACGGAGATTTGTGGAAGAGTGAGGCCGGAGTTCATGGCTGCAGGACCGAATCTTCAATCCGCCGCGGTTGCCATGCTTCAGCAGCTTGAACAAACGCCGCAAAGATGGCGCGGGAAAATGCGCTTTGTGTATAGGTCCGCTCCGGATGCCACTGCACGGCGAGAACGAAATGCTCAGTTGAGTCCAACTCTACTGCTTCAATGACGCCGTCCTGGGGGGAGAGCGCGGTCACCAGCAGATTGTCGCCGGGCGCGCGGATGGCCTGATGGTGGCTTGAGTTGACCATGGGCTCGGCGGGATTGTCCTGCGGAACCAGGCGCGCCAGCTTTGACTCCGGCATAATCCGAACCGGGTGGGCATCGACCACTTCCCGGCCTGGCCGGTGATTGACTGGCGTCTTCAGGTTCTGAAGCAGCGACCCGTTGCACCAGACATTCAAGGACTGGGCGCCGCCGCAGATGGCGAGGATGGGCTTGTGGAGGTTGAAGGCGTCCTGCAAGAGCAGCTCGTCGACGGCGGTGCGGGCGGGGTCGGGCTCACTGCACTCGGGAATCGGATCTTCGCCATATCTTTGCGGGTCCACGTCGTAGCGGCTGCCCGGCAGCAGTATCCCCTGCACCCCCACGAGAAGCCGCGCTACGCGGTCCTGGCGCTCATGGAGCGGAATGAGAATCGGCGTAGCCCCTGCGGCGTGCAAGGCGGCAAGATACGGCGGCAGCGAGCGCTGATTGTAGTCAAGGTCGATGCCGGTGGGCTCGGGAATGGCGATGTGGACGGACATTGAAGCACCAGTGTACTGAGAGACGCGACCGAAGCGATAGCTGCTTCAGGCCGCTCCCAATCAAAATTCAGCGCGAGCCACGCCTTCCTTGACCGAGTCCCCGGCGTCCGCGCTCTCCGGTTGCCTGAGTCTCTCGATGGCGTCGCGCAGTTGCGCGGTCAGCGCGTCAGCCTGGCGCAGGGTCATACCTCTGGTCTCGATCGGCTCACCCGCGGTGAGCGTCAGTTCTCCGGGATAAAAGTGGTGGGTATGAATCGGCAGCAGATCATAGACCCCGCTGAGCGCGATGGGCACCAGGGGCACCTGGGCGCGGACGGCCAGGTAGGCCGCGCCGGAGAGGAACGGCCGGAGTTTGCCGTCGGAGGTGCGCCCTCCTTCAGGAAAGACAAAAAGAGGCATGCCGGAGCGCAGGGCCTTGACGCCCACACCCAGGCTGGAGAGCGTGGCGCGGGGGTTGGCGGTATCGATGGGAATCTGGCCGGAACGATCCAGGTACCATCCGATGAATGCAATGGGCCACAATTCCTTCTTGGCGAGAATTCGAAACTGGAAGGGCAGCCCGGCAAAGATCACCGGGGTATCCATGTAGGAGGTGTGGTTGGAGGCGTAGACGGCTACCGGATACCTGTGCAGGTACTCTTCCCCGCGGACGGTGAGCTTGGACCCAGAGACCCAGATGCAGAGCCGCGCCCAGAGCCGCGCGATGGATTGCTGCGCCCGGCCGCTTTTATCAACGAGCGAGACGAGCAGCGATAGTGAACCGCATACGGCCGTAATCAGCGTCAGGACCGGGGTCTGAATCAGGTTGGTGCGCAAGCGATAGAGCCAAGGCAGCGGATTTGGCCGTGGGCTCATCCTGATTCACCACTTTCTTCGAGCAGCAGGGAACGCGCGTCACCCACCAGGAAGACCGAACCTGAGATGACGATCACGCCACTCCCTGGGCGCCGGGCGACATGGCGCAGGGCTAGTTGCAGGGCCAGGCCGACCGACTCGGCGGCGACGGCTGGAGTCCCCGTGGCCTGGGCCGCGGCTACGAGATCGGAAAGGGCAGCGGCCCGGGCGCTATGGATGGGTGCGAAGACCACCTGCTCGAAGAGGGGAAAGAGAATCTGCGCTATCTCCACAACCGGTTTATCGCGCAGGCAAGCGAAGATGAGCGCGCGCGGCCTGTTTTCGGCAAGATCGCCGGCCAGGGCGGCGCGCAGGGCCCAGGCTCCGGCGGGATTGTGCGCCACGTCCAGAATCCATCCCACGCCGTCACTCCGGATGCGCTCAAATCGTCCCGGCCAGCACGTCTGCCGGATGCCCGCGGCGATGGCCTCCGGTGTTACCGGAAATCCGTGCCTGCCGGCCAACTCCACGGCCGCGGCAATAGCTAAAGCCAGGTTGCGATGCTGATGGTCGCCCACCAGCGGGGAATCCACCTGGATGGTTGCGCCGAGAGCCTGGACGCTATAGGGGACAACCCCGCTGGCGCCGAAGGGCGGCATATAGGGCGCCGCACTCACCACATGCACATCGAGGCCGGTTGCGACCTCGCCGAGAACCTGGTTGGCTTCAGGGTGCTGCGGCAGGGTAATCAGCGTTCCGCCAGGGCGGAGAATGCCCGCCTTCTCGCGCGCAATAGCGGTAATGGTCGAGCCCAGCCACTCGGTATGGTCGAGCGATATGTCGGTAATGACGGAGAGCAGCGGATCGACGACATTGGTTGCATCCAGCCGACCACCCATCCCCACTTCGAGTATCGCAATCTTCGCGTTTGTCTGGGCAAAGTACAAGAAAGCCAGCGCGGTGAGAATCTCGAAGTAGCTGGGAAGCTGCGGAAGCCGGCCATCCAGCGCCAGTTGCCGCGCCGCGTCATGGACGCGAAAGAAGAGGGCGGCAAAAGCATCGTCATCGATCTCCACGGATCCCAAGCGGATGCGCTCGTTGGGGCGCGCCAGATGGGGCGAGGTATAGAGGCCGGTATGCACTCCTGAGGCGATCAGGATGGAGGCCAGCGTGGCAGCCGTCGAGCCTTTCCCATTGGTCCCGGCAATGAGCACGGAGGAAAAGCGGCGCTGCGGATGGCCCAGCGCGGCCAGCAGGAGGCGGATCTCGTCGAGTGAGAATTTGTGCCGCGACTGGCCGGAGCGCGTATAGAGCTCCGGCACCATGGCATTCAGTTGATCGATGGCCGCGGCATAGGACATGGAAAGTTCAGTATAGAAGGCGGGCTGCAAGCCTGATGGGATGAGCGGCGTGGGATGAGTTCATTTCCGCAGCAGCAGTTGCAGCGCGCTTCGCGCGTTTTGCAGGCAGCCGCGCGCCTCATCTTCAGAGAGCAACCCCTGATGCACGGCCCTTTTGCCGGAGTCGTTCACCTGGTTGGCGATGCGCGGAAAGTCCGCATCAATGCCGGAGAGAAGCAGGTTGTTGTTGACCTCGTGGAGCAGGTTGCCCAGGGTAGCGGCGTTGCGGTAGCGGGTGCGGACCAGTCGGGTGAGCGCGTCGGGCAGGGTTTGCTTGATGGCCTCTTCCAGTACCGAACGGCACATGACGGCGCAGGCGGTAAACAGGCCAAAGAAATAGCAGCGGGTGGCCTCGTCAAGATAACGGTCGGCCTCCTCTGAGCTGGACGAGGCCACTACACATTCGCGCAGGTGGGTGGCCCGCAAAACGGCGGGCTCTACCAGCTCCAGCAACTCCATGGCGAAGGCGGTGCGCAGCAGATCGTTTTGCTGGCTATCCAATGCGCTCTGTATTTCCTGCCACGCGGGAGCAGCCATGCTGTTCCCGGCCTGTTGCAACCGCGTAAGAGAGGTGAGCCGTTGGCGGGCGTGCTGGATGAAGCCTTGCTGCATCTCCTGCGCCAGCAACTGCCATCCTGCCACAAACGTCTCAGTATCCTGCTTATAGCGATTCCAAAGCTCGTCGTATACGATGCCCGGCAACACGTCCCGAAGTTGCTCGAAGCG
>JBEKNO010000154.1:0-7399 GCA_049522735.1 Occallatibacter sp.
CCTCAACCTGATAAAACAGGACAAGACCTCAAAACGCGGCATCCACGGAAAACGCCTGAAAGCTGGCTGGGACAATGGCTACCTGCTGCATTTGCTGGGGAATTAAGATGCGTTTGCCCTGAGTCCGGCTCAAAGGTCTTCGGCCCTCCGCGTTACTCTGAAGACTATGCGCACGGCGTACATCGGAATGGGCGCAAACCTGGCCAGTTGGGCCGGGACGCCGGAGGCTACTCTGACGGCGGCCACGCTTCGGCTTGAATCCCTGGGCCGCGTGGTCTTCCGGTCTTCTCTTTATTCGACCGAGCCGGTTGGATTTGCCGAGCAGCCGCGCTTTATCAATGCCGTGGTGGCGCTGGAGACGGAACTCGAGGCGCGCGATCTGCTGGAAAGGCTGCTCGCGATCGAGGCGGAGTTCGGGCGCGATCGCGCGGAGGGCTTCGCCAACGGGCCGCGCACGCTGGACCTGGATATTCTGCTCTTCGGCGACCTCGAAATCGACGAGCCAGGGCTGAAGATTCCCCACCCGCGGCTGGCTGAGCGCGCTTTCGTTCTGATCCCTCTCAACGAGATTGCGCCGGAGGCCCTCGTCCCCCGCACAAAGACCGTGGCCCAATTGCTCGCCCATCTGCGCGAAAGCTCTCAAAGCGAATTCGACGCCGTGGTCCAGGTTTAAAGCGATGCCTGGGATTCCCGGTAGAATCGTCTGGTGGGTTTCGAAGTCATCGCAACAACAGAAGCCGGCGGGCGTCGCGGGCAGCTAGCTCTGCCTCATCTCGCAGTCCAGACGCCGGTCTTCATGCCGGTGGGCACTGCGGGGACGGTAAAGGCCGTCGCCCAGGACGTGCTGGAAGCTTTGGGCGCTGAGATCATCCTCGCCAACACCTATCACCTTTACCTGCGCCCCGGCCACGAGGCCATCCAACGCATGGGCGGGCTGCACCGGTTTATGAGTTGGCCGCACGCCCTGCTCACCGACTCCGGCGGCTTTCAGGTCTTCAGTTTGAGCGGATTGCGCAAGGTCACCGACGAGGGCGTGCGCTTCCGTTCGCACCTGGACGGCAGCAGCCATTTCTTCACTCCCGAGCACTCCATGGACGTGCAGATCGCTCTGGGCGCGGACATTTGCATGGCCTTCGACGAGTGCACCGAATATCCGGCGGACCGCAGCCGGGCACAGGAGAGTATGCGGCTAACTATGGCCTGGGCGCGGAGGTCACTGGATCACTTTCGCGCTCACCGCGACGAGGTGGTTTGGCGCGAGGAGCTGCAAGGCCGCACGCAGAGCCTCTTCGGCATCGTGCAGGGCGGCATGTATTCCGATATTCGCCGCGAAAGCGCGCAGCGCCTGGTGGAGATGGACTTCGACGGTTACGCCATCGGCGGCCTAAGCGTGGGCGAGCCCCGCGAATTGACTCTGGAGATCATCTCCGAAGTGCTGCCGCTGCTGCCCGCCGGCAAGCCCCGCTACGTGATGGGCGTCGGCTACCCGGACGAGATCGAGCAGTATGCCCGCATGGGCGTGGACATGATGGACTGCGTGCTGCCCACCCGCGCCGCGCGTCACGGCCTCTTGTTCACCAGCGAGGGGCGGCTGAACATCAAAGGCAAAAATTATGCCGAAGATCAGGGTCCGCCCGATCCCGCCTGCGCATGCATGGTCTGCCGGCGCTACTCGCGAGCCTACCTGCGCCACCTGATGCAATCCGGCGAGGCGCTCTCGGGAACGCTGAACACCATCCACAACCTGGCCTACTACCTGGGAATCATGCAACGTGTGCGCGTACAGTTGCAGGCGGGCGGTGCCAAATTGGAATCTCCCAGGGCCACAGAGGCCGGGAAAACGCGCGCAGCTTCTCAATAACTCCCTCCAGCACTCCGGCCCAGTCGCCCGGCGTCCACTGACGGAAGAGCCGCGCGGTGGGATACCAGGGGGTGGTTTCTATCTCCTGCATCCAGCGCCAATCCGAAAGATGGGGCAGCAGAATCCAAACCGGTTTGCCCATGGCTCCCGCCAGGTGGGCAATGCACGTATCCGTGGTGATCACCAGGTCCAGCGTGGCTGCCAGCGCCGCGGTTTCGGCCAGGTCTTTTTCCATGCTCGCCCCGTCCCAGACAAAAACATCGCCGGGCAAACCGGCCAATTGCTCCGCTGCCGCGCCTTTTTGCAGCGAGATCCAGTTGATGCCGGGTGTGCGCAACAGCGGCAGCAGAGTTTTGAGATTCATGGACCGTTGGCGGTCAGCCTTGTAACGGGGATTGCCCGCCCAGGCAAGGCCAATGCGAACTGGCTGAGTTCCTTCGGATCCAGCCAATGAAAAGGTTGAGGTATCCCACCCTTTCGCCCAAAAGCGAGGCGAAAGGATGGGGCACGGGGCATTTTTGACTGAGCCGTTTAAGCTCATCACGCTGTGAAATTGAGCCCACTTTTCGAGCACTGTTGCATGATCGGCGCTCAGGTAAGCGCCGGGCCAGGGAACCGTCTCGACCGTGGTCCCGAAAATGGCGGGCAGGCTCAGCAGCGGGCATTCGAGATCGAACTCCGGCGGCTTTGCGCCCAGCAGCGCCGTCTCCGCCTGGCCGCAGCGCGCCACGGGCAGCGAGCGCATCAGCCGCTCCGCCGCCGCCTGCACCTGAAGAATTGCCACGCCGCCGCGGGCAGCCACCAGGGTGGCGTAGCGGCAGAACTGGATGGTATCGCCCAGTCCCTGCTCAGCGTGGAGCAGCACCCGGCGGCCTTCCAGCGGCTCTCCCTGCCACCGCGGCTGCATAAAGACTCTTGGGCCGCGGTGAACCTCTCGGAATCTCCAGCGCGCTTCGTACTCCGGCCAGCCTTGCTGCCAGTCGCCCTGGCGCAATCGGGTCAACGCCAGGTTGTACTTCGCTCCGGCGCTCTGGGGATCGCGCTCAACGGCCCTCTCGTGCGCGCGCAAGGCCTCGTCCATCCGGCCCATATCCAGAAGGGAGTTGCCGCGGTTGGAGGCGGCGGGCAGGTTGCCCAGCGCCTCGGCCCGTTCAAAGACCTCGACCGCCTCGGCAAAGCGGCCGTCGTTGTGCAGCAGGATGCCGTGCATGTTCACGGCCTCCGCGTGGTCCGGCTGGCGCGCCAATGCCCAGCGCAGCCACTGCCATGCGCCGGCCTGGTCGCGCTCCGAGGCGCGGAACTGGCACCAGGCGATGTGGGTCTCCACCTGGGCCGGATTCAGCGCGAAGGCCTTGCGCAGGTGCGCCTCGGCAGCGGCTGGACGGCGGCGTTCACGCTCCAGCAGGGCCAGGTTGATCCAGCCCGCGATCAGATCCGGCCGCAACTCCACGGCCCGCAGCAATGCCGCCTCCGCATAGGCCTCGCGCCCCTGCTCGCGCAACAGGCTGCCCAGATTCATCCAAGCCGCGGCAAAATCCGGCCGCCGCACCAGCGCCCGGCGGTAGCGGGCTTCAGCCTCCTTCAATCTTCCCAGCCGCGCCAACACAAAACCGGCGGCAAACTCGGCCTCGGGCAGGCGCGGCTTGAGCGCCAGCGTCCGATTGTAGTGCTTGAGCGCCTCCTCATTGCGGCCCATGAAGGCGTATGCGTTTCCCAGTCCCAGATGAGCGGCCGCCAGCGCCGGCTTCCGCCTGAGAGCCAGCTCAAACTCCCCTACCGCTTCCTCCGCGCGTCCGGTGGCGATCTTTAGCTCGCCCAGCCCCATGCGGGCCAGTGCGTTCATGCCGTCCCGGCGGATGGCTTCCCCGTAAGCCCGCTCAGCCTCCTCGTAGCGGCCGGCGGCCTTCAACGCCTGGCCCAGCGCGATCCATGCGGCGACCATCTCCGGAGCCGCGGCCACGGCCGCCCCGGCCATCTTCACCGCCGCTTCGGGTTGGCGGCTGGCCAGCGCCACCAGGCTCATGCCCACCAGCGCCTCCGGCTGGCACGGGTTCTGCTCCAGCATACGCTGATAGCCGAGCGCCACCTCGGTCAACCGGCCGGTCAGAATTTTTTCGCGGATCTTTTCTTTTGCCGGACTCTCCGGCGCATCGACAATCACGGGCCTGCCTCATCGCAAGGATGCTCTCCCATGCGATTTGCACTGCCTGCAAGTTAGAAGCTGCCGGGGTGGACCTCAATGGGGAAGTTCTTGAAGCGGATGGATGCAGGTGTATATTTTCCCGATTTTCCGGCTGGTTCAAAATCGGGACAGCCAGCGCAGCCCCCGGACATTCTCAGAAAGGCCGCAGTCAACCGAGAGGAGCGCCCTATCCACGCTCCCCTCGTTAACCGGTTTCAACCCGCAGCCGTATCAGTACGGCAGCACCAGCAGCCCGGTTTCCAGCAACTTCTCTGTCAACCGGTCCAGGGCCTGCGGGAATTTGTAGGAGATGGTACGCACGCTCATCCCCAACAAGGTGGCCGCCTCGGCCTGCGTGTACTCCTGGAGCACGATCCGGCACAGCATCTGGCGGTCCAGCGAACCAAGCTGGTTCAGACACATCTCGATGTCGAGGACGAAGATCACCGCGTCCTCGAAGGTGCGGACCGGCCGGCTTGAGGCCCAACCCCGGCCCACCGGATCGCCCAGGATCGACGGCGCCCTGCCCACCTGCATGGAGGCATACAGATAACGCCGCAACATGCTCTCCGTATGCTTCCGGTAGAAGCCCAGGCTCACCAGCGGCCCCGCCGCGGGTACACTTGCCGGCGGTTTTACCTCGGGCTGCGCCGCCGGCTGTTCCTGCCCTTTCCTCCAATCTTCCTGCCATCCTACCTGCGGATTGCTTGCTCCCCAAACCATTGGCAACTGGAGGGCTGCGCTCATGGCGTGCCTCCCGTTGCCTCAACCACCGCCCAAACCCTGGTGAGCGGCTTGCGGCATGGTCGTCCGCGCCGCTTCCGGCTCTCCGGCGATGGAAAGTCCTTCAGCTTTACCTCACATTCCCTGCAATACACACTCCCTTGGGTCTGGGCGCGATACCAAAGGCAACCGCACCCCTCGCAAACTTTCAATTGCACGCGCAATTCCATGACTCAATCTCCCTGTTCTTGTCATCTCCCGAGGGTATTGCTTTCTCATC
The DNA here is from genome assembly GCA_049522735.1 of Occallatibacter sp. Lineage (GTDB taxonomy): Bacteria > Acidobacteriota > Terriglobia > Terriglobales > Acidobacteriaceae > Telmatobacter. The sequence goes on from JBEKNO010000154.1 coordinate 5,047, forward strand.
TTTTTCCCGCGGGGTGAAGAGAACCAGGCTCGATCACTCAGGTATCTAATGCCCTGATGGGGGATTGCCGCCTGTGCTCTCTCGTTTTTTGTCATGCTCATAGCGCGCAGATCCTGGAATTTCCGCTCTGGCTTGCCCCAGGCGCCTCTGCCATGCGCCTTGGAGCGGAGATGGGACAACCGGACTGGTCCGAATGCTCCGGCAATTGTTCGTTGGCCGCTGAAAGGGGCAAAATCGCGCCCCGCTCAACCTTCCGGCAATGAAGCGTTTCCCCAAAAATTCCCACAAACCAGTGCAAGTTAAGTAAAGCCAATCTAGAGAAATGGTTCTCTTGCGTCAATCTCTTCAGAAGGATTTCCGCTTCGCCGCTTTCCAATCTGTGCATAAGCGCAGAAAATGAAGGCCATTCGCCCCTGATAGCTTTGCCTTAGGAAATGGGAGGCTTTTCGTCCCCATTGCTGGCGGCGGATATTCCACAGATGAATTTTACTCAGATGCACGAGCACCTCCGCCTGGAACTGCTGCGCAGGATACAGCGGGGAACGCTCAGCGTCTCTCTATTGGCCCGTCAAACCGGTTTTGGCCAATCCCATATCTCCAATTTCCTGCACCACCGGCGCCAGCTTTCGCTGGAGGCCATGGATCGCATCCTGGTCGCCCAGCACCTTACGGCTGCCGACCTTCTGCCCGTCATCCAGCAGGCCAGAGATCAGCCGGCCGACGTGGAGAGCAGCATGGTCCCCATCGTCTCCCATGCCACGGCGCTTTTTGAGCCGTTCATCCGCCGTTCCGCGGTTCAGTCCATGCTGCATTTGCCCGCCGGCTTCATTGAGTCCCTCCGCGCGCGCGTTTCCAATCCCCGCCGCGCCTGGCAGCGGTTTGTGGCTATTCGCGTCCCGTCCGCCGGCGCCTTGCCGATGGAGCCGCTGGTGTTGTCGGACGCCATTACGCTCCTTGATCGCCACTACAATTCGCTCATGCCCTACCGGCCGAACCGGCCCAACATCTATGCCGTCCGGCACGGCTCGCGCCTGTCGCTGCGCTATGTGGATTTTCTTGCCAACCGGATGGTGTTGCGCCCGCACAACATCGCCTTCCCCGTGGACCTGATCGAGATTGATCCCGGCGAGTCGCCCAGCGACCTGATTGCAGGCCGCATCGCGCTGATTCTGAACGAGCCGTGAGTTCAGACCGCGTGCGCGGTCTCAGGATTCTCGAAGCGCGTGTAGCGCGAGACAAAGTACAGCTCGACCGAGCCGACGGGGCCGTTGCGCTGTTTGGCCAGGATAATCTCCGATTTGGCCTTTTCGTCCTCGGTCAGTTCTTCGCCGCGATTGTAGTAAGCCTCGCGGTGGATGAAGGCCACCACGTCGGCGTCCTGCTCGATGGATCCCGATTCGCGCAGGTCGCTCAAGTAGGGGCGCTTGTCTTCTCCGCGGCGCTCGCTGGCGCGGGAGAGCTGCGAGAGGGCCACCACCGGCACGTCCAGCTCCTTGGCCAGGGCTTTGAGCCCGCGGGAGATGGCCGAGACCTCCTGGGTGCGGTTCTCATAGCGCTTGCCGCCGGCCGAGGCCAGCGTGGCCGACATCAGTTGCAGGTAGTCCACCACCACCAGGTCCAGGCCGCCGGAGTTCTGCTTGAGCCGCCGCGCCCTGGCCCGCATCTCGGCCAGCGAAATGCTCGCCGTGTCGTCGATGAAAATCCTTGACTCGACCAGGTCGCCGAGCGCCTTTTGCAGTTTGGCGCGGTCCTCGCGGAAAATCTCGCCCGTTTGCAGTTTTCGCTGATCCACCGCGGCCTGGCTGGCCAGCATGCGCCGCAAAAGCGCCTCCCGGGTCATCTCCAGGCTGAAGATGGCCACGACGGCATGGCTGCTGACCGCCGCGTTTTCCGCGATATTGATGGCCAGGGCTGTTTTTCCCATTGAAGGCCGGCCCGCAATGATGATCAGCTCGCCTTTCTGCAGGCCGCTGGTCATCTCGTCCAACTTGTAATAGCCAGTGGCCAGCCCGGTGACCTTATGCTGGCCTTGATTGTAGAGATTGTCGATGGAGCCGAAGGAGTGCTGGACAATCTCGTCGAGCGACTGGAAGCCGTGGATGATGCCTTTCTCGGTGACCTCCATCAACTGAGACTCGGCGGCGCCCAGAACTTCCAGGGCCGTCTCGCCCTGGTCGGCGGCGCGGGCGATGGCCATGGAGCAAATGCCCATCAGCTTGCGCAGCAGGCTTTTGTCCTTGACGATGCGGATGTACTCCTCGATGACCGGACGGCGGGGCAAACCCTCGGTGAGCGAGGCCAGGTAAGCCACGCCGCCCACCGCCTCGACCTCCTTGTAGCGGGACAGTTCGTT
>JBEKNO010000155.1:0-7380 GCA_049522735.1 Occallatibacter sp.
AGCATCATGGTCTGTGGTGGATGGCCGAATCGATGGTTGGTGGGGCGAAAAACATGCCCCTCGAAAGATGATGTAGCGTGATTCGCAAAGGCTCTGGTCCTCAAACCAAGCTGGCAAAAAAAAGCGGTGCTGGCGCACCGCCCGGGACGAGTGTGCGCTTGACAAAGCCTTCGTCCTTATCGAGGGGCACCGGCAGATTAAGACTGGGGCTACTATGCGCCAGTGTGCAACTTCTCGTACCAAGCGCGGTGGTATTCCAGAAAGGGCTTATGTCCTGCCTCAAGCTTTCTCAACTTCAAGTCTGCATCAATTCCCAAAGCTCTGCGGTCCCCTGCTGAGAGGCGGGCGGAAATGATGATTTCCCCTGTTTCGGAGAACGTAATGTAGCCTTTGTCGAGGCACCGGTGAAGTGCTGGAGCAAGAAGAAGTCCGTTGTAGACGCAATAGCAGTCCTGAACTGTCCCTATCCCCCACGGTTTAATGTGTGCCGCGTCGAGAAGCTTCTGCTCCGTACATCCTGTAACTGCACACGTCTTCCAATACTCGAGGAGCCCTTGACGAAAGCGGCCCTGCCCAATCCGGGCTAAGGTAATCGCCTCGCGCTCCGTTGGTCCGAGGTTGTTGTACTCTTTCAGCTTCTCCGGCAGGCCGTCGGACTCAAGTTGCCCCGCAACCATCCATGCGAACGAGTGCGCGTCCAGCAAGGTAACTTCGCATTTGAGCTCCTCGGCCAGCATCAGCTTCAGTTCTGAAATCAGCCCAATGAAAGCCGCGTAGTTATTCCATGAGCATTGGCCAGCAGTCTTGAATTCCGCACCGAACATAGGGAAGACAAAATCGAACTTTTTGGGCTCAACAGGAACGTACCGGGAGCAGTCTTTGAGGAAGAATAGATAAGCCAGGAGCGGGTACTTTTTGCCGAAGGTTCCGACTGCCTTTGCAAACGACTTGTCATCTTGGTCTGTCCAGTAAATGTCGTAAATACACGACTCAACGCTTTGCCTGTTTTTGCCGTCGTTTGCGGCTTCCAGAATGGATTTGTGCAGAAGAGCCTGGCTTCCCCACCTATTCTTGTCCGTAGGGAAAAGGTTGTTCGTTGGGAGTTCGATCGCCTTCACCATGCGCTTCGCTATGATTCCCGTGCCAATATCGTCGGGCTTCCATGTTTCAATGGCAAGAGCTTCGCGGCCTAATTTGTAGAGTTGCTCTTTATAGCCTTCCTGGTCGAATGTGTATTTGGTTCCCTTGAAAGAGTGGAACCGCATGCCCGATTTCTTCTCCACGAGCGACTTGAATTCGAGAAACAGTTCCTTGAATGGGAATGGTGCAATATGACAGGTCATGCCGCCATTATAGTGAAATAGCCGAGTGCCCGGGTCTCGATTCGAGACCTGGAAAGGCTCGAACTCAACAAGTGCAGCCGGATCGAGATCCCGGATCGCTCTCGATCTGCCGCGAGATCCAGCGGCTGAAGCTTATGCCATCACCCGCGCCTTTCTTGGTTTCGGGGCGAGAATGCGGGGAAAGGCGATGACGTCTCTACGCCGTCACGAGTTCGATGTGGTCGTCAGTGGCTTTGCCCTCAGGGCCCACAACACAGGGCCCACAACAATCTTGACAGTACGCCCCAGCCGCACCAGACAATCCATCATCTTCATCTCGCTGATGCCGCGAAACTGACCGCGCAGCATCTTTGAGAGTTTTGGTTGAGTCAAACCCAGCACCTGAGCCGCCTGCTGTTGGCTCCATCCCCGTTGGCGCAGAATCTCCGCAATCTTCACCACCAATTGCGCCTTTACCAGCATCTCGCCGGCGTCCTTGAAGCCAAGGTCCGCGTAAACGTTCATTCCTTCTTCAACGTTGCTCACCGATGCTCTCCTTTGGCCAGCTTCTCAGCTTGAACACTCGCCTCGTGTCTTAATTATGTCCATATGGGCATAACAAAGTCTAAAGAGTTTTTACCAGCAACCTGTGAAGGCGAACCTGTGCAATACTTGTATTGCAATCTTTTTGGAGGTTTGATTCCATGACCGCCGTTTCCCTTCGCTTGCCGGAAGACCTGAAAATTCGCCTGGAAAAGCTGTCCAAGCGCACGGGCCGAAGCAAGACTTTTTACATGGTCGAAGCCATCAGCGAAAAACTCGAAGACCTCGAAGACTTGTACCTGGCCGAACAGCGGACGCTCGCTCTGCGCGCCGGACGCAGCAGAACCTATACGCTGAATGAAGTGGAGCAGCGCCTTGGCCTGGTTGATTGAGTTTGAAGCCGAGGCCGAAAAAGAGCTGAAGAAACTGGACAAACAGGTTGCCCGGCGCATCATCAGGTTTCTACGCGAGCGTGTTGCCGCGCTGGACAATCCGCGCAGTATCGGCGCGGCGCTTACAGGCTCCACGCTGGGCAATTACTGGAAATGCAGGGTCGGGGATTACCGCATCATTGCCGACATTCAAGATCGAAGACTGTGTGTCCAAGTCGTGCGTTTAGGCAACCGCCGAGAGATTTACCGGTGAACGGTTTTTGGGGGCGCTCCGGCACGATGGGCCGCGTCATTACTTCCGCTTCTTTTTCCCCGGCTTGGCGGATTTGGATTTGGGTTCAGCCGAGTGTGTAAATGGAATCGGCCCCAGGTCGGGGCCGATGCGCTTGGCCCGCGTGTCATCCATCTCATAGGTGATGGTCCGCGGAGCTACCGGATGGGTGATGCCCGTCTCGGGATCGGTGATCAGGTTCATGCCGTTGGCGATCTGGAAGCTGAAGACGGGCGCGCCGCCGGAGGCCGTCTCTGGCGTTACCCGCACCGGCAGATAGCCCTGGATGGGATGCAGCCGGAAGGCCGTCTCGTAGCGATGATGGCGGGGATTCCAGGTGAAGACGCGCACCTGGTCGAAGTCGAAGGGCAAACCGGACCGGGGCGGGCTGAGCAAGGTCAGGTACTGCGGAACCTCGTGGTTGGGCGTGGAAGCGTGGGGGTCGATCACCTTGTTGAGCACGTAGGCGCCCACGTAGCGCTGTCCCTCGGCATAGGCGGCAATCTCGTCCGGCACATCCACATCCATGCGGCTGGCCAGCAGCCACCCGGCGTGGCCCTGCGAGTCGCGCACAAGCCACCAATCCTCCATCACCGGGGGCACGACGGGAGGCGCAAGCGGGGGAGCGGGAAGCGGCGTAATCTTTGCCGGGGGCCGCTGGGATCCGGGAGCGGGCGAGATGACCTGGTTCGAACCGCTGCCCGGGGACGGAGCCTTTCCCTCCACGGCAGGTTTCAGGGGAGGTTGAGGCGCCGTGGGTTTGGGAAGCGGCGCAAAGTCAGGCGCGGGCGCCTTGGGAACCGAGGCGCGGGCCAGTAGATGGACCCTGGCGTTGGCGGCCAGCAGATAAAAGTGCTCCGTCTCCCGGCCGGGGAGGATGTGCAGATAAAGCTCGTCGCGCAGAGTGGCGGTGGCGACTACCGGATCCTGTTGGTGCTGGCCGGCAAGCTGGACGAAGGCGTTATACGTTTTTTCGTCGATGACGGCCCGCTCTTCAATCCAGCCCACCTCGTTCTTTTCGGTTCTCACCTTGAGGAAGCGCCGGCCGTGATCGAGCACTTCCAGCGGCTGGCCGTTGGCCACCTCGGCCACGCGATTGGAGACGGCGGCTACCCGGTCATGGAGATACATCTGGCGGGCGGAGACGTATACCATCTCGTGCTGCTGGTGGCGGAAGCGGCCGCATCCGCAGGCAAGCGCCAGAAAACACAACACCGTCAGCAAAGGCGCAGAAACCCCGAGGCGCCTGACAGAAGGGAGGATTGAGACTGGAATTCGCGTGAACACAGCCCATGGCATTCTTCTTGAGGATAGCAGAACAGGGGTCAGGGATAAGGAAACAGAAATCAGAGATCAGAGATCAGGGAACGACCATCTCATCGACATTTTCTGTTGTATAAATGCACCGTGCCCCATCCTTTCGCCTTTCTTGTGGCGAAAGGGTGGGAAACCATAAATCTTGACAGACGGGTCCGGCCACGAGCATCTTAGCTGTTCCCTGATCCCTGCATTTATTACGGCGCCGCGACGATGGCGATGGAACCGGCCGCGGTGGTGGAAGTGATCTGTGAATCCAGTTGGCCGGTGGTGGTGGTGTCGAAGGTGTAGGAGTCGAAATAGGGACTGCCCAGCGAACCCACGGTCAGCACGAAGGTATCGGTCGAGTCCTCGGCCAGGCCTAGCGGTTGCACGCCGGCCGCAACCGTACTGCCCGCCGCTATGGTATAGGTGGGACCGCTCGCCGCTGTGATCGAAAATCCGGCGATGTTGCCTGCCGTGCCGGTGCCGGCCCCGTTGGCTACATAGACAAAATCGGGGGTGGAAACGGGCAGGATGAAATTGGGCGCCAGTCCGCCGCTGGCGATGGGGGAGCCGGTGGCGTTGACCAGCGTAGAAGTGCCCAAAGAGGCGTAGGTAAAGGCGCGCAGTCCGCCGGAGTTGCCGGAGTTGCCAGCCAGGGTTTCGCCGATATAGAACAGGCGAGGGGTGGATCTGGGGTCTACGGCCACCGAAAGGGCGGAACCGCCGGTATTCAACACTGCAATCGTGTAGGCCGTGATTCCGGACGGGAAGGGAGCGCTGGAGTTAAAGGGAACCGCTATGGTGCCGCCGGCGCCAAGAGCGAGAAAAACGTAGCTGTTATCCGGCGAAATGACCATCTTATTCTGCTGCACGGCGGCGTTTGCGACTGCAAAAGCTGCCGTTCGCACAGGGCTGCCGGTAATAAAAGCGCCGGTGGCGGGGTTGATGGAGATGGCGCTCATTTGCACTCCGCCGGTGCCTGGGATGGCCTCCACCAGCCACGAATTGGTCTTGTCCACCTGAATGGCATAGGCCTGATCCGTGGAAACGAGCGTGGCTGTTTCCAACACGCCGCTCGATATGGGATACGCATAAGTGCCGGTGGTGGTGCTCACGATCAGGAACTTGCCGTTGGGAGCCATGGCTATGGCGTAGGGTGAGGACTCCACGGCCCAGGGGCTGCCGGGGATCGCGGTCAGAGTGCCGGTGACAATGGACTCGCCCACAATGGTTGGGCTGCCTGACGTTGGGCTGTTCAGGATATAGAAGTCGCCGCTGGTTGCCTTGGTGCAGTTCGTAGTGCATCCGCCGCCACCGCCGCTGCCGCCGCCCGGCGGTTGCCAGAAATTTCCGCATCCAGCCAGAAGCGGCGCTGCCGCAAATAACAGCTTTGCCCACGTTCCGATTTTCATCTCCGCTCCTTCATTGCCGCGCACCGGGTTCTGGACTAAGGGTAACGCTTCAGCGCGCGTCCTGTCCTGCTACCGGATTAGACGCACGCTATCCGCCTCATCATACTGAGTGTAGAGACGCGCGCGCTCGAACATTCGCTCAGTGGCGGCATGGGCGCGATGCGGCCGAACCCATCCAGAACTCGACGAAAGCTTACAGGCCACCCGGTGACTTCAGCGATTAAGCCCCGGCAGAATCAGAGGTGGCGCGATCCGGCCCGAGCGAGCCAAGAAAACGCCACCTCCGTTTTTGCCCATCCGAACAACAGGAACGGGGGGTAGTGCCAAGTTAACAGCTCTCATTTCCGCCGAGCTCAGGCAAGGTCGTAGCGATCAAGGTTCATCACCTTGTTCCACGCAGCCACGAAGTCCTTCACAAATGCCTCCTTCGCGTCGTCACATGCGTAGACTTCAGCGATCGCCCGGAGCTGCGAGTTGGAACCGAACACAAGATCGACACGCGTGCCGGTCCACTTGATTTTGCCCGTGGCGCGATCGCGCCCCTCATACACGCCTTCGGATGCAGAGGAGGGCTCCCACTTGGTATTCATGTCGAGCAGGTTGACGAAGAAATCATGGGTCAGCGTCTCGGGCCGGTTGGTGAAGACGCCGTGTTTGGAATGCCCGAAGTTGGCATTCAAAGCGCGCAGGCCGCCGATGAGTACTGTCATTTCGGGGGCAGTCAGGGTCAGCAACTGCGCCCGGTCCACAAGCAGCTCCTCGGCCGGCGTTTGGTTTCCGTTGCGGAGATAGTTGCGGAACCCGTCCGCGGCCGGCTCCATTACGGCGAATGAGTGCACGTCGGTCTGCTCCTGCGAAGCATCCGTGCGCCCCGGCGAGAAAGGAATCTTCACTTCGTGCCCGGCCCTTTTCGCAGCTTCCTCGACGGCTGCGCACCCGCCCAGAACGATCAGGTCGGCAAGCGAGACCTTTTTCCCGCCTGACTGCGCGCCGTTAAAATCCTTTTGAATCGCCTCCAGCGTCTGAAGAACCTTTTTGAGTTCGGCCGGCTGGTTCACTTCCCAATCCCTTTGCGGCGCGAGGCGAATGCGCGCCCCGTTCGCCCCGCCGCGCTTATCGGAGCCGCGGAACGACGCCGCCGATGCCCAGGCAGTGGTGACCAGTTGGGAGATCGACAGTCCGGATTTGAGGATCCTGGCCTTCAAAGCAGCAATCTCCTGCTCTCCGATCAGTGGATGATCCACGGCGGGAACAGGGTCTTGCCACAACTGGGGCTCCTTGGGAACGAGCGGGCCAAGGTATCGCGCGATCGGCCCCATGTCGCGGTGCGTCAGCTTGAACCACGCCCGCGCGAAGGCGTCCGCGAACTGATCCGGATGCTCATAGAAGCGCCGTGAAATCTTTTCGTAAGCAGGGTCGAAGCGCAAGGCGAGGTCAGTGGTCAGCATGGATGGCGCGTGACGCTTTGACGGATCGTGAGCATCCGGCACCGTACCGGCGCCTGCGCCATTCTTTGGTCTCCACTGATGCGCCCCGGCCGGGCTCCTGGTCAGTTCCCATTCGTAGCCGAACAGGTTGGCGAAGAAGTTGTTGCTCCACTTCGCAGGCGTCGTGGTCCAAATGACTTCCAGGCCGCTGCCGATCGTATCATCTCCATTGCCCGTGCCAAATTTGTTCTTCCAGCCGAGGCCCTGCTCCTCGATGGGAGCGGCTTCGGGTTCGGGTCCGACATACTTGAGCGGATCGGCTGCGCCATGGGTTTTGCCGAAGGTGTGACCGCCGGCGATCAGCGCGACGGTCTCCTCGTCGTTCATCGCCATGCGCGCGAAGGTCTCCCGGATATCGGTTGCCGCGGCAATTGGATCCGGCTTTCCATTGGGCCCTTCCGGATTCACATAGATGAGGCCCATTTGCACGGCAGCGAGCGGATTCTGAAGATCACGGTCGCCGCTGTAGCGCTCGTCCGCCAGCCACTTGCCTTCAGGGCCCCAGTAGATGTCCTCTTCGGGCTCCCAGACGTCCGCGCGCCCGCCGCCAAAGCCGAAGGTCTTAAAGCCCATCGATTCGAGGGCGACGTTGCCGGCGAGAATCATGAGGTCGGCCCAGGAGATTTTCCGCCCATACTTCTGCTTGATCGG
>JBEKNO010000156.1:0-7292 GCA_049522735.1 Occallatibacter sp.
CCGTTCCGGCTCTCCGCCGTGTGCTCCTGCCAGCGCCTCCGAAAACTCCGGATTGTAGGGGGACTCGTTCATTGCCGTAGAATCAGCTTACACAATCGGAGCCGCAAGCCGGTTGTGTCATTCGTAGGTTGTTGAGGTCCGCCGCAGGATCGCGGAGATAACGATCAGTCGCTCCTCGAAATAAAGGTCATAGATGATCCGGTAGTTCCCCACTCTGCGCCGCCATGCAGTCGACGTTCCCTTGAGGCGCTTGAGATCCCCCAGAAAGGGATCGTCCTGCATCGCGACGAGGATCGCTTTAACGCGCTCCTGATCTCTTTGCGGGAGCTTTTGGAAGTTCTTTTGCGCCGGACCGGTGATGATGAGGTTCCACATCATGGAGGAATGCCTTTAATGAGAGTGCATCGCCGCGGCGAAAGGCGGCCCGGCCGCGACGCAGCGCGGAGAGTTCCTCCTGGGTCGGCGAGTCCGCGGGATAGCGGCTCTCGAAATATGCCCGCAACGCCTCGCGGACAAGTTCGGAACGGGTGCGGGATTCTCTTTTCCGCACCTCCTCGAATTGATAAAGCAGCGCGGGAGGGAGGGAAACGGTCATGGTTTCTGTGGTTCTCATGGTTGAAAGAGTCTTACTCAGTAAGACTTGTTCTTATCATACCCCCTTCAGAACATTTGTCAAGAGCCTGCGCGTTCTCAGACGTGGTCTCCCCGTCCGTCTATGCGGCGATGCTGAATGGTGCAATATGGGGTATTTTCTTCCGCTTTGCTTGCGCAAATTCATACGACGATTGCATATCAAACCAGAAGCTGGGATGCGTTCCCAGCGCCGCCGACAGGCGCAACGACATCTCCGCGGAGATGCCCGCGCGGCAATTGAGAATCCTGGAAAGAGTGACTCGCGAAACGTGAAGATGCTTCGCTACATGAGTGATGTTCATCCCTTCCAAGTATTCTTGAAGCACCTGGCCGGGGTGCGCCGGATTGTGCATTTCCGTGGGCATATCGTCTCCTTAGTGGTAATCCCGATAATCCAGCAGAATGGCATCTTCGCCTTCAAACGTGAAGGTCAAACGATAGTTGCCGTCTACCCGGATCGACCAGTGCCGTTCTCTGCCTTGCAGCCGATGCAATCCCCACGATAGCGGGGTAGCCAGATCGGACGGCTGTTTTGCTTCGTTGAGCGCGGTCAACTGCACCCTCAACTTCTGCGCATGATGCGGTTGAATTCCGGCCTTGCTGTCGGTCTTGTAGAACTTCTCAAGCCCGGCATGGCGGAAGGACTTTATCATTTATTAAGTATAACGCTACGGTTTACGGATGTCAAGTCCGGCATCTTCTATCTTGTCGCCTTTTCCCAAATTGCATTTTAAGCATAGCGTTCGCAGGTTCTCCTCGATAGATTGGCCTCCACGCGACCTTGGATAAATATGGTCAACATGCAGCTCAACGGCGACGTCCTTGGCGGGTGAGGCTCCACATAAAACGCATCTAAACCTGTCCCGAGATAGAATTCTGTAACGCAATGCGAGGGGAATTGACTGTGGCGCAGGAACTTCCACTGTGGCACATCCTCGCTTTTCAGCGCAGAATTCAACTGAATTTATTTCCGCTGGTGGCGTTTCGACGTTATTAATCTGCTTAACAAAAGCGGAAAGGGTCGCTCTCCATCCGCCCCAACGAAGAATATACGCTTTGGGGCCTACAGTGGAGGGGGGATATTTTAGCTCGCCGAAGTGAGGCTGCCTACCGTAGTGCGTCCAAAGTGTCAAGATATTCTCAAAACACTCTTCTTCTGTGTATCGGCGACCCATCGGTACAGGAGCAATTCCAACCTCTGAGAGCAGCGTCTTCCAATTTCCGAACCTTCGGCTAATACTACCCTTATCAACACCAAGCCTTTCAGCAATTGCATTCAGCGTTACGGGAGTATTTGGATATTCAGTGGCGAAGTCGCGAAGAACTTGGATTACCTCTTCGCGGGAAAGTACTCTGTACCTTGGGGCGATTACTTCGCTAATTTCAGCCTTGTCAAGAGCTTCTCGCCATGAACCAAAGTGATTTTCAAGTGTAGAGGAGTGAACCCGCGCAATGGAATTGAATCGTTCTCTCGTCAGTCGTTGCCCATTTAGAGCACCTGTGACACGACGCAATTCCGCCAAGAGAGCTTCGTCCGAATATTCATCAAGAGTCTGCAATTCATATTTCATGGTCTTATTGATCCCATTTAACCCGAAGCGTCCACCCCAGGTCTCGATTTTGAGGCATGGGATTCCAACTCAGCGTCCAACTTCCTCAAGGAAGCGAATCAACGATTCGATGCCCAGCTCGAAGTTCTTCAGATGGAACTTCTCGTTGGGGGCGTGGATGTTGTCGTCGGGCAGGCCGAAGCCCATCATCACGCTGGGCGCGCCCAGATTGCGGTCAAAGTCGCCCACGATGGGGATGGACCCTCCGGAGCGGATAAAGACCGTGTCCTTGCCCCAAACCTCGTGCAACGCGCGTGTAGCCGCCCTGATGTACGGGTTGTCGACGGGAATCAAGCTGGGCTCACCGGCGCTGATCAGCCGCACCTCCACATCCACGCCGGCGGGAACGATCTTCTCCACGAAGCTCTTGTACAGGGCAAAGGCTTTTGTCGTCGTCATGCCGGGCACCAGGCGCATGGAGACCTTGGCCACCGCCTTGGCCGGGATCACCGTCTTTGCGCCCGCGCCGATGAAGCCGCCGGGGATGCCGTGCACGTCCAGCGTGGGACGCGCCCAGGTGCGCTCCAGAACGCTGTAGCCGGCCTCGCCCACCAAGGAGCGCGAGCCCACCTCGGTCTTGCGGTAGTGCTCCTCGTCGAAGGGCAGGCTGCGCCAGGCTTTAAGCTCCTCGGGGCTGGGAGGAATGATGTCGTCGTAGAAGCCGGGGATGAGGATGTGGCCGTTTTCGTCCTTGAGTTTGGCTATCATCTGCGCCAGAGCCACGAAGGGATTGGGGGCCGCGCCGCCGTACATGCCGGAGTGCAGGTCGGTCCTGGCGCCGCGGACTTCGAGTTCGGTATAGATCATGCCGCGCAGGCCCACGCACAGAGTGGGCAGGCCGGGCGCAAACAGCTCGGTATCGGAGATCAGGGCAAAGTCCGCCTTCAGGTCCGGCGGCTTTTGGGCGACATAGCTGGCAATTCCCTCCCCCCCAACCTCCTCGTCGCCTTCCAGCAGAACACGCACATTCAACGGCAGCTTTCCGTTGGCGGCCATCAGCGACTCGAGCGCCTTTACCTGCGCCCACACCTGGCCCTTGTCGTCCGCCGAGCCGCGGGCGTAAAGGTTGCCGTCGCGCTCTGTGGGCTCGAAGGGCGGCGAAAGCCATTCGTCCAGCGGATCGACGGGCTGCACATCATAGTGGCCGTAAAACAGGGCGGTGGGCTTGCCGGCGGCGTGCAGCCAGTCGGCGTAGACCAACGGATGGCCCTCGGTTTCGATGAGCCGCGCGTGCTCCATGCCGATGCGCTTGAGTTCGGCCATCAGCACCTCGGCGGCGCGACGGCAATCGCCCTTGTTCTCGGGCAGCGTGGAGATGGACGGAATGCGCAGCAGGGCCTTCAATTCATCGAGAAAGCGCGGGTAGTTCTTGCGGGCGTAGGCAACAGCGGACGAAGACATAGGTGTGCTCCCTCAAAAAGAAAATCGACAGTAGAGAGTATAGGCCATAGAGGTGTGCCCTGCCGCAATCGCAAGCCTGAAGAAGAAGTCTTGCGTGACGTCCGCATCGTAATGGGCTGCAATGCCGAATATCGCCATTGCGGCATCCTATGCAGAGCGTCGAACTACATCCAGGAGATTTCTATGCCTCGCGCCGTGACTCTGATATCAGGCGGCTTGTGAGTAGTTAGAATTCGAATCGCCGAAAAGCCGCCCGCGAGCACGCATGTTACCCCGCCTCCCACCAACAGCCCAAGTTTGCTGGTTGGTTCCGGATCGAGGAACGCGAGGATAATCATGGTTACGCCTACGCCGCTCATCCCGAGGGCTGCAGATACCCCCGCAATTTCCCGATGCGACAGCCCAGAGCGCCTTGCCATCTGGAGAAGCGTTTGCCGCGCCGGATCAATGCCCAAACCGGCATCATCCACGAGCAGGCCGTTCATGCGAGTCTTGTAGATGACGGCGAGGGCTCGGAGCCAATCCGGATCGGATGTTTTTACTACTTTTTCTATGGAATTTTCCATTGCAACAGAGTCTAGCACCGCACCCTCAAGGCTGCGGCCTTAAAATTTCAGCTTGAGCGCAAGCTGAACGGAACGCGGTCCGCCGATCTGATAGAGCGGATTGAAGCCGCCATTTCCGCCGCCGGCGCCCAGGCTGCTCCCCAGCGTCTGCGTGGATTGGCCGAACAGCGCATAGCCAACCAGATTGTTGGGGGGGGCGAAGTTCGGATGGTTGAAGACGTTGAACATCTCGGCGCGGAACTGGAGACCTGCTTTCTTCGTCAGATGAAATTGCCGGTGCACAGCAAAATCCGCTTGCCAGGCTCCAAAGCCGCGCAATGCATTGCGCCCCAGGTCGCCCTGATGCCCAGCGGGCGGTGTGGTGAAGGCCGCCGGATTGAAAGCCTTGCCTCCTGGATATTGCGATCCAAAGAGATAATACGGTTGACCGGAGTTCACGTTCGGGCGGGGCTGAATAAGTACGCCGTCTGCGCGAAACTCGTTTGCGGAAAAGAGGTTCACCGGGGGCGCGGTCCTGGCCATGACAAAGCCATCCGTCGACCAGCCTCCCAGAATGAAACGCTCCGCCGTTGGGGATTTAGGAGCCGGCACGTCGTAGGTCACGGCGCCGGTGAAGGAATGGCGCACGTCGTAGTCTGAATCGCCCCGATCCACATTGGGGTTGGCAAAGCTGTCCGGCGTCGCGCTGTAAATGAAAGTGTCAGAGGAAGCTATATCGATGGAGTGCGAGAACGTGTACGAGGCCAGAGCCTGCAAGCCCCGCGAGAGCCGCCGTTGAAACTTGAGCTGCAAGGCGTTGTAGTCGGAGGTGGCCGTGTTTCTGATCGCGAAAAGGTAGTTAATGTCCGCATTGGGAAATGCCAGGGTATCCTCGCGGAGCAAATCCCGGCCCACAGCACCAAGATAGGTTGCGGAGACAGTCTGGCTGGCGCCAAGCGACTGTTCGATGGCAAGGTTCCACTGATAAGTCCTGGGAAGCATCAGATTGGGTTCGGCCACAAACAAGTCGGTAACCGGCAGGCTCAGGCTGAATGGAGGGGCGGCAACCTCAGCCGGCGTCAGCGGCAGGGGAGCGAACAGGGAGGATGTGGTGGTTTGGAACGGCCAATAGGCGGATACCGCTCCGAGAGGCCCCGAGCCTAAGTCGTAAAACACGCCGGCGCCCGCGCGCAGCACCGTCTCCCAATCCTGTCTCTGGCGCAGCCGATAAGCCGCGCCGGCCCTGGGCGCGACGTTTCCGTAAGTCGTGTTATAGAGCGGCGTTCCGCGAGGAGCTATGGTCATAGTCGCCGGGTCGTCCAGTCCCATCACCGTGAATGGCTCACTCGAAGCGTTCTTGCCTTTGAGCGCCGGGTTCACGTCCCAACGCAGCCCGTAAGTGAGAGTCAATCTTGGCGTAACTTTCCAGGTATCCTGGCCATAAGCCGAGAAATTCTGCGACAGGAGCGCGACCGGGAACTGGTTGCCGTCCTCTATTTGAAAGACGCTTCCCGAGAGCACGCTTCCCGGACCATTGGCATCACTTACGCCAAAGAAGAGCAGAAAGTTGGAGTAACCAACAGGCCTGACGAAAGGAGCAAGCCAGCGATAGTCCACGCCGAATTTCAGTTGATGAGCGCCCCTTGTGGCTGACAGATTGTCCACCAGGTTGATTTGGCGCTGTTCTTCGACGTTGTTACTTCCCACCAGCAGCTCGCCTCCTCCGTAAAGGTACCAACCGGAAGAAGCGTTGGCCGGATCGATTCCAGATCCGGTGGGAAACAGAACCGAACTGGATGGAGGCACGGCGCCGCCGAAGTTATCCAGGTTGTAGACGGTCCCGACCCTCACGTTACTCAAGTTTGCCCGCGCCTCATTGGCGATGGCCGGAGTTATCCCGGCTCCAAAACCGAGGGTGAAGGTCTGCATGGAGAACGAATCTGTCTCTGTGTTGCTCAGCGCACCCGGCGTGCCTTCGTTGGTAAAGTCGCGCTGCGTTACTTTCGAGGGCGAGTAGTCATAACGGCCAAATAAATTCAGCTTCGTGTTGATGGCGTGGTCCACACGGAGGCTGTAGGCGTCGAGCGTGGATGGGTTCGAGTAACTGGCATTGTATTGCGCGAAATCGTCTCCGGGCACTTCGGTTGCGTTTGGACCCGCATCGGGAAATGAATCCAGGAAGGGCGCCTCCGCCGCGGTGGCTGCCTGCCGCGATGCATCATCCGGAACGATGGTCTCCGCCGTCTCCGGCTGATCCAGCCGCAGCCCTTCATAAGAAAAGAAGAAGAAGGTCTTGTCCCTGAGGATGGGGCCGCCGAAGACGCCTCCGAAATCGTTCTGCCGTTCCTGGGGCTTGGCCAAACTGTCGTAGTCAGAGAACCAATTGTTGGCGTCCAGCACATCGTTGCGGACATAGTCGAAGAGCGTGCCATGAAAGGCGTTGCTTCCCGAGCGCGTGGAAATCGCAATCTGCCCTCCGGGGGTGCGGCCAAACTCGGGAGCGAAGGAGGAGGTCTGGATGCGAAACTCTTGCATGGCATCCACTGAAACCAGGCTGTTCGTCCCTCCCTGGGCGCTCAGCGCGGGCAAGGCGCCGGCGGCGAATTGAGAGAGGGGACGATAGCCGCCGATGCCGATGTTGGCGCTCACTCCGTCAATGGTGAAATAGTTGCCGTCGGCCCGTTCGCCATCCACGCTGAACTGGCCCTGGTCGCTGGCTGAAGTCTGGGTAAGGACCACGCCCGGCGTGAGCATGATCAGCGTCTGAAAGCTGCGGCCGTTGAGCGGCATATTCTCGACAAATGTACTGTCGATCACGGTGCTGACCGCAGCGTCCGTCGTGTCCAGCACAAGCGCATTGCCATCTACGGTTACTGACTCCGTGGCCGGCCCCACGGGAAGCACAATATCCCGCGAAAGATTGTCCTGCACGTTGAGCGTAATTCCGACTACGGAGACGGTCTTGAACTGCTGCTTGCGGACGGTCATTGAATAGCGGCCGGGCATCAGGCCGGTGAGCGAATAAAATCCGTCTCCCGTGGTCTTTGTGGTTTGAGTTACGCCCGTGTCGATATTCCCGATCTCCACCTGCGCATAGGGTATG
>JBEKNO010000157.1:0-7250 GCA_049522735.1 Occallatibacter sp.
GGGAAGCAATCTCATGTTGGCCGGCACCCTCAGTTCATGGGCCGTGTGCCAGCCGGCTCCATCCAGAAACATGACGCGGTGTTCGTTGGGAAACTGCGCCGCGGTCTGGGCCAGAAAGATGCTCATCAAGCGGGCATCGACCCAGGGCAAAATCAGCGAAGACATCTGGCCGTCGGCGGGGCACACGGCCACATAGGCGTACACATATTCGCGGACCAGTTGGCTGCAGACTGTGGGCCGCAAGGGCAGCGGCGCCCAACAGCTTCGCGCGTTGCTGATGCGTCCGAAACGGCCCTCGTCTTGAAACAGCACACGCATCCTTGTGCCCGCGGGAAGGCTCTGGGCTATGGTTTGGAGAGTCTGCGGGAGTTTTTTTTGAAGGCTTCCGCAATCGCTTGATCCTGCTTGGTGTGGTGAGGACGCGGGGTCAGTTTGCGCCATTGGTGACGATGCAGAAGACCGTAGATGTAGTCGATGGAGACCTCTTGCCCGAGCTTTTTCTCCAGCGCGGAAGAAAGCTGTTTGGCGGTCAGCAAATCGCCGCTTTCGGCCTGCACGAGATGCTCGGCGAGGAAGGCTCGCTCCTCGTCCAAGGTCATCAATCCCCAGCGTCTTCCGCCGCGCCCTTTGCGGTCAAGCCCGCAAGGGTGGGAAGCCAATGGACGCAGCCTCATGCCGCCGTCATCTCGGTCCCCCTGGCCTCGCGCCCCAGCATCGCCAACCCCGCCAGCGCCAGCGCCACCACCACCACGGTAATCGCCAGCACCGCCGGATAATTCCCCCAGCGCTCCGCAGCCAGCGCCTGCCCTTTGCCGTTCCACGAAGTGATGAGGCCGCCCAACTGGTAGGCTAGCCCCGGCGCCGTGGCCCGCACCGAAGCCGGCGTCAGCTCGGTTAGGTAAGCCGGCACCACCCCCCACGCCCCCTGCACCATGAACTGCATCAGCACCGCCCCCACGCCCAGCGTCACCGCCGAATGTCCATATGCGTACAGCGGAATTACCGGGATCGCCAGCAGCGCCGCGGTGATGATGGCCCGCTTGCGCCCCCACTTTTCTGACAGCGCTCCGAACACAAACCCGCCCGCAATCGATCCAAATCCATACAGCACCCCGATCAGCCCCACCGTCTCCGGCTTGAGCTTCGCCTGCACTGCGAGAAACGTCGGATACACATCCTGGGTTCCGTGCGAAAAGCTCATGAAAGCCGTCATCAGCAGCACCAGAAACAGGAACGTAGGCAAAAATGCCAGCAACCTCGCCGCCGTCCCGGCCCGCTCCGGCCGGCCCGCTCCGGCCGCCCGCGCCAGCCGTTTCCTTGCCCCTTCCAGCCACACCGGCGACTCGCCCACCCGCGCCTGCACATAGAACACCAGTAACGCCGGCGTGGCGCCCAGGATGAACAGCCCGCGCCAGCCGATCCAATGAAAGAACAGAGCGAAGGCCCCCGAGGCCAGAATCGACCCCATCGCGTAGCCCTCCTGCAGAAGGCCGCTGAAGGCGCCGCGGCCCTCCTTGGGCAGCGTTTCAAAGACCATCGCCGCGCCCACCCCCCACTCCCCGCCCATGGCAATCCCGAACAGCGCGCGCAGCGCCAGCAGCGCCGTCAGCGAAGGCGCAAAGGCGCAGGCCAGCTCAATCGCCGAGAAGCTGAGAATATTCATCATCAGCACCGGCCGCCGCCCATAGCGGTCGGCCAGCATGCCAAACACCAGCGCGCCCGCCGGCCGTAACGCCTGGGTCAAAAATACCGCTCCCAAAACCGCCGAAGGCTGCGTGTGGAACTCCCCGGCAATGGCCGGAACGCAGAAGATGAGCAGAAAGAAATCGAGCGAATCGAGCGTCCAGCCAAGAAACGCGGCCACAAACGTATGCCGCTGCGGGCGGGTCAGTTGGCGAAAGTGTCTCATCACAGACATAGGCGGCAGCATAACAGACCGGAATTGGAAAATTTTTGATCCGCCCCCAAAGCATCGCATCACCGTGCCCCATCCTTTTCGTGTTGTTTGCGAAAAGGGTGAGAATCCATGGTGCATTCGTTAAGGCCGGTTCAATATTTGTTGCAACGAATAAATCCCCCGCCGCATCTTATCTGCATGTGAACTTTCAGAGCGGAGCGCTTTTCCCTCTTCGCGCAGAGCCGCAGAGCCGGTGAGCCCGCTCGCCTCTTCCCCCAACCCCATGCGGCCCAACAGCCCTCGTACAAAAAATTTGACCGAAAGGATTTTCAACCATGAAGCGTTTGGCAATTGTGACTGGCATTCTGGCGCTGGCGGCTCCCCTGGCCCTGGCGCAAACCTCCACCTGGATGAACGATCCGAACCACAGCGAGGTGGATTTCAGCATCACCCACCTGAGCATCTCCAACGTGCATGGCCGATTTGGCAATGTGGCTGTCACCCTCGTCTACAACGAGGCCGACGTCACCAGGTCCACCGTGAAGGCCACCATCGACGTTGGCGCCGTGGATACCGGCGTGGATCAGCGCAACACCCACCTCAAGAGCCCGGATTTCTTTGACGCAGCCACCTTCCCCACCGCCACGTTTACCAGCACCGGCGTATCGAAGAACGGCAACAAGCTGACCATTACCGGCAACTTGACCGTGCACGGGGTCACCAGGCCGGTAGTCCTGGACGCGGAAGGCCCCACCGGACCGGTTACAGGATCGGATCACAAGCAGCATTCCGGCTTTTCCGCCACCACCACCATCAGCCGCAGCGCCTTCGGCATCGGGCCTAAGTTCCCCTCATCCATCGTGGGCGACGAGGTCAAGCTGACCATCGAGCTGGATGTCGCCCGGCAGTAAACGCGGCAGAGGGCTGAACAAGATCGGACGCGGTTTTGAAAGGGCACGGCTTTACTCGCCGCGGCGAGCGGAAAAACTCATTCAGAGGGAGTTCGGGGTCTCCAGCGACCGGGATCCCCGGGAAGCGGTCTTTGCTTCCTGGGGACGGATCCTTGTCGCTGGGGAGGGAGGCGGGGGGTTCAACCCCAGCATAAAGCCAATAAAAATCAACGCGGGCTTTAGCCCCGGAGAAACGATTTTCGCTGATTTCACCCGAAATATCGAATTTTTCCATAGCCTGTAAAGCCCGCACATTTCAATCGGCTTTTTTCAATGAACCCATAAGGGGGAGACTGTTCATGGCAGGCCTGAAACTCAATATCGTGCAGGAACCCCCTTTTTCCAGCATCGAGGAGGAGGCCTTCCTCAACCTGCTGCGCGCATCCGACTGCCTGCAGCGCGCCTTTCACTTGAAAATCCGCAACTGGGGCGTGACCTCCACGCAGTACAACGTGCTCAGGATTCTGCGCGCCGTCCAGCCGCACGGACTCACCTGTTCGGCCATCGGCAACCGCATGATCACCGCCGAGCCGGACATTACGCGGCTCATGGCCAGGTTGAAGGGGCTTAAACTCATCCGCCAGCAGCGCGATTCTCATGACCGGCGCGTGCTCTGGACGCACATCACCCCGGCTGGGCTGCGGCTGCTGCGGGAGATGGATCCGGTAATCGAGCGGCTCCCCGGCGAATTGCTGGGCCGCCTGAGCGGCGCGGAATTGTCTGAGTTGATTCGCTTGCTGGAGCTGGCCCGCAAGCCCAACGAGAACCCCCAGGCGCCGGAAAACTGAAGCGCCGCGGGGTGGCCAGGCAATCTCCGCCTACTCCTCCGTCACCAGCTTCTGAGCCACCACTTCCTCATCCGCATCCGTCTGGATAATCTTGTTGTGCAGGCAATAGAGAGCCAGTTCAAGCCGGTCGCTCACCCCCAGCTTGTCATAGATCTTGCGCAGATAATTCTTGATCACCTGCTCGGTGGTGCCCAACTGGAAGGCGATCTCCTTGTTGCGCTTGCCCTGCGTGATGCAGGTGATAATGGCCATCTCCTTGGGCGAGAGACGGGGCTGGGTGCGCGGGCTCACCAGGGCGGCGGCCTGCGCGCGATAGGCCTCGATCACCCAATTTACCGATTGATTGTCGATCCAGGTTTCACCGGCCGCGATCCTGCGCACGCACCGCACCAGCAGGTCCGGCGAGATGGACCGGGAGATGATCCCCCGCACGCCGCGCCGGTAAAGCTCTACGGTGTGGTTTTCGTCCGCCGCCACCGCCTGCACAATCAGCTTTACGTCCGGGGCGGTCCGCAGCAACTCCGGGATCACGTTGGCCGTGCCCGCCAGCAGGCTCCCCTCCAGAACAACGATGTCGGTGGGATAGCGCTCGATGGCCGCGCACAGATTCTCCAGGGAATCCGCCTGGGCCACTACGCGCAGATCGTCCTCCAGTGCGAAAACCTTGCGAATGCCTACGCGGTAGATGGCCTGGGAGTCCGCCAGAATAATGCGAATTGTCCCCGGCTTGACCGGTACGTCAAGTACTTCGCCATTAGCTGATTCGTCCAGAAATTCCATAAGGCGCTGTCAAGCCAACCCCGGCCCGTCACTGCTCAGCGAATTGATACTCGTCGATAGTGGCGGCGGCCAGGTATTGCAATTGGCTCATGGAGCAGCGTACCACACGTCCCAGACAATGAACCAGAACATCGTGCGGGGTACCCAGCACCGCCCCCGGCATGCGCAGCGAAAAACGGATGGCAAGCCCCACCTGCAAGGGACGGTCCAGCTCAAAAAGCACTCCGCTGGCGGAGACATTCCGGGTGAGCGCGGCAACCTCCCCATTGCCGGTCCACAGCACCACAGGCAGCACAAGAGGAAAACGAACCGCGCAACGCACCTCCTGCGGTGCGGCGGCCGGTTCGGGGAGAGATGATAGCGGCGATAATGCAGGATTCGAAGCATCCATGGACTACATCCCGGATCAAAAAGGATCCATACGCCACTCTACCCAACTTTCCCTGCTCCCAACCAATTTCCTGGTCAGACGTACAGCACTAAAGTTTTCAGAAAGGTAACCGAGCTGTACTTTACACCCGGGTTCGAGTCCGGAGCGCACAGCGAATCTGACCGTATTACACCCGTAATATGTTCATAATAAACAACTTGTACTGAGATTTATAGCGTTTAAAATCACCTGGGCTGAGCGGCCGGCGTCCAGATTGGCGCAGAAATAACGCTCCCGATGCCGCTCCCAGGAGCCAGAAAACAAGCCTTCTAAAAAATTTTGAAAAAAAATGACGTACTGGTTACTTTTGTTGTACGCTCTCTACATCTTTTGTGTTACTCTTAGCACGACAAAATTTATACGTAGGGAGACTGCTGTTATGATCCTCGATCTGCAGAAGTACCGTTTCGTCATTCTTCTCGCCATTCTGGTTGCCTGCGCCGGCTTTGCCGTCGCCAGCTCGATTCCGCTTAACCCGATACCGCCTCCGCCAGGCATGGCTATGGCCAGCGCTCCGACCGCTCCGCTGCCCCCGATACCGCCTCCGCCAGGCATGGCTATGGCCAGTGCTCCGACCGCTCCGCTGCCCCCGATACCGCCTCCGCCAGGCATGGCTATGGCCAGCGCTCCGACCGCTCCGCTGCCCCCGATACCGCCTCCGCCAGGCATGGCCGTATAGGCGCAATTTGCTTGTAGCCGCATAACCACGATGGATTGACTGCTACACTCAATTCATCGCGGAGTTCAGTTCACACGCGATGCTGACGATGAGTCTGGACAACGCATTCTGGTTTGCGTCCTTTGTTATCGAGGTAGCAGTTGTCGGGTTGCTTCTCTATCGTCGTGTCTGGAAACAATTGCCTGTTTTCTGTCTGTACTGTGCTTGGGATCTCTTCTCAAATGCCGGAATCTATGTAGTCTTCCGCTTCTACCACACAGGCTCTGCAAGTTATTTCAGTGCCTATTTGGTAAACCTTGTAGTGGATTCCGTCCTGTTATTCGGTGTTCTGATTGAGTTGGCTTGGTCCGTGTTTCGCCCGTTCCGGGCCTCTCTGCCGCGTGGCTCACTGGTAGTGGTTGGAGGACTGATCGTGGCGCTCGGCGCCGCGATCTGGCCCTTTGCCAGCATCCCTGGGTTTAGCTATCTGCCGCCGGAGTGGCATCTTCTGATGCGGCTACAGCAAACTACCTCGATTCTCCAAATTCTATTCTTCCTGGTGCTGGCTGGTTGCAGCCAGTTGCTGTCCATCGGCTGGCGGAACCGCGAACTCCAGGTGGCCACTGGACTTGGCTTCTATTCGATTGTCGGCCTTGCCGTGGCCATGTTGCATACGCACCAGACGATGGGACCGTTGTATAGCCACCTGAACCAAATCGAGGTGGCCAGCTACCTCTGTTCCTTGCTGTATTGGGTATTCAGCTTCGCGCAGAAAGAGGCAGAACGGCGGGAATTCACTCCCCAGATGCAGAATCTGCTGCTGGCGGTGGCCGGAGCCGCAAGGACTACTCGTATCGGACTGATGGATTCCGCGGCCGCCAAAACCAGGAAGCGTGAAGAGCGTTGACGTTGGACAGCACGTATAGCACATTGCTGTTGACCGGCATCGGCATGGAGTCGGCTCTTCTCGCGTTGCTTGTTTGGAAGCGTATCTTTCGGACGCTGCCGGTCTTCACTCTCTATATCGGTTGGAGCCTCTGTATAGATATCGCAGGAGGAATGGTTTTGCGCTTCTTGCCGGAGAGGTATTTCCGGTTTTATCTGATCGAACTGATTATTGATGCCCTGTTCCAATTCGGGATACTGGCCGAATTAGCCAGATCTGTCCGGCGTCACAATCGCGCCAGTTCTCCCATACGAACTGTTTTCACCCCCCTGCTCCTGCTGGCCGTTACCCTGATCTGGCTAATGGCCACGTGGACGGCGCCCGTGAACAGCACGATCATGGGAAAACTTCTCGTTCATTTACAGCAAACCTTTGCGATTCTGAGAGTTGCCTTCGTCTTGGCGCTTGTCTGGTGGAGCAGCCTGCAAGGCCTGCGCTGGCCTGACCGCGAACTGCGCATCGTCACCGGTGTCGGCTTTTATTCCATTGTCGCCTTGGCCGTCTCCATCCTTCACACCCACCAGGCATTTGGGCCGCTGTACCAATGGCTGGACGAAGTTGTGGCCGTTAGTTACCTGACTGCGCTAGCCTATTGGATCCTCTCTTTTGCCGCCAGAGAGTCGAAACCGCGAGCTTCTCTTTCCTCATATGGATAGTCTGCCGCTGGCAGTGGCCGGAACCGCTAGCCCGCATTTCTCACAATCGCTGATTCCGGGGTGGAGGGAGAGGCAGGCGGGTCTTTCCCTGTGAGTTTAAGTGGCGCGATGGAGCGGTTGCGATAGTTTTTGTCGGGGGAGCGGT
>JBEKNO010000158.1:0-7115 GCA_049522735.1 Occallatibacter sp.
GCATCACTTTTTCCCAGTTATCGCAGTGTTTTCAATAGCTTCTGAGATAATTATACCAGCCAGCTACGATCTATGTTATTGATTCTTATGGCAATTAATCAGATTTTCAGACACGACTAACTCTTGACAACCGCGCTGTCACAAGTGCTCATTTCAGGTGTCTCAGAAAGTGGTCACACACCGGCGTGGAAACTGGTCACAATCCTAGATGTCCAGATTTTTTACATCCAGGGCATTATCCTCGATGAACTTGCGCCGCGCTTCCACGTCTTCGCCCATCAGGGTGGTGAAGATGGCTTCGGTTTCGGCGATGTCTTCGAGCTTGACCTGGAGCAGGGTGCGGCGGTCGGGGTCCATGGTGGTATCCCAGAGCTGCGTTGAGGTCATCTCGCCCAGGCCCTTATAGCGCTGCACCGAGTACTCCTTCTTGCCCTGTTCCACGATGTAAGCGAAGAGCTCGCGGGCGGTCTGCTTTTCGACCGGCTCGCGCAGGATGCGGGCGGCGCGGCGGGCTTGTTTTTCGACGCCTTCGGGCTCGGTTTCATCAGCGTCCTCTTCGCGCGCCTCCACGGCGGCGGCCTTGGCGGCGTACTCGATAAGGAACGGCGGTTCGAGGAACTCCTTGATGAGGGTGTACTTGGCCATCATCTGGCGGAACTCGGGGCTGGAGGCCAGGGTCCAGTCGATGCGGCGCTCGGCGCCCTGCGCATCGACAAAGCTGAACGACCAGGTATGGTGCTCCTCGTCCTCGACAAGCTTGCCCAGCGTTTTGAAATCGAACTCATCGGTTCGCTCAGCCAGTTCGGCGCGCAGCAGGGCCAGCTTGGGCGGAATCTCGCTCTCGGATTTGGAGGCGAAGTCGGCGCGGTGGACGAGTTCGGCGCGGGCCAGCAGCTCCGTCAATTTTTCATTGCGGATGCGCTTGTCCACCTTTTCCACGAAGCCCAGGTACTCGTTCAGGGTGCCCATGAAGCGGGTCAGGTCGGCGCCCTCGATGCGGCTGGCCGTCTCGCCGTGGCGGACAACCATCCCTTCCGAGGCGCGGTTGACCATCACCTTCACAAACTCGCGGTCGTCCTTGATGTACTGCTCGAAGCGGCCCTTCTTGATCTTGTAGAGAGGCGGCTGCGCAATGTAGATGTTGTCGCGCTTGATCAGCTCCGTCATGTGACGGAAGAAAAAGGTCAGCAGCAGGGTACGGATATGCGAGCCGTCCACGTCGGCGTCGGTCATCAGAATGATTTTGCCGTAGCGGATCTTGGTGGAGTCAAAGTCGTCCTTGCCGATGCCGCAGCCCAGCGCCGTAATCATGGCGCGGATTTCCTCGTGGCCCAGCATCTTGTCGTAGCGCGCCTTCTCCACGTTCAGAATCTTTCCCTTCAGAGGCAGAATGGCCTGGAACCTGCGGTCGCGGCCCTGTTTGGCGGTGCCGCCTGCGCTCTCGCCCTCCACCAGATACAGTTCGCAGCGGTCCGGGTTGCGCTCTGTGCAATCGGCCAGCTTGCCGGGCAATCCGCCGCCGTCCAGCGCGCCCTTGCGGCGGGTCAGGTCGCGAGCCTTGCGGGCAGCTTCACGGGCGCGGGCAGCCTCGATGGCCTTGTTGATGATGCGCCTGGCGATGGGCGGGTTCTGTTCCAGGAACATGCCCAGCCGCTCGTTGACAAAGGCCTGCACGGTGCCGGCGATATCGGAGTTGAGCTTGCCCTTGGTCTGGCCCTCGAACTGCGGCTGCGACAGCTTGACGCTGACCACCGCCACCAGGCCCTCGCGCACGTCGTCGCCGCTCAGGTTTTCTTTGAGATCCTTGAACAGCCCCAACTGCTGGCCGATGGCGTTGATGGTGCGGGTGAGCGCGGTGCGGAAACCGGACAGATGCGAGCCACCGTCCACGGTGTTGATGTTGTTGGCAAAGCTGAACACCGTCTCGGAGTAGCTGTCGTTGTATTGCAGGGCGATCTCGATCTCCACCCCGTCGCGCAACGCTTCCATCATGATCGGCTTGTCGTGCAGCACCTGCTTGCCGCGGTTCAGATGCTTGACAAACTCGGCGATGCCGCCGGCATAGCGGAACTCGGCGCGCCGGGCTTCGCCGGTCTTGGCGTCGGCGGTGCGCTCGTCAGTGAGCGTGATCTCCAGGCCCTTGTTGAGGAAGGCCATCTCGCGCAGCCGTTGAGCCAGTGTGTCGTAGTTGAACTCGGTAGTGGTGAGGATGCTCTTGTCGGGTAAAAAATGGACTTTGGTGCCGCGCCTCTTGCTGGTGCCCGCCTGGCGCAGTTCGCTGGTGGGTATGCCGCAACTGAAATCCATCTCCCAGGTATGGCCGTCGCGCCAGATCTCCACGTTGAACTCCTGCGAGAGCGCGTTGACGCAGCTCACGCCCACGCCGTGCAAGCCGCCGGAGACTTTGTACGTCGAAGCGTCGAACTTGCCGCCGGCATGGAGCTTGGTCAGCACCACCTGCACGGCCGGCATCATCTGGCCGTTGGGCAGCGGCATCATGTCCACCGGGATGCCTCGCCCATCGTCGGTCACCGTGATCGAGTTGTCCACGTGAATGACGACGTCGATTTTTTTGCAATAGCCGGCCAGGGCCTCGTCCACGGAGTTGTCCACCACCTCATATACCAGATGGTGCAATCCCATCTCGCCGGTTGAACCGATGTACATGGCCGGGCGCAGGCGCACCGCCTCCAGACCTTCCAGGACCTTGATGTTTTCGCCGGTATAGCTTCCGTTATCGCCGTTATTGTCAAAAGGGGGTATACCGTTAGTTACCTCATTCGCCATGGGATGTCTGTTAGCAGGGCTTTGGGTTCCGCTCATTAGGCTTCGAATTCCGTTGGCAAGACTTTCGCTCTAAGCTCCCCATGGGGTGCGACTTCCAAATTGCGATTCCATGCTGAAATTCCGGGACTAACCGCTTGAAAGACTGGGGCTTTACACGAATGTGCCTGTAATCATTTTAACACGCGGAAAGGTGCGGAGGAGGGGAGTGGAAGGGGGTTGAAAACGATTACCAGAGTTAGATCACCAACGGGGGAGTGTGACGTTAGTAACTAGACCCGTTACTGCTTATGCATATATATGAAAAATCTGGACTTATGAGGGATTAATCATTACAATTGCATTGTGCAGTGTACGTGACTTCTGCCAATCCAATTCTCGAGGGGTTACCAACTATGAAACTCACCATCCGCATCTTTGCTCTGTTCGTTGTCGTCGCCGGTGCCGCCGCTGCCTCGACCTCCAGAACAGTGGCCATTCCCAGCCACCAGTCGGCTACCGCTGGTTTCCCAGGACCCGGCTGCGGGCCCATGATTTGCCCACCACCACCACCACCCGGCCCCTAGGCGCGAGGGTAATGACACGAAAGTGTCAGAATTAAACCGTGTTTTTTGTTGAGTGTCAGGGTATTCAGCGTTATCCTGAATTCATTCTCAGGATGGCGGTGGGTGCCTTATGCCCATAAGTTTCGCAATTTCAGTAATGAGCATGGCGGAGTTTGCTCTTTGGGCCATGCTCGGTTTACTGTTTTGGAAGAAGATGCTGCATCGCCGTTTCCCTGCCATGGGAGCCTACTTGGCGTTGCGCGTGGCCTCGGCGCCGGTATTGCTTACTCTCCTATTTGGCCAGGCCAGGCATTGGTTCAACGATTACTGCTTCGCGGCCTACTTTTTCGTCTACTGGGCGGTGTACATTGCCAGCGCGGTACTGCTCTTCTTCGTCTGCATAGAGGTATTTCGCTCCGCGCTCTCGGCGTTCTCGGGACTGATGAAGTTTGGAGTCGTTATATTCCGCTGGGCGCTGCTGGCCTCGGTCATCGTCAGCTTATCGACGATCAATTTCGAGCATCGCGACATTCTCCTCATCCCCACAATCGCCTACAGGCTGATGCGTTCGGTAAGCATCCTGGAGCTTTGCCTGCTCGCCTTTCTGTGCCTGAGCATGAATGCGTTGCGCCTCTCCATTCGCGACATGGCCTTCGGGATTTCCCTGGGCTTCGGCCTCATGTCATCCAGCGACTTTATTCTCGCTTCATTTTGGTCCCGCAACACTTCACTGAACGATCCGGTGCAATTCGTCAGCGAGTCGGTGATTCTGTTTTCGCTGGGCATCTGGTGGGCCTACTGCGCCCTGCCCGAGCTGGCACGCAAGCCCGTGCTGATGCCGGTGAACTCCACCATCTACCGCTGGAATGAGATCGCCTCAGCGCTGGGCCACACCGGAACCCAGGTTGCCGTGCCCCAGCCGGCCAACAGCTTCTTCCTCACCGATGTGGAGAATGTGGTGGAGAAGGTGCTCAACAGGAACCTGAAGGGCCGTGAATCGGAATCGTAGCCGCGCATCGCTCGAAGACAAGAAAGGGCCGGGCCCCATCGAGGTCCGGCCCTTTTCATGCGCGGCGTGCGCTCTCATCTCCGGCGGCGCGCGCACAAGGAAAAGCCACGGCAACACCGTGGCCTTTCCTCATCGAGGTTGAGTTTTCTTACTCGGCTGCGACCGGTTCGATGGAAGCGAAGCGCCCGCGGCCGCCGCGGTCTTGAAACTTCACCCGGCCCGTGACCTTGGCGAAGAGCGTATCGTCGGAGCCGATGCCCACGTTGAGGCCC
This sequence comes from Occallatibacter sp., assembly GCA_049522735.1. GTDB lineage: Bacteria > Acidobacteriota > Terriglobia > Terriglobales > Acidobacteriaceae > Telmatobacter. The sequence continues at coordinate 4,611 of JBEKNO010000158.1, forward strand.
GGCTTTATCCGGGTGCCGCGCTGGCGCATGATGATGGAGCCGCCGGTGATCAGTTCGCCGGCAAAGGCCTTTACGCCCAGCCGCTGTGCATTCGAGTCGCGTCCGTTTGTGGAGCTGCCTCCACCCTTTTTATGTGCCATTGCCGTATCCCCTTCTGAATTTTCCGCGCGGCCTTACTTGGCGGCGGTGTACGTCACGCCGTCGGCCTCGATGGCCTTGATGCGTACCTCGGTAAAGTTCTGCCGGTGCCCCTGCAGCTTCTTGTACTGTTTCTTCCGCTTCAGGTGGAAGACCAGGATCTTGTCGCCTCGGCCCTCGCCCAGCACTTCGGCGGTCACCTTGGCCGTAGCCGGCCTGGCCACGCTGCCGGGCTCGCCGCTGACAGCCACCACGTCGCTGAATTCCACGGTCTTTTTTTTCTCGTCCGTGGAAATCACGCTTTCGATCTTCACCACGTCGCCCGGAGCGACCCGATACTGCTTACCACCGGTGCGAATCACTGCGTACATAACAAATCCTCCAGCGCTCCGGCAACAAAACGAGGCGCATTCATAATCGGATACCGTGCACTGCATTGGGGCGCATCAGAGAGTGAATGTCACGGGCAAGCGGGGAAGCACACACGCCGGAATTTTGAGCGGTGAACCCAACCTGGCCCTGCACATCCTCAAAGGGGTGCATCGCCAAACTCTACAATTCTATCGTTAAACCGCGAATCCGGTCAATTTGCCCTGCCACGGCCGTAACCCGCCCCTATCCGCACCGCTTTATACTTCCCCCATGCAACCTGTCACCGTCATTGCCACCGTCCTCAATGAGGTTGAGGAGATCGCCAGGCTGGTTCCCAGCCTGTTCCAGCAGATTCCACCCCCGGCCGAGGTCGTTATCGTGGACGGAGGCTCGACGGATGGCGCCTGGGAGTGGCTAGTCGATGCCGCCCGGAAGCACCCCAATCTCCGGCCTATCCGCGACGAATCCTGCAACCTCAAGCACTGCGCCGGTCCCATCTCCAGGGGCCGCAATGTGGCCATCGCCGCCGCCGGCTCCCGGATCATCGCCTGCACCGACGCAGGCTGCACCTATCCGCCGGACTGGCTCGCCCGCATCACCGCGCCTCTGATCGCCTCCACCGCCGAGTACGCCCTGGGCGGCTCCTGCCTCGACTCTACCGACCCAACCGTCTGGGATCTGGCCTCGGCACCTTTCTTTGGCGTCAATCTCTCACCCTCCACCCCCTCCAAGTCCTGCACCGCCCGCTCCATGGCCTTTCGCAAAGGCCTCTGGCAGCGCATTGGAGGCTTTCCGGAGACGGTCTTCTTCGGCGAAGACACTTTGTTCGATCTCCAAGCCCGCCGCCTCACCCCGCCCGCCTTCGTCGAGGGCGCCAAGGCCCTCTATCGGCCCCAATACACCTTCCGGTCAGCCTGCCGCCAGCTTGCCAGCTACGCCGTCAGCGACGGCATCCTCGGCGTCCGCCCGGCTCGCCTCCTCCGCAACGCCGCCCGCTGCATCGTGGAGGTTCTGGCCCTGCTCTGTCTTCCGTGGTCAGTGCTCCCGCTCCTGGCCATCCTCCTGATCCAGATCTGGTACGCCTTCCACCCCGACTGGCGCTTCATTTGCCGCGCCGGGCCGCGCGTTCTCCTCGCCCGCTTCGCATTCTCCATCCTCGTTCCCTGGATCGTAGCCTCGAACCGGATTCGCGGCAGCCTTACCAGGCAGAGCCTGCCCAACCGCCAGAACCTGTGAGCTGACAGTGGTTAATGCGCCAACCGCTGAAACTGATCACTGCCCACTGTTCACTGACTACTCTTCACGGGCGCGGCGGAACCACATAGAAAAGAATGGCAAAGTAGTGAGCCACGCTGCCGGCCAGCACAAACACATGCCAGGTGGCATGGAAGTAGCGCAGCCGGTCGAGTGCAAAGAAAGCGATGCCCAGCGTGTATGCCAATCCGCCCGCGCCCAGCCACATCATCCCGTGCCAGCCGATGGCATGGGACAGCGGCAGGGCCGCGACGACCATGAACCAGCCCTGAAACAAGTAGACCGCGGCCGAGGCCACGGCGAACCGATCCACAGCAAAGCTCTTGAAAACCACACCCGCGGCGGCCAGCGCCCACTCCACGCCGAATACCGTCCAGCCTAAAGGCCCATGGAGCGAGATCAGCGTGAAAGGCGTGTAGGTGCCCGCGATCAACAGGTAAATGGAGGAGTGGTCAAGCACGTGAAACACATGCCGCGCCTTCGTCCGCACCAGCGAGTGGTAGAGCGTGGAGCACACGTAGACCAGCACCAGCGTACTGGCGAAGATGGCGCAACAGACCACCAGCAGAACCGTTCCGCGCGTAGATGCGGCGATCAGGTACACGGCGCCCAACACGGCCAGAACGGCCCCGATGCCGTGCGTGATGGCGTTGGCAAGAATGTCGCCCAGTTTGTGATGTGTTTGCACAGGTTGATGATAATCCGCTTCTGCCAACCGGCATGCGCATGCTTGAAGCTATT
>JBEKNO010000159.1:0-7072 GCA_049522735.1 Occallatibacter sp.
GATGCTAAAGCAAGAACCAGGGAAGCGCTGGAAAAAGCCATCGCCGAAGCGATCAGGCTCATCACTGCCGACAATGCCAAGGCATGGTTCAAACACCGCATCGGCGGTCTACAGTGATTCCTGAAACGCTCTAAAACTTCACTGTCGGCACGGTTCGCGCGGTAGGGCTGGCCGTAAAGTAGGCGTTATTCACCTGGAACCCGGCGATGCCCGCCCAGATATTGTTGGGGAATTGGAGCACGAAGGTGTTGTAGTCCTGCAAGGCGTCGTTATAGCGCTTGCGCGCCACGCCGATGCGGTTCTCGGTCCCTGAAAGCTCGTCCTGCAGGCGCATGAACTGATCGCTGGAGCGCAGTTGCGGATAGTTCTCGGTGAGCAGTAGCAGGCGGCCGATGGCCGAATCGAGCTGGCCGTTGGCGGCGATCTTGGCTGCCGGGCCCTGAGCATTCAACATCCCGGCCCGTGCGTTGGCGATATCGCCAAACACCGTGCTTTCCTCCTTGGTGAAGCCCTTTACCGTCTCCACCAGGTTGGGAATCAGGTCGGCGCGCCGCTCCATTTGCACGTCCACCTCCGACCACGCGGCCTTCACATTCTGATCCTTGGCCACCATCTGGTTCCTGGCGCTTATATAGCTGCTGAATACCATCAGAACAACCAGGACCAGAACGCCTACAACTCCCAGTGCAATCCAGACTCCCTTGCTCATATTGTGTTTTTCTCCTCCGGCTTCCGATCAGGGAAGCCCTATCAAGAAACTTTAAAACTTACCAGCTTCCGCCGGCGCCGCCGCCGCCGAAGCCGCCTCCGCCAAAGCCGCCAAAGCCGCCGCCACCGCCTCCGCCGAAGCTGCCACCGCCAAAACCACCGCCAAAACCGCTTCCGCCGCCCCATCTTCTTCCGCCAAAAATGCTCGAGAAGAGACCAAAACCCAGCAACATCCGGAAAATGGATGAGCCGCCAAAGAAGATCAGCAGGAAGATCAACAAGATCAGTTTGCCAATCGCCGGGCTGTGGCGCATCTGGCTCGGCGGCGGATTGGCCAGTGCCGGCTCATCCTGGAGCGTCACCTTGGCGTCGGCGGCGATCACCTGCGCCATCTCGCCCACGGCCTGGGTAACGGCCGAGTCATAATCGTTGGCGCGCAGGTAGGGAACCATCTCCCGGCCGATATCGCCCACCTTGCCGTCGGGCAGGATGCCTTCCAGCCCGTAGCCCACATCAATCCGGTATTTGTGGTCATCGACGGCCAGCAGCACCAGCGCGCCCCGGTCCGAGCCTTTGCGCCCCATCTTCCACTTGTCTTCAAGCTGGTTGGCGTAGTCCGCCGCGTCGTCTCCATCCAGGTTGTGAATGGTGACAATGGCGATCTGCGCATTGGCCTGGGTGTGGTCGAGTTGACCGCAAAGGCTGTCCAGCCGCGCAATCGCCTGGGGTGAAAGCACGTAGGCAAAATCGCTGACGTAATCGGTGGGTTTGGGCAGATCCTGCACCCGCTCGGCCATCAGGGCCGTGGCGCAAACCCCCACGGCGGCGGCCAGCAGCAGCCGGAAAACGGTCCAATGCGCGCGGCGAAAACTTACCATCGCTCTTTATTGTACGCGGGCGCAGGGCCGAAGGTTCCACCGTTCAGCTTCCAGCCGCCGGTCATGAGCAGTTGGAAGCCGTCATTGCACTACACTGGGAAGGAAATGACTCATAGCCAGCCTCTAGCCCCACCCCCCATCGCCCGCAAGCAACACACTGAGACCAGATTGCATGGCGTAGTCCTCAGCGACGACTACGCCTGGCTGCGCGACAAACAGGATCCCGAGGTCACCGCGTACCTGGAGGCCGAAAACGCCAACGCCGAGGCTTGGATGGCTCCGCTGGCCGGCCTGCGCGACGACATCTACAAGGAGATGCTCAGCCACATCAAGCAGACCGACGTCTCCGTGCCCTACCGCGAGGGCGTCTGGTGGTACCTGACCCGCACCGAAGAGGGCCGTCAATACGCAATTTATTGCCGCAAGGCCGCCCCGGAAATCCAAACGCTGGGTGCCCCATCCTTGCGCCTTTTTTCTGGCGCAAGGGTGGGAGAGCACGACTGTCAACCGCCGGCCGAGGCGCCCGAGCAAGTGATCCTGGACGGCAACCAACTTGCCGAGGGCCACGCCTTCTTTGCTATCGGCGCCACCTCGATCACCGACGACGGCCGCTGGCTGGCTTATACCACCGACACAACAGGCTTCCGCCAGTACACCCTGCACATCAAGGATCTGTCCACCGGCAAGACCCTGTCCGGCGAGGTGGAGCGTGTGGGCTCCGTGGTGTGGGCCGCGGACAATCGCACCCTCTTCTACACCGTCGAGGACGAGGAGCAGAAGCGTCAGTACCAGCTTTGGCGGCACGTGCGCGGCACACCGCATGCAGAAGATGTGCTGGTCTATCAGGACGACGACGAGCGCTTCAATCTGAGTGCCGGCCGCACCCGCGACGGCAAATTCCTGGTGCTGGAATCGGCCAGCCACATCACCACCGAGTCCTGGGTGCTGCCGTCCGCCGAACCCACGGGCGCATTCACCCTCATCGCTCCCCGCGAGGACGAGCACGAGTACTCCATCGACCACCGCAACGGCCTGTGGTTCATCCGCACCAACGACCGGGGACGCAACTTCCGCCTTGTCACGGCGCCCGTAGCCGCGCCGGACCGCCAGCACTGGACGGAGCTCATTCCCCATCGCGACAGCGTGATGCTGGAGGATGTGGATATCTTTGCCGGCTTTTTCGTGGCCTGCGAGCGCGAGGACGGCCTGCCCCGGCTGCGCATCTGGCGCTTCAGCGGCGACGGTCTCGATGCCGCGACCGCCGGCGAAATCAGTTTTCCCGAGCCGGCCTACAGCGCCTACCCGCACATCAACCGCATCTTCGATACAGCAACCTTCCGCTACGCCTACCAATCCCTGGTCACGCCCAGTTCGGTCTACGAGTACGACCCGGCTACCGGCGCCTCCACGCTGCTCAAGCAGCTTGAGATTCCCGGCGGCTTCGACCGCGCGCTCTATGCCAGCGTGCGACTCCACGCCACCGCCCCAGACGGCGTCGAGATCCCCGTCTCGCTGGTTTATCGCATCGACAAAATGGAGAAGCGCAAACCGGGCCGGAATCCGCTTTACGTTTACGGTTACGGCGCCTATGGTTACTCGCTGCCACTGGGCTTCAATTCCAATCGCCTCAGTTTGCTCGATCGCGGCGTGGTCATGGCCTATGCCCACGTCCGCGGCGGCGGCGACCTGGGCGAGCCCTGGCACGACGCCGGCAAGATGCTCCTCAAGCACAACACCTTCTCGGACTTCATCGCCGCCGTCGAGCATCTCACTGCTTCGGGCTACGGCGACCCGGCGCGCGTGGCCATCGAGGGAGGATCTGCCGGAGGACTATTGATGGGCGTGGCCGTGAACCTGCGCCCCGATCTCTTTCGCGCCGTCGTCTCCCACGTCCCTTTTGTCGACGTAATGAACACCATGCTCGATGCCACGCTCCCCCTCACCGTTCCCGAGTACGAGGAGTGGGGCAATCCCAACGACGAGAGTTACTTCCAAACCATGCTGAGTTACTCGCCCTATGACAATCTGAAAGCTGCGAGTTATCCATCCATGCTGGTGAAAACATCGCTCTATGATAGCCAGGTCATGTACTGGGAGCCGGCCAAGTATATAGCCAAACTCCGCACCCTCAAAACGGATAGCAACGCGCTGCTGCTGGTAACCAATATGCAGGCCGGCCACGGCGGCGCAAGCGGCCGCTACGACTACCTGAAGGAGATCGCCTTCGACTATGCGTTTCTGCTGCGGGAGCTGGGAATAGTTTGATAAAGGAGTGTATGAACGGATGTCCGCGATCAATCAAACGTCGCCAATGAGCCCGCTTCGTCTGAAAAAAGTTCTGACCCTGTGGGATCTCATCTTTTACGGCCTGGTGCTCATTCAACCCACAGCACCGATTCCTTTATTTGGAGTGGCGCAAAAGCTCTCCAATGGCCACACTGTAACAGTCATCCTTATCGCCATGCTGGCCATGGTGGTGACCGCCATCAGTTACGGGAGGATGGCAGCCATCTATCCTTCGGCGGGGTCGGCTTATACCTATGTGGGAAGGGCAATCAATCCTCACCTCGGGTTTCTCGTTGGCTGGGCGATGATCCTCGATTACATCCTGCAGCCGCTGCTCAGCGTGGTATGGATATCCACGGCCCTGCAAAGCCGGTACTTTCAGGCAATCCCTTATTGTGTTATAGCATTCATTGTTATCTTAATTATTACCGGACTGAATCTAAGCGGAATCAAAACGTCGGCGAAGACCAATAAGCTGCTCATGTTCGTCATGTGCGCGGTGATCGCCGTTTTTTTCTACCTTGCCGTCCGCTACCTGTTCCACATGGACCGCTGGGCCGGCATCTTTTCCACGCAGCCTTTCTATGATCCAAAGACATACAATACGCATCGCATTTGGGGCGCTACATCTTTTGCGGCCCTTACCTATATCGGCTTCGATGGAATTACCACCCTTTCAGAGGACGTAAAGAATCCGCGCCGTAACGTGCTGCTGGCGACAGTTCTAGTCTGCGTGCTCACAGTCCTGATCAGCGGCGTGGAAGTTTACCTGGGGCAACGCATCTGGCCTGACTGGCACACCTTCCCCAATCTCGAAACGGCATTCATGGATGTATGCAGCCGTGTAGGCGGATCGGCGCTGTTTCAGGCCATGGCGGCGATTCTGATTCTGGCCGCGCTGGGCAGCGGACTTACCGGGGGCCTGGGAGCGGCGCGGCTTCTCTTTGGGATGGGGCGCGACGGCGTTCTTCCGCGCCGGTTCTTCGCTCATCTTCATCCCGAATCGAATACCCCGACATACAACGTGCTTCTGATTGGAGCGGTGGCTTATTGCGGGGCGCTGGCGCTCAATGCCATAGGCAACGCCTATGAGCACACCGCCGAGATGCTTAACTTCGGAGCTTTTCTGGCTTTCATGGGCGTGAATCTGTCGGTCTTCTGGCACTTCACCGTGCTGGCGCGCAATGGCCGGCGGCCTCGGATTTTTTCAGACACAATCCTGCCTTTTTTCGGCTTTGCATTCTGCGCATTGATCTGGTGGAACCTCAATTCGCTGGCCAAAATCGCGGGGGGAATCTGGTTTCTCATCGGTATCAGCTACCTTTGCATAAGCACTCGCGGTTTTCGCAGAGCGCCCAAAATGATCAATTTCAGTGAGCCGTAACGCAGGGCGGAAGTGCCGGCATTTAGCAGGAGACGTAGATCCTTCGACTTGTTCGCCGCTGCGGACTCGCTCAGGATGGCAGCTTTGTTCAGAACGAGGAAGAAGGCGTGAGCAGCGAAGAGCAAACAACCCGCGCCAAATCAGCCGGGGCAACTGGCGCCATGGAGCCGCGTGTCTCTAGCGGCTCATCCCATGCCTGGCGCGCGCTGCGGCATCGCAACTTCCGCCTCTTCTTTGTCGGGCAGAGCATCTCGCTGATCGGCACCTGGATGACGCGCATCGCCACCAGTTGGCTGGTCTACAGGTTGACCGGATCGGCACTGCTCTTAGGCACGGTCAGTTTCGCGGGGCAGATTCCCACCTTTCTCTTCGCGCCCTTTGCCGGCGTATGGGTTGACCGGCTGGACCGCCGCAAGGTGCTGGTATGGACGCAGACGCTGTCCATGGCGCAGTCGCTGGCGCTGGCCGCCCTCACCTTTTCGGGCTGGATCACGATCCCCTTGCTGCTGGCGCTCAGCATCATGCAGGGCATCATCAATGCCTTCGATATGCCCGGCCGCCAGGCCTTCCTGGTCAAGATGGTCGAGGACAAGCGCGACCTGTCGAACGCCATCGCCATCAACTCGTCGATGGTGAACGTTGCGCGGCTGATAGGCCCGTCGCTGGCCGGCATGTTGATCGCCGCCACCAGCGAGGGCTGGTGCTTTTTAATCGACGGCATCAGTTACCTGGCCGTGATTGCCTCGCTGCTCATGATGCGCCTGCAAGGGCCCGTGGTGAAGCGCATGGCCACCTCCACGCTGACCGAATTGAAGGCCGGCTGGACTTATGTTTCCGGCTTCGTGCCCGTCCGCACCATCCTGCTGCTGTTTGCCGTGATCAGCCTAATGGGTATGCCGTTTGTGGTGCTGATGCCCATCTTCGCCGCCAGGGTGCTGCACGGCGGCCCGCATACCCTGGGATTTCTGATGGGCGCCATGGGGGTGGGCGCGCTGATCTCGGCGCTCTCGCTGGCGGCGCGCAAGAGTGTGCGCGGCCTGGTGCGCATGATCCCCATCGCCGCGGCTGTCTTTGGCCTGGGGCTGATCGGCTTCGGATTATCGCGCGTCTTCTGGCTATCCATGATCATGGTGCTGGTGGCGGGCATGGGCATGATGCAGGGCATGGCCGCCAGCAACACTGTCATTCAGACCATCGTCAGCGAAGACAAGCGCGGGCGCGTGATGAGCTACTATACGATGGCCTTCATGGGCATGGCGCCCTTTGGCAGCCTGCTGGCCGGGACGCTGGCGCATAAAATCGGGGCTCCCTGGACGGTGATCGTGAACGGATGCGCCGTTTTGCTGGGCGCGGCATGGTTCGTGACGCGGTTGCCGGCAGTGCGGCGAACGATCCGGCCGATCTACCAGGAGATGGGTATCCTGCCGGCGGAGGAAGGAATTCAGTCATGAGCGATCTCAAACTTGAGCCGCGGCGCACGGCGGTTGTGGTCATCGATCTTCAGAAGGGCATCGCGGGAAGGCCGGGAACGCCGCTGCCGTCGGCGACGGTCATAGCCAACAGCGCGCGGCTGCTCGCCGCGGCCCCGCGGTCATGATGTGAGCTTTAGAGAATCTCCGATCAATTCCGTCTGCTTAGGCTGGCATTTCCTCAGGGGCTAAAGCCCGCTGTTTATGCGGTTTTTTCTGGCACGACTATACAGGCTGCGGAAAAACTCTTTGGCATGATGACGGTCACCGATTTTTGTCAGGATTTGATTTATCAAAGAACCATGCGTGGAAACGATCAGAAGCAGGAAGCGATGTTCAGCTATTTA
>JBEKNO010000160.1:0-7051 GCA_049522735.1 Occallatibacter sp.
CCTTCTCCTTTGGATCTGACGGCGCCCATCTCCCCGCTGCGTAAAAATTCTTGGAATCGAAGCTGAAGTGCAGCGGGAGCGTTGGGTTTTGTCCCATGAGATGTAAAGGCAAGAGAGCAAACGCTAGTAATTCAGCTTTCATGAACGGTAGTTTACCATCCTAAAGAGAACAGCAATTCATAAAATCAGCCCAACACCCGCTTGAAGATCGCGTCCACATTGCCCAACTGCCGCGTATAGTCAAACGTCCGCGCCAGCTTTTCCGGGCTGAGCAGAGCGGTGATCGACGCATCGCGCGCTACCTCGTCGCGGAAGACGAGGTCCTCATTCCACGCCCGCATGGCGTGTGACTGCACCAGTTGGTAAGCGTCCTCGCGCAACATTCCGGCCTCGGCCAGGTCCAGCAGCAACTGCCCTGAGAAGATCAGCCCGCCGGTGGACTCAAGATTCTTTTTCATCCGTTCCGGATAAACCAGCAGCCTGCCGATCAGATTCTCCGTCCTGGCCAGCAGGTAATCCACCAGAATCGTCGAGTCGGGAAAGATCACCCGCTCCACTGAAGAGTGCGAAATATCCCGCTCGTGCCACAGAGCAATGTTCTCGAACGCCGCCTGCGCATTGCCCCTGAGCACCCTGGCCAGCCCGCTGATCTGTTCGCTGGTGATGGGGTTCTTCTTGTGCGGCATCGCCGACGAGCCCTTCTGACCTTCGCTGAAGTACTCTTGCGCCTCGCGCACCTCGGTCCGCTGCAGGTGGCGCACCTCGACGGCGATCTTGTCCAGCGTGCTGCCGATGATTGCCAGCGTTGAAATGTACGCCGCGTGCCGGTCGCGCTGGATCACCTGCGTGGCCACCGGCGCAGGCTTCAGCCCCAGCCGCGCGCAAATCCGCTCCTCGTGCTCTGGCTTCAGATGGCCAAAGGTGCCCACCGCGCCGGAGAGCTTTCCGACGCGCATATCCTCGGCCGCCGCGTCAAATCTGATCAAATTGCGCTGCATCTCCGCGTACCAGTTCAGCAGCTTCAGCCCAAATGTCGTCGGCTCGGCATGAATTCCATGCGTGCGGCCGATCATGGGCGTGTGCTTGAACTCCAGGGCGCGGCGCTTGAGCACCGCCAGCAGTTCCACCAGGCCGGAGCGGATGAGCACCGAGGCTTCCTTCACCTGCAGCGCCTGCGCCGTGTCCACCACGTCGTTCGAGGTCAAGCCGTAGTGAAGCCAGCGCGACTCTGCCCCCAGCCCCTGCGCGTTCAGGCTCTCAGCCACAGCAGTAGTGAAGGCGATCACGTCGTGCTTCACCTCCGCCTCGATCTCCCGGATGCGGGCGACAAAAAAACCGGCGTGCTGGTCGATCGCCTCCGCCGCTGCAACGGGAATCACCCCGTCCTCGGCCAGCACCGCGCTCGCCGCCGCCTCGACTTCGAGCCAGCAGCGGTACTTGTTCTCATCCGTCCAGAGGCGGCCCATCGCCGGCCGTGTATAGCGTTCGATCAAGGGCGTGCTCCTTGCCAGGACCGCATGGCGCGGCCTGTGCCAACTCTTGATTGTACGAGGAAAGCGCCCTCAGGCGCGAGGAATGCCCAAATGCTGATGAAGCTCGTCCACAAGCAACCCGCGTCCCGGCTTGTAAGGCTGGAACCACTCGCCGTCGATCACCAGTTGCGGAATGGCCCGCTTGCCCACGCGGCGCACCACCTCGTCTGAAGCCGCCGCATCGCGGTCCACGTCGATCTCGGTGTACTCGATGCCGTGGGCGTCGAGAAACTTCCTGGCCGCGCGGCAGTCCCCGCACCAGGATGCCGTATACATCTGCACTTTCATGCGCTCATTTTACTGCGCTCCCGCTGCTACCATCAGTGACGTGACCGCCAATGAAATCAAGACCCTGCTGAACCTGGAACCGCATCCGGCCGAGGGCGGGTTCTACCGCCGCACCTACGCATCCAGCAGTGCGGTGGAGCTGGCGCGCGGCGTGCGCCCCGCGGGCACCGCCATTTACTACCTGCTGGAGCCGGGAACCTTCTCCGCGATGCACGTCCTCTCGTCCGACGAGATCTTCCACTTCTATCTCGGCGACCCGGTGGAGATGCTCCAGCTCTACCCCGGCGGGCACTCCGCTGTTTTCACGCTTGGGCCGGATTTGGAGGCCGGACAGCATGTCCAGCTCGTTGTCCCCGCCGGCGTCTGGCAAGGCGCGCGCTTGATCGCCAACGGCAAAGTCGCGCTGCTCGGCTGCACCGTCACGCCCGGCTTCGACTTTGCCGATTACCGCGGTGCGAGTTATGCGGAGTTAGTGGAAAAATGGCCGGCGGAGGCGGAGCGGATCAGGGCCTTGACCAGATGATCCATGCTGCATTCCACCCTCAGACTCTGGGCCAGAAATGCTCCTCTGAACAGGCATGCAGCCGCCTGGCCGCGCCTTCGGGAGTAATATCCCGCTGCGGCATGCCCAGCATCTCAAAACCCACCATGAATTTGCGGACCGTGGCCGAACGCAGCAGCGGGGGATAGAAGTGTGCGTGGAAATGCCACTCCGGATGCGCTTCAGAGTCCGTGGGCGACTGATGGAAGCCCATGGTGTAGGGAAAGCCGGTTTCGAAGAGATTATCGTACCGGGTGGTCAGCCGCTTCAGGGCATCGGCCAGCCCATCCCGTTCTTCGTTGCCGAACTCCGGCAGCGCCCCCAGGTGACGGCGGGAAACCAGCAGCACTTCGAACGGCCAGACGGCCCACCACGGAACCAAAGCTATAAAGTGCTCATTTTCAAAAACGATGCGCTCGCCTGCGGCCCGCTCGGCCTGAACATAGTCGCACAGCAGGCAGCGGCCAGTCCGGGCCAGGTGATCGCGTTGAGCCGCAGTCTCGGCGGCCGGTTCATCGGGCACAAAGCCGGTGGACCAGATCTGGCCGTGCGGGTGAGGGTTGCTGGCGCCCATCATGGCCCCGCGATTCTCAAAGATCTGCACGTACTCGATCCAGTCCAGGCCGCCAATCTCGAGGTATAGCTGCGTCCAGGCGTCCACCACAGGGCGAATCTCCTCACGGGTCATGCGCGCCAGGGTCAGGCTGTGGTCTGGATGGAAGCAAAGCACGGTGCACTGGCCGCGGGCGGGCTCGGCCTTCAGCAGCGGCGAAGCCTGCGCCTCGGCCGGCACAGGGGAATCCGGCAGCAGGGCGGCGTAATCGTTGACAAACGAAAAGATACCCTCATACGCCGGGTTAACCGCCCCGCCCGCACGCTGGTTCCGAGGGCACAGATAGCACTCGGGATCGTAGGAGACCGCCGATGGCGCTGCCTTCGGCCCCACTTCACCCTGCCAGGGGCGCTGGGTGCGATGCGGCGAAACCAATACCCACGATTGCCGCAGAGGATTCCAGCGGCGATGCACAAACTGACCCTTGCCTTCCATGCTTGCTCCCCCAGGCCATTTTATCGGGAGGGCCTTCGCCTCGCCGCGGCTGCCCCTCACGCCGCAGGCTGCTCCGGAGACGGCATCAAGACCAGGAAGTTACGGGCAAGCTCGCCGCTGTACTCATCCAGCAACTGCTCCACCCGTTCCGGCTTATCGGAGCGCACCATCAACCCGGCATGGTGGTGCTTCTTTATGCGCAGGACGATCTCAGGGTCGTTGCAGGAGGAGGTATCCGGCTCGGCGTTCCGGGCCAGGCAAAGAACGCTGCCCGCATAGCCCTGAAAGGATTCCGGAGGCACATAGGTTTCGCCACGCAGGGCGCAGACCTCCAGCCGCGCCCACTCCCGCCACAGATTCACGCCGGTGGCGGCCTCGACCAGGTCGGCGACGAACGCTCCACCCACGCGGGCCGCAATCTCTAGAAAGTAGTACCGTCCGTCGGCGTGGGCCTGGATGTACTTCGCGTGGGTGATGCCGCGCACCATGCCCAGAGACGGCGCCAGGCCGGCATTCAGGCTGGTCAGTTCCAGCCACTCGCGGCTGCCGCGGTCCACGGTGCGGGTGGTAAAGACCCCGTCCTCGTGCATCCCCTGCATCGGTTGACGGCCGTGCCCATGCACCACGGAAAAGATCACGTCGCGCTCGTTCACAATCGAGTCCACATAAAAGATGTCGCCGGGCATAAACTGCTCCAGCAGAAAGCGGCTCTGCAGGTCGCCCAGATCGTCCAGGGCGCGCCACAACTGCTCCGGCTCCTCGATCTTGCGCATGCCCAGTGACGAGGCATCGGAGCGGGGCTTGAGCAGCCAGGGCGCCGGCACGCGTTCCATGTACTCGCGCAACTCGTCGTAGTTCAGCACCCGGCTGAACTCCAGGACGGAAAAGCCGGATTCCCGGGCGCTGAACCGCATGGCCAGCTTGTCGCGATAGTAGGCCGCGGTGGTCGTGCCCATGCCGGGGATGCGCATGTGCTCGCGAATCTGAGCCGCGGTCTCAAGATTCAACTCGTCCAGGGCAACGATACGATCAAAGCGCCGGCCGCGCGCCATCCAGGAAACGGTGTTCAGAATCTGCTCGCGGTTCAGGCCGGAAGGCATGGTGACCACTTCCTCCAGCGCCTCGCGGGGCCAGGCGGCATCGCGCAACTGGTCCAGGGTAAGCAGTGTGGGCTTGACTCCCATCTGCGCGCACTGGCGCAGAAAATCATGCCCGTTCTCATCACTGGCAAGGCAAAGAAACCGCTCGTACTCGTCGGCCATCGACCCCTCTTTTGAAGAGATGACTCTCCCGGCGCAACCTCCTGAATTCATGATCCTCGGCCCCGGGAAATGGCTGGGGTTGGACCCCAAGTGAGGATAGTTCTACCATAGACGCTGCAACCCCAACCGGCCACCATGCGCCAAGGATTGTTTACCATGCTTTCCGCAAATGAAATCGCCGCTCTGCACGACCGGCTGACCCGCGCGTGGCACCAGGCGCCGGGAGAACCGGGCAAAGCCGCGCCCCATAACGCGGACGCCGTCCCACAAGCGAATTCTGGCGCGCAGCCGCAAGCGGTACAGGATTGGCTCAGCCTAGTCGCCCGCCAGCATCGCGCCAACTTCGAGCTGTGGCACATCGAAGACCAGGCCCGCGCTCCCGGCGTCTCTGACGCGGAACTGGCCGAGGTGAAGCGCCGAGTGGACCGGACTAACCAGCAGCGCAACGACCTGGCCGAGGAACTGGACCGCGTTCTGCTCGTTTGGCTGCAAGCCCAGGGCCTGCCCAACCCGGAGGCCGAACTGCACTCCGAGACGCCGGGCCTGGTCATCGACCGGCTCTCCATCCTGGCGCTGAAGATCCACCACACGCGCGAAGAGGCCGGGCGCGCGGACGCGCCAGCGGGCCACGCAGAACGCAACCGCGAACGCCTGGCCATACTCGAACAACAGCGCGCCGACCTGGCCGGCTGCCTCGACCGGCTGTGGCGGGAGACGCTCAAGGGAACGCGGCGCTTCAAGCTTTACCGCCAGTTGAAGATGTACAACGACCCGTCTCTCAACCCGGCCATCTACCGCAAACACCGCCAGGAACCGGGCCGGTAATTCCGCCTTTGCGGGCCACCCATTGACGGGACTCGGGGTTCTGCGTATAAAGAGTGCCTGAGCAGCGTTATTCCCGGCGCTGGTTTTGGACCGGCGGCAATCCGGTTCCAGCCGGCATCCCGGTAAGTGCGCTACCCGCAAACCCATGAAGCGCGAGGCCCGATCGGTGTTGTCCCGCCGCAAGAAAACAACTTCTCAGGACGCCAAACCCGGCGGCCACTCCACCACGGGCACAGGACCCGCTTTCCAGCATTACCAGGCTGCCGTGCAACTGCTGCAACAGGGCAGGTATGAAAAGGCGCTGGCCGCCTTTGAAAAGCTGCTCCCCGCCGCGCCAGCCGAGCTGCTGGAACGGTGCAAAATGTACATCAATACCTGCCAGCGGCAACTGGAGAGGCCCAAACTGGCCTTCCTTACGCCCGGGGAGCACTACGACTACGCCGTCTCCCAGTTGAATACCGGCTACTACGAGGAAGCGCGCGAGCAGTTCAACGACATTCTGGCCGGCTATCCCGACGCGGACTACGCCTATTATGGGCTGGCCCTGCTGGACTCGATTACCGGGCGCACCCAGGATTGCCTCGGCAATCTGGCCCGGGCCATCGAACTGAACCCCAAAAACCGGCTCCAGGCCCGCGCCGACAACGACTTCCAGAGCATGGTGGACGATCCCCGCTTTACCGAGCTGCTATATCCCGAGGTTCCGTAGCGCGGTGTCCCATAAATTCTTTTCAAAACAATGCTGTCATCTTGAGCGACTCTGCGCGTAGCGAAAGGGAGTCGAAGGATCTGCATTTCCATCGCCCGGCTTCTCCGGCGAACTTCTGGGACTCCACGCTGATCTGACGGATTTTCCTTCCCCGCCGCCGCCGCATTGACGTAAAGTGAAGCTGCGCGGGCAAATGCCCGCACGATCAACCAGGAGGAATCATGCGCAAGACCCGAGTTTGGATCCCGATTTGCTGTTGCCTGTTCGCCTTGGCTATAGTCGCCCTGGCGCAAGCTGTCAGAAAGCCCGGCCTTTGGGAGATGACCAGCAGCATGACGTACCAGCAGTCTCCCTTCCCCCCCGGAATGCCCGCAGCCGCCATCGCGGCCATGGGCGGACCGCACACCGTGCAGGTCTGCCTCACCCAGGCCATGATCGATAAGTACGGCGCTCCGGTGTCGCAGAACCGCGATTGCCAGATCACCAACGTCGTGATGAAGCCCACAGGCATGACCGCCGCGATGGTTTGCACGGGAAGAATGAGTGGCCATGGTGAGATGGAGTCCTCCTGGACAGACGGCAACGTCGCCAAGGGCAAGGTGCACTTTGTAGGAACGATGGGGACCGGCTCTAACTCAATGCCGGTCGAGTGGACGGTTGTGTCCACCTCCGTTTACAAAGGCCCCAACTGCGGCAGCGTGCAGCCCATGCCCATGCCGAACAACTAGCCCGCATTTCTCACATGCACGTTTTTGATTGTAGTGACGGTCGATAGGAAAAGGCTTGGAAAGGCCGTCTTTTCATGGCATAACTGCGTTATCGAGACGTGGTTTTGCCGTGCGGAGG
>JBEKNO010000161.1:0-7004 GCA_049522735.1 Occallatibacter sp.
CAGGAATCGTTGCCAGGCGCTCTATAAACTCTTGGCGCTTCTTGCGGTTGGCCTCGGTATCGCGCTCGGAGGCGTGGAGCGACTTTTTTTTAGACGCAGCTTGAGTTTCTTCAACAGATGCCGGAGTTGCAGGAGCGGCTTTGGGCGTACATGGGCGGGATTGCGCGGGAGAACGGGATGACGGCTCTTGGGGTGGGAGGGACTGAGGACCACGCTCATCTTCTGCTATCTCTGCCGTCGACCATGACCATCGCGGGGGCGATGCAGAAAATCAAAGGCGGATCGTCGTTGTGGTTGCACGAAAGTTGCGGAGCGGCGGGATTTGAGTGGCAGAAGGGGTATGGAGCGTTCACGATTGGCGTTTCGCAGGTGGATGCGACGGTCAGGTATATTGCCAGCCAGGCGGAGCACCATCGGAAGCGAGATTTTCAGGCGGAATTTTTGGCGATTTTGAAGCAGCACGGGATCGAATACGACCCGCGGTTTGTTTGGGGGTGAGTCACGCCGTCCCTACAGGACGGCGGAGCTTTTTTTGGCGCCCTTTCCCCGGGTTTCACCCGGGGCTATTTTCATTTGCTCCCTCCGGGAGCAACGGCGAGGCATGGGTGTTTATGGCGATGATGGGCTGCGCGGGGGCAAGCGCAAGGTTGCGGTAAGCGTCCGCCTCGATCCGCAAGTACTCGACTGGCTGCGCGGCAAGGGCGAGGGCCACCTGACCCGCATCAACGATATTTTGATCAACCTTATGGAGGCGGAGCGGCGGGCCGGGGCGGGGAGATAGTGCAATCCCAGGTCTTCCACCGCGGCGGACAAGCCTGGGGCACAAAACACCGAATTGGTACCTGAAGTAGAGCCCGCTAGGATTGTCCCCCACCCACGCACTCATTATCCCCGAGAGGTTACCTTTTACGGTTCAAGGTTACAAATTAACGCCCACTGTCCCATATCTGGACACTACAATGGGCTCCTATGACGGCGCAATTGAACCTGGTCAGGTCGCTCGCGCAGGCTCTGGTCGAACTCACGCCTTCGCAACTTGATTGGGTTGGCGCGGTAATCCGACAGTTTCATCTCCCTCATGAGTTCCACCGTAAGGAGGATTCGGATCTCGTCACACCTGCGGTCCTCGAAATGTTAGGTGATGCTCTACGCATTCACCACGCATTCAGTCGACAGGCATTGAGCAAGGACCGATTTGAGTTCGCCTTGGAAAGATCATTGAATCGCGCTGGAATCCAAGCCGAGCTCGTCGAGAACAGAACAAATCCCGGCCACGATATAACGATTGAGCGAGTTCCTGTGAGTCTTAAGACGCAAGCCGATGCTGGCATTCGCGTTGATTCATTGCACATTAGCAAGTTTATGGAACTCGGGAAAGGGCCGTGGGAACTGCCCCTTCTTCGTGATATGTTCCTGGATCACATGAGCAGCTATGAACGAATCCTGCAGTTCCGATGTCTCGTGCCTGGGCCAACTTCATACTTGTACGAACTTGTTGAGATTCCGAAGAGTCTCTTACTGGAGGGCGCAGGGGCGGAGCTGATTACCCAAGAAGAGAGCAGTCAGACTCCAAAGCCAGGTTATGGGTATGTTTACGACACGGAAAGGAATTTGAAGTTTGCACTCTACTTCGACGGCGGAACAGAGCGCAAATTGCAAATCAAGGCAATCAGGAAGGAACTGTGCACGGTGCATGCAACTTGGCGTTTCGAATCAGCGTCCCTTGAGTAGTCTATTTCTGGCTAGGGTTGCATATTCTTCATTAATCTCAATTCCTGTACACTGACGTTCAAGCTCATTACACACGACGCCCGTCGTGCCAGAGCCAAAAAACGGATCAAGTACTCTGTCGCCAACTCTTGATCCCGCTGCTACGCAGAGCCGCACCAATGACCTTGGAAAGACGGCAAAATGCGCGCCTACATATGGCTCCGTATTGATGTTCCAAACACTGCGTCTGTTCTTTCGCCTCTGAGTATGGTTTTGTGCAGGCTCTTGAACGGACTCGTGGTCATAAAAGTATCTTTCTGACTTCGAGAAAAGGAAAATATATTCATGTGAACGCGTCGGGCGATCCTTTACAGACTCTGGTTGACAGTTGGGCTTATTCCAGATCATATCGGACCTCAGGTACCAACCATCAGCCTGTAAAGCAAATGCGACCCGCCAAGGCACCCCAATTAAGTCCTTTGACTTCAATCCAATAGGCGTTGGTGCACGGTAGGACATTCCGCGGCCCTTGTTCTTTGCATCATCATCTCGCCACGTTCTTCCACCGCTTGTATAACTATCGCCAATGTTTAACCAGAGCGTCCCGTTATCTGCAAGGGTTCGGCGCACTTCCCTGAATACAGCAACAAGGTTTGCGATGTACTCATTCACATCCATCTCCGCACCTATCTGGCCTTGCACTCCATAATCGCGGAGGCCCCAGTACGGCGGGGAGGTAACAGCAGTTTGAAACAAGCCTTCAGGAAAGCCAGCCAGAATACGGCTCGCGTCGCCCACAAGAACTTCGCATAGGTTGCGAGGATTTTGTGAGCAATCAGGCTGGAATTCGTCTTCGAAATCCGGAAACAACCGAAGAACCTTGCCCATGGTCTTATTCTACTTTGTGGATAGATTTGCTTCCGAACTTTTTGAGTCCTCGCATGTGGACAATTCCAATTCAGGAATGCCACTCGAATCCACCAGAGATCGGAATTCTGACCCATTTCTTGACCAGCATCCCCTTGTGATTCAATAGAAAAGATGGCAATTCCCCGAAGATCGACGGTGCGCGGGCGGTGGTTGGCGGCTACGCGGAAGGTGCGCGAGTTGAGGATGGTGGGGTGGGCGCTGGCGCATACCTCTCACCCGGTGCTGGCGCAGATTATTCCCATGCGCTTCTGCAACCTGAGCTGCGCCTACTGCAACGAGTACGACAAGGTTTCGGAGCCTGTCCCTCTGGAGGAAATGTTCAGGAGGATAGACGCGCTGGGGCGACTGGGGACGGCCATGATCGGCATCAGTGGCGGGGAGCCGCTGACGCACCCGGGGCTGGACGAGATTATCCGGCGCATGCGGCGGACGGGGGCCATTGCGGGGATGATTACCAACGGCTACCTGCTGAATGTTGACCGGATCGAGCGGCTCAACCGGGCCGGCCTCGACCACATGCAGATCTCCATCGACAACCTGGAGCCGGACGCGATTTCAAAGAAGAGCCTGAAGGTGCTGGACAAGAAGCTGGAGATGCTGGCCCAGTACGCGGAATTCCACGTGAACATCAACTCGGTAGTGGGCGGAGGCTTCAGGGATCCCAACGACGCGCTGGTGATCGGGAAGCGGGCGCTGGAGCTGGGCTTTACTTCGACCATCGGCATTATCCACGACGACAGCGGGCAACTGAAGCCGCTGAAGCCGGAGGAGGCCAAGGTCTACGCGGAGATGAGCGGGTGGAAGAAGGTGAACTACTCGCGCTTCGACGACTTTCAGGCGGCCATTGCCGCGGGACAGCCCAACGATTGGCGCTGCCGGGCGGGATCGCGCTACCTGTATATCTGCGAGGACGGGCTGGTGCACTACTGCTCGCAGCAGAGAGGGTATCCGGGCGTGCCGCTGGCCGAGTACACCACGGCGGACGTGAAGCGGGAGTTTTTGACGGCCAAGAGCTGCGCGCCCAACTGCACCATCGGCTGCGTGCACAAGATCAGCTACATCGACCACTGGCGGGCGCCGCAGACGCGAATGGTTTCGCCGGGCGGACAGGGGGCCGAGGCGCTGGTGAATATTCGGACGGGGGATTGAAAGGGCAGGGAACAGGGAATAGGGTTATGGATAAAGGGCAATAAAGAACAAAACAAAGGCAAAAACTGTAGATATCCCACCCTAGCGGTAAAAACAATAACGCCGCGAGGATGGGGCACCCTATGGGTCACCCAGCAACCTACTTGGTGGGTTTCTTTGTTGGAGGCTTGGCGTCTTTGGTGTCGGCGATGGCCTGGTCAATGAGCTGGTAGAGCTTGCTGCGGTCGACGACCTCGACGAAGGGCGCGCCTTTGCTGTTGGCTGTGACCACCCAGATGGTGGGGGTGTGCTCAATGCCGATGCGCTGGCCGAGGGCATAGTCAGCCTTGACCGCGGCGGCGAATTTGCCTTGCGGGTCGACGGCGAAAGGCAGGGCGATTTTGTGGTTGTCGGCGAAGGTCTGCGTGAACTGCTGGAGCTGGTCGGGGGTAGTGATGGAAGTCTGGTTGGCGAAGACCTGGTCGCGGTATTCGTCGCCCAGGGCCTTGCTTTTGGTGTCGAACCAACGGGCATTGACGGCCGCGTAGAAGCTCCAGGCGTGATAGGGAAGCGGGAAGTCGTGGCGCACCCAGGGGATGTGGTAATTGGTTGCGGCGTCTTTGAGGAGAGGGTTGGCGCGGCCGCAGTCAGGACACTCCATGTCTGCAAATTCGACGATGGCCACGCGGGCGCCCGCGGGCGGATGAAGGGCGGAGGGGTCGTGGACCTGGGTTCCGGCTGGCGGCGCGCCGAACTGTGCGTGGGCGCCGGCGGCGGCCGTGAGGAAAAGCGCGGCGGCGAAAAACAGAAACAGGCCGGGCTGGAAAAGGCCGTTGAGGCGCAAAAAACGAAACATAGCGGTTGGACGTCTCCCTATGGATCATTGTAACGGCAGTGGGGGCGGAAAAGCTGCGGCGGTATGGAGTCGGTTTTTGGGGGGGTGTAAAGGGCGGAAAAATTTTAGAAAGACTATAGATAGATGGATCTATCCCACCTTAGCCGCCAAAAACGCGGGGCCCGACCCAGAGGGTTCCCCGGCACCCCGGTGGGGCACCCGGGTTCATTGGCGGTCGCGGCGCCGCGCGGCGATCCATCGGCGCCATTTGTAGTCGGCAATCAGAGAGGCGGCGACTAGGACTACAGCGAGGATGCCGAGGAAAATCTTCATGACCACTTCAGGATCGCATGAATTGAGGTTTAGCGGGGAGGAAGAGACGGCGGTGGATGGGCGCGCGGCAAGAGGCAACGGCATTTTTGAGGGCTTGGGAGGGGGCTTCAAGAGCGCCGCGCATGGCCGCGATAGACTTAGGTTTGGACAGACTGATGCCAACGCGCCCCTGCCGGGTTGAGATACGCACCCGAACACTGGAAGAAAACTATCGATTTCTGATGACCCTGGCGGCTCCTCATGCGGAGTTGCTGGCCATTGTTAAGACGGATGCTTACGGGCACTCGCTGGAGCTTTGCGCTCCGGCGGCGGTGCGCGCCGGGGCCCGGTGGCTGGGAGTGACCAGCGTGGAAGAGGGCGTGGCTGCGCGCGCGCTGTGCCCCGGGGCGCGAGTGCTGGTGGTCGGCGGAGTCTTTGCCGGCCAGGGCGCGGAGGCGGTTGCGCAGCAGTTGACGGCAGTGGCCTGGGAGCCCTGGCAACTGGACGTGCTTGAAGGCGCGGCGCGATCCGCGGGGTCTCCGGCAGGATCGATACCGATTCATTTGGAGATCGATACGGGGATGAGCCGCCAGGGCGTGAGACCGGATGGGCTGGGCCGGATTTTGGCGAGGATCGGCGCGGGGTCGCCGCTGAGGCTGGAGGGCGTAATGACCCACCTCTTTGCCGCGGACGAGACGGACGGCGCGGTTACCGGGGCGCAACTGGCCCTGCTGGACGAGGTGCTGGAGCGGATCGGGGCAGCGGGGCATTTGCCGGACTGGCTCAACGTGGGCAACTCGGCCGCGCTGCTGGCAGGCCAGGCGGGCGCGATTGCGGCTTTGGCAGGCCGCCACGGGATGAGGGCCATGTTGCGGCCGGGGCTGGCGCTCTATGGCCTGGCGCCGCGATTTCAGCCGCCCTATGAAGCGAAAGAGGAGCCGGAGGCCGTGGCTGCGGCGCGCGCCCGGTTGCAGCCGGTGATGAGCTGGAAGAGCGCGGTGGTGGGAGTGCGCGCGGTTCCGGCCGGCGCGGTGGTGGGCTATAACAGCACCTTTGTGGCGACGGAGCCGATGCGGCTGGCGCTGGTGGCCACAGGCTACGGCGACGGCCTGGACCGGCGGCTCGGCAACCGCTTCAGCCTGCTGGTGCGCGGCGAGAGAGCACCTGTTGTGGGACGCATCAGCATGGACCAGACGGTGCTGGACGTGACGGAGATTCCCGGGGTCGAAGCCGGGGACGAGGTGGTGATTCTGGGCACGCAGGGGAGTGAGACGATTACCGCATTCGACTACGCCGAAGCTGCTGGGACGATACCGTGGGAGATTTTTACGCGCATCAGCGCGCGCGTGCGGCGGGTTGCGGTTTAGCGGTTCCCAGGTCTCATAATCGAGACCCTTCGGCAAGCTCAGGGCAGGCTCTCCACCCCACGGACCAAGACCTGTCCGTGGGGATCCCGGCTCTGGGGCACACGGAAAAAGCAACCGCAGGTTCTGCGACTCTCCGCCGCTGCGGACCGCGGCGACCGGAGCTCAGGATGACAGTTTTGTGATCGAGAAGTGAGTGAAAGGAACAAGAGCCATGGCGACGCAGCCGTCGCGCGCGAAAACCGGCGGGGTGCCGCTGTGGCTCACGGCGCTTTCTCTGGCCATGGTTTTCGCCAGCATGGTGCTGGTCTTCCGGGTTCTGAAAGTGAACCGGTACGCCTCGCGCACTGTGCAGGTGGAAGCTGGCCAGACGGTGGCCTCCACAGGCCCGTACAGCGTGGTTCGCCATCCGTATAATTTCGCCACTGTTCTTCTATAACACTTCACTCCGCTGGCGCTGGGGTCTTATGTTGCATGGCCTGCCTTTTTCCTGCTCGACATAGGCGCGAAAGATATCGCCGTCCGTAGCTTCCTCAATGGTCATGGCGGCGATCATGCCGCTCAGCTTCATGGCGCCAATGATGGTCATGATCTTCCATCGGTTGCCGGGGGTGGCTTCATGGATGCGCCCGCCGCCCTCGCGGCGCGCAAAGAGGCGCGGCTTCGCGGTGGTCACACCGCTTTCATCCAGGAAAACCAGGCTTTCGGCAGGAATCGTTGCCAGG
>JBEKNO010000162.1:0-6977 GCA_049522735.1 Occallatibacter sp.
CAGGCGGTGCTAACGCTCAGGAACAATGAGATCACGCTGAAGGGCGCGCGCAATGCGCTGCTGCCCACTCTGGACGTATACGGCTTTTATCAGGGTACCGGCGTGGGCGGCTCTCAAAGCCCTGATTGCGTCAACATTCTGCTGGGCATTTCCTGTCCTCCCAATACCTATCCCCCCACAAGCTACTCGGGAACGCTGAGCAATATGATGAATAACAGCTCTCCCGACAAAGGCGTGGGTTTCAACGTGACCATCCCCATCGGCAACAAGCTGGCGCAGTCGGCGCAGGCGCGATCGTTGATGGAGTATCGCCAGGCCGAGTTGCGGCTGGAGCAGCTCTACACGCAGATTCGCATGCAGGTGGTGAATGCGCAGTTCGCGCTGACCAACGACAGGGCGCAGGTTCAGGCCTCCATCGCCGCCAGGGATTACAACCGGCAGAACCTCGACGCCGAACTCAAGAAGCTGCACTACGGCGCCTCGACCACGGCCAACGTGCTCTTACAGCAGCGCAACCTGGCCACGGCGGAGGACAACCTGATCGCGGCCAACGCCGCCTATGCCAAGGATCGCGCGGGCTTGTACCAGACTTTGGCTTCCACCCTGCAGCACTACGGCATCAACCTGAATGAGGCTGCGACGGGGGATGTGAAGACTGCGCCTGTGGTGCCTGGAGTGCAGCCTGCCCCGCCGGGCAAGGAGCCTTCGACGGCTCCGCCAACAGGCCGGTAATCTGCTGCAAATGCAATACCAAAGGCCCGGCCTGCTTACTTGGTAGACCGGGCCTTTCTGTCTCCGGCCGGACTGAGGATCTGGATTTCCCACCTTTTCCGCAGGAACAAACGGAAAGGATGGGGCACGGTGTTTCTGAGCCTGGGCGAATTTCCCCTAAAAGCGCCGTGCCCCATCCTCGCGCCTTCTTCCTGGCGCGAGGATGGGAAGCCTAGGGGCAAAAAATAAAAGCCGAGGGCTTGTCGACTACCGCTCCGCGACCAGGTCGAGGAGATTGAAAAACTCAGGGAAGCTGATGGCGGCGGACTCTGCGCCCTGGATCAGCGTATCGCCCTGGGCGCGCAATGCGGCTACGCTGAAGGCCATGGCGATGCGGTGGTCGCCGCCGGAGTCGATGGTGGCGCCGTGCAGGGTTTGGCCGCCGGGCACGTCCAGGCCGTCCTCGAACTCTGCGACTTCAGCGCCCATGGCGCGCAGGTTTTTCACCACCAGGGCGATGCGGTCGGACTCTTTAACGCGCAGTTCTTTGGCGTCGCGGATGCGGATGCCGCCGCCGGTGTAGGGTGCGATGGCTGCCAGGACCGGCAACTCGTCGATAAGCTGGGCGGCAAGCGCGCCGCTCACTTCAGCCGATCCGAGGCCCTGGGGCGGCGAGGAGATCTGCACGGTGCCCACCAGTTCGGCATTCTTTTCTTCAAGATTGAGGACGGCGATGTGGGCGCCGAGGGCGGTCAGCACGTCGAGCAGAGTGGCGCGAGTGGGATTCAGCCCCAGCGCATCAAGCACCAGGCTGGAACCGGGAAAGATGGCCGCGGCGCAAAGAAAGAAGGCGGCGGAGGAGATGTCGCCGGGCACCGCGGCTTCAATGGCGTGGAGTGACTGCGGGCCGGGGATGGAGACGGAGTTTAGCGTGCGGGTCAGCTTGGCGCCGAATGCGCGCAGGGCGAGTTCGCTGTGGTCGCGTGTGCGGAGTGCTTCTCTGACGGTTGTAGTTCCGGCGGTTTGCAGGCCGGCGAGCAGGACGCATGTCTTTACCTGGGCGCTGGGAACAGGGGTGGTGTAGTCAATTGCGTGGAGCGGGCTGCCGTGAATCGTCAGCGGCGCATGGCCATCGGTGAGCGCGAGCTTTGCGCCCATCAGTTCAAGAGGTTTGCGGATGCGCTCCATGGGGCGGCGGGAGAGCGAGGCGTCGCCGGTCAGGGTAAAGTAGCCTTGCTGGGGCGCCAGGAGGCCGGAGATCATGCGCATGGTGGAGCCGGAGTTGCCGCAGTCGAGGGGATGATCGGCGGGGGTTACGCGGCCGGAGATTCCGCTGATTTCTACGGAGTTCTCATTTGTTTTGTTGACCTTGGCGCCCAGGGCCTGCATGCAGGCGAGGGTCGAGGCACAGTCGGCTCCAGTGGAGAAATTGGTGAAGCGGGAGGTTCCTTCAGCGAAGCCCGCGAGCATGGCGTAGCGGTGGCTGATGGACTTGTCGCCGGGCAGGCGGAGGCTGCCGTAGACATTGCGGGCGGGTCGGATGAGGCGTTCTTCGGTGTGCAAAGGGGCTCCGGCGTGATTTGCGATCCCTTTGAGTTTATCGAATCGGGAGTCAGCTAGTTCATGAAATCGTGGTTTATGAGGCATCGTTTTTGCGAAGAGGCGCTCGTCCGGGTCTTCCACATATGCCCCGCTATTGCTTTGTCTGTTAGTGCTTGGGCCGGTGTGGCTTGGGCTGAATGTGATCCGGTTCTATGCTTACCCAGAGCATTGCGAGTGCTCTTTCCCAACATTGAGCGCTGACAGAGTGTATTCAATTGTGAGCATTTTGATAGATGTTATCGAGCGGTCTGCTAAGGTGCTTTGTGTTGTAGTCGCACTGTGGGTAATTGTCGATTTAGTGCGATGGCTGGCTAAGCGAATCCGGGCGATGGGATAGTGCCTGTAGAATATCCTCGCGTTCCAGATAGGGATAGCTGGCGAGAATCTCATCAACGCTGTGCCCCGCGCCGATTTGTCCAACGACCATGCCAACCGTGACGCGCATCCCGCGAATGCACGCCTTGCCGCCCATTACGGCGGGATTCTGGGTGATGCGATTTAGCTGTTCCATGCGCAGCTCCTTACCTAAACTATCGTCACGATCTTTGCTTGAGAATACTCGTTTCGAGAACAATTTGCGAGGATTGCATTAGGCACCCGTTGCGCCTCTACAGCGCCATCACATTATCCTCGATGGCCAGCCGCACGTTGCCGTCGGATTTTGCCAGCCGCCGCACGGCCTCGGGCTTGTCGACTTTGGCCTTGAGCATTACCAGGGCCACCGGGACGCTGCGGCCGGCGCTCTTGATGGCATGTACCGCGGTTGCGCGGTCGATCTTGCAGGCGCCCATCAGGATGCGAATGCCGCGCTCCACCAGTTTCGAGTTCTGCATGTGCACGTTGACCATCAGGTTTTCGTAGACGTAGCCCATGCGCGTCATGGCGCCCGTGGTGATCATGTTCAGAACCATCTTCTGGGCGGTGCCGGCCTTCATGCGCGTGGAACCGGAGATAACCTCGGGGCCGACGTCGGTAACGATGGCGATATCGGCGGCCGCAGCCAGGGGAGTCTCGTGGTTGCAGGTAACGGCCGCGGTATGCGCGCCGCGGGCCCGGGCATAAGCCACGGCGGCTACCACATACGGAGTGCGGCCGCTGGCTGAAATCCCAACAATAACGTCCTTGCGCGTGGGGCGGCGGCGGGCCATGTCCTGCTGGCCAAGCTCTTCTGAATCCTCGTTGACCTCGACGGCCGAGGCCAGCGCCTTGGGTCCGCCGGCCATGATGTACTGCACCTGTCCCGGAGCCGTGGAGTAGGTGGGCGGGCACTCAGAGGCGTCCAATGCCGCAATCCGGCCGCTCGATCTGGCGCCGACGTAGATCAGCCGGCCGCCATCACGCAGGCCGCGAGCCACCCGATCGACAACCTGCGCAATTTCAGGAATCGCCTTTTTGACCGCGGCCGCAACCTTCGCGTCTTCGTGATTAATAATGCGCGCGATCTCCAGCGCGGATTTGGTGTCAAAACCTTGAGATGCCTCGTTCTGGCCCTCGGTCATCAGTTGTTGAAGCAGGGCGGCCTGATCTTTCCTGGTGTCGTCTCTTTGGGTTTCGGCCGTTTCCTGCGTCGTCGAGCTTGTAAGCATCGAGTCAGTCCCCAAGTTTTTATTGTATCTGGAAACCAGTCAACCCCGACAGAATTCTGGTAGTGTCCTAATTTGAAATCAACAGCCTTATTCTCCGATTGTGGCGGTCAACGTGCTGCGAACCCACTGTGAAACGGTTTTATTGCTTGCCGTGGCCACTGCCGTCAGTGCTTTGGATTCCTCTTCCGTGATCCGAACGCGGAGGGGGTACAATTTGTCGTATGCCATGAGGGAATTGTATGGATGACGGGCAACTTCCAATTGATCCAGCCGTTGACGCTATATCCCCAGAGAATGCAACCCAGAAGAAGGGCGCAGAAATACCATCCGCTGCCCTTCCGCCCTCTCCTAAGACCCAACCACCCGAACCACATCAAAAGGAAACCTGTACATGCCGCCCAGATCAAACGCCATGGTGGAAGGGCACACTTGAAATCGTCGCGCTCTCGATAGGAATTTGCGGCCTGATAGTTTATTGGAATCAGTTGAAAGTGATGGGTGGCCAGCTCACTCAGATGCAGGGAAGTTCTGGACAGACCGACAATTTGATTTGTCTCTATCGGAAACAATTGGAACAACTCACACGGCAGGCGGGAGATACTCACGACCTGGCTGCTCAGACGAAACTGCTCGCTGGGCGTGCGCTCGATCAGGCAAATGCGACGAGGAAATTGGCGGCGCAGGCCGAGATTTCGGCAGGTATCGCCAAAGAAAGCTTGACTAAAGGGAATCGGCCTTGGTTGGGAGTAGATGGTAGCCTTACTATCCGGCGCATCGAAATGAAAACCGTTGTTCTCGACGAGGGGCGACAAGTTCAAAACCACGTGGTCGTTGAACCTGATTTCACAATCAAGAACTTCGGCAACGCTCCCGCATTTATGGTCACGACTAATATAGGGCAGGTTTCCACTCAAAATTATTCCGACGTGAAAGAATACTTCAAAGAAGTCGAGACTCTGCAAAACACTAGTTGTGCCGAGGCCGATTCCTCGTCTAGTAGCACCGGAAAAGAAAGCGGGGGCATGATATACCCGGACAATACACAAGGAACAGCCATCGCCGCCATTGCATATGTCCACGGAGGACCGCCCAACTCCGTCGAAAGATACGACCTCCCCTTGACTCTTGTCGGGTGCATTTCGTACCGAGATCAGTTCTCCATTCGGCACTACACGAAATTTTGCTTCACCAGCGATGCCCCAATGTCCAGCCTTGTTAAAGGAGATAGGCTGCGACAATGCATCAGGAATCAGGATGCAAACTGAAAGAAGCACGCCCAAAACCCAAATTAGGACACTACAGAATTCTGGATGGCTGTGCCGGCCGTGGAAAGCGCATGTTACCGGAGAATTACAGCGCCTCGCGAACGGCGTTGTGAAAAGCGGGGCGGACCTCGTGAATCAACTGGCTCGCCGCGGCGGGCCGATCGGGCCAGGTGCGGTTGGTGAGCAACGCGACGGCTACGTGGGCGTCCCGGTCAATCCAAAGCGAGCAACCGCTGAAGCCCAGATGCCCGATGGAGCGCGGCGAAAAATGACGGCCGGAGGAGGAGTTCTCAGAAGGCGTATCCCAGCCGAGCGCGCGCGAGCTGCCTTCCGGGCTCTGCCGCTCGGAAAAGAGCTCGACCGTGGCTGCATAGAAGAGGCTGGGCTTTTCAGTCCTGGTTTCCGATGCGCGCCCCGCATTGAGAATCTCTCCTGCAAAGCGCAGCAGGTCGGGCACGTTGGAGAAGAGCCCGGCGTGACCGCCGGCGCCTTTGAGCAGCCATGCGTTTTCGTCCTGGACCTCGCCCTGGATGCGCCGATGGCGCAGGGTGGTGTCCTCTTCAGTGGGCGGGATCGAAGGTCGCGTTTCAGGCGGCGGACAGTATCCCGTAGCCTCCATTCCCAGCGGCTGAAAAACCTCGCGGCCAACCCAAGTGGCGAGGTACTCGCGCGTAATTACCTCCAGCGCCTTGCCGAACAGAATGAAGCCCGGATCGGAGTACTCGGCGCGCGTCCCCGGTTCCGCTTCGAGGGGCAATTCCAGGCAGGCGCGCAAGAGCGCGGACGGCGTGGCGCAGGTGCGAAAAAGCTCCACATAGCCCGGCAGTCCGGAGTTGTGAGCCAGAAGGTGGCGCAGCGTCACGCGGCGAGCATGTTCACCGGCGGCGCGGCCCGCCATGAAGCCGGGCAGCAGCTCACCCAGGGGAGTGTCCAGGTCGAGCTGGCCGCGCTGGCAAAGCAGCATGGCCGCGGCCGTAGTGGCTGCCACCTTGGTTAAGCTGGCCACGTCGTAGACGGTCTCGGCGGAAACGGCGGGCGCGCCTTCGTCATAGGTGAAACGGCCCAGTGCATCCTGGAGCACGGCTTTGCCGCCGGCCAGAACTCCAAAGGCGCAGCCGGGAAAGGCGTGGCGGGCGATGGCATCGTTCAGCAGGCGGTAGACGGCGGCAAACCGGTCATGTGCATCGGCCCGGGGCGCGGCAGAAGGGATGATTTTTGCTTTCATCGCTGTTCTGCATCGTAACCCGAATCGAGTCCCGCTGCATCCTTTGCCCGCACGGAGGCCCCGGTTGCGGGTGATGGAGCCCGCTCCCACGGGCTCCATCACGGTGTTCTGCGTGCGCTGCGTTTGCGCTTTTTGTGTCGCCGGTAGCGGCGGAGGGTGGTGCTTTCTTTCTATTTAGGCCTGCGGCCACTATATCAATGGAGCGATCTGATTTACGTACTCAGCCTTGCATTGGGCACGACCAAGCCGGCGCGGCTGAGAGTGCAGTTTCCTGACCGGTCGCACCTGTAATGGACATTGGAGCGATATCCCTGCCATATTGTTCCATTGCCTTCAGCGGCTGTCCTGTCGAGAACGAAGTTTCTTCCCACGTCGGTTGTGATAATCCCACCTGAGGCGTCGTAGTCGGCTACGGAAACGTCTCCCTCGATGATGAAAGAGGAAGGCGCTGCCGCGGCGTCAAGCCTTAACCCGCATTTCTCACAGGCGCGTTGCTGGTTGGGGTGAGGGCGGGCTTGAAAAGTGTTGGAAAGGCCGTCTTTTCATGGCATAACTGCGTTATCAAGACGTAGTTTCTGCCGTGCGGAG
>JBEKNO010000163.1:0-6948 GCA_049522735.1 Occallatibacter sp.
CCGGCCGCCGCGACATGGTTCCCGCCATGGCCAAGGCCGCCGTGGCCGCGGGCGCTGACGGAATTCTGATCGAGATTCATCCCAACGCCGACAAGGCTGCCTCCGACGGAGCGCAGACCCTGTATCTGGGTCAATTTGAGGAACTGATGGGCGAGCTGAGGGTGATTGCCACAGCGGTGGGAAGAACGTTGTAGCGGAGTTAGCCGCGCTTCGCGCGTGTTAGCGGAGTTGGTTTTTCTAGCTCTGCTAACCCCGCTAACTACGCTAACTCCGCGCCCTTCTAAAAGGCGGGAGCGAGGAAAGAGCCATGATCGAGCGCATCGCCATTCTGGGCACGGGGCTGCTGGGAACATCGGCGGGGCTGGCGTTGCGCGCGGCGGGCTTTCGCGGCACAATTGCGGGATGGAACAGAGGCGCGGAAGGGGCGCAGGCGGCGCTGTCCATGGGCGCTATTGACTCCATTGCGGCAGACCCCTTGCAGGCGGCGCGGGAGAGCCAGGTGGTGCTGCTGGCCGTGCCCATCTACGCCACTCTCGACTATATGGAGAAGCTGGCCGGCGTGCTCGGCTCCGATCACCTGGTCACCGATGTGGGCAGCACCAAGCGCCTGATCTTCGAGGCCGCCGCCCGCCTCTACAACCGGCCGGATCGCGCGGCGTTTCTTCCCGGCCACCCCATGGCGGGCAAGGAGCGCGGCGGCGCGGCCCTTGCCGATGCGGCGCTCTTTCGCGGCGCGGTCTGGCTGTTTACCGACGATCCCCATGCGCAGCGTTCTCCGCACTCCGCGGCCCTGGTGAAAGGCTGGCGGGAGTGGGTCACTGCCATGGGCTCGAAAATCATCGATCTCGACCCCGCGCGCCACGATGAGCTGGTGGCGTGGGTCAGCCATCTGCCGCAGTTTGTGGCCACGGCGCTGAGCGCGCTGCTGGAGGAAGAAGTGGGCGGCGCGCCGGAGTTGAAAGAAGTGGGCGGCCGCGCCCTGCGCGAGATGACGCGGCTGGGCGCCAGCCCCTACTCCATGTGGCGCGATATTGCCTACACCAACACCGAAGCCGTTCAAGCCGCTCTCCACGCCCTCGAACAGCGCCTCGCCCACCTGCGCGAAAATCTCCGCACCCCGGCTCTGCGCGATGAGTTCATGAAGGCAAATCGGTTTCGGCAGGAGTAGCACGCAACTCACATCAAGTATGGGTGCAGTCTTTGCGACTTCAATCCTGCTCTGCCGGATCAGTTGCGGCAGGCGGCTCGGCCGCTTCCTTGGCCGGGTCGAGGGCGTGGAAGCCCTCTGCCTTGGCCGCTTCCAGCAACTGCGGCGAGGCGGAGACGAAGATGATCTCCGTGCCCTGGAACATATCGCGGGCCACCAGAGTGGCGCCCAGTTGCAGAGCATCCGGCCAGCGCAGCGCGGTGCGGTCGAGGAGTTGGCGCGCGGCTTCCAGCACCGCCGGGTTCAGCGGCTGCTGCACCATGCGCGCGGCTTCAAGGCGCAGGCTATCGAGCGCGGCGGTCGAGTCTTCCGCGGAGATGTCCCCGGCCCGCTCGCGGCGGCGGACGGCCGCATAGACCTCCAGCGGCGTGGAAGCCGAGATCAGCTTGCGATTGTCCTCGACGGCCTCCATCAGCCGGATCAGCGCGTCGGTTCCCGTCTCCTGCACGAACAGCTTGGCGAAGGCCGTGGCCTCAAGGAAGTAGCAGCTCACAGGTTCCCCCGTTCCTCTTCAATGGCCTCGGCGATGGAGTCGCCATGCACCGCGACGGGATGGAAGCGCTGCGCCTCCTCGGGAATGCCGGCCTCGGCGCGGTTGAGGCGGATGGTGGTGGTGGGATAGGCCGGAGTCTTGGGGTTGGCGATCTTGCTGGTGATTACAACGCCGCGCTGAATGGCCTCGGCCAATACCGACTGGCGCGACTCGGGATGCTGATTCCAGCGGAAGGCTTTGCGCGGCAGGAAGGAGTCGCGGAACCACTTGAGGGCGATAAAGGCGTGGCCACCCCGCTCGGCTTCAGCCAGCGCGGCGCACAGCTCTTTCACGCGAGCGTCCAGATCGGCGGGAATCACCGCCTCCTGCCCGTCGTCGTCGTCGTAGAAGGCGTGCTCGGCAGCGGCGCGGGGCGCGCGGACCGGACGCGGGGCTGCCTCGGCGCCGTCGATGCGCTCAAAGTAGATGCGCACCTCGTCCTCCTCCGGCGACCACGTCTCTGCCGAGGCGTTGCGGCGCTTGCTGCGGCCGTTTTCTCCGCATAGCTCGACTATGGCCTGGTAGCCCGGAGGGGCTAGGAAACGCAGAGCCCGGGCCAGGCCGGGGTCGGGGGAAAACGCCAGTTCGTTCAGGGCATCTTCAATAATCTCTTCAGCCGCAGGAATGCTCAGGTTATTCGCATCCGGGCTGTCAGGTGCAACTTTTTTCGATTTCATCTCTTTCTTCTCCGAAATGCCGCGGCTCCCGCCTGCCGCGCCCGAGCCGTCACCGGCGGCCTCATGGCCTTATTCCGGAGATCGACTGCGTCGCGCACGGCCGGTGAAAGAAAGCGGCCCTAGCTCTAAATCAGCGCCATCGCTTGGGGTAAACCGCAGCCCATTGCGGCGGCGGTCATAGGGTTCTGTCGACTGGTTACGCGGGCCTTTCCTCTAATGTTCAAACAAATACGGCCCGTTGCATTTCCCGAATCAATGTAAGGCGATCCATGGTATTCAAACGGCTTTTACCTTAGTAAAGCCATCTTCCGCTTCTCTTTTCTACCCCACGTGGATCCGAGCGAGACTTTAGCTAGCGCCTAACAGCTCAAAGCTATACAATCCACAGTGTACCCGATAATTCAAGTCCCGCGCTTCATGTGGAGAAAAATCTTTGCGCCGTCAACCCTGGGGCGCCCTCAATCCCCGGAAAAGGCTGCGCGCCCACAGTGCTTTGATCAGGCGTCTCACTTCGTACAATGAGAGACATGCGCCGTTGTTTGCAATTGCTATTGTTGTGGTGCCTGTCTATAACCGGACTGCACGCCGTCGATTCAGCCTTCGACCTCGCCGGGCCAAAGGTGGACGTGCATGTGAAGCGCGGAGAGGTTACGCTGCCGATTGGCGAGGTTCCCAACCTGCTGCCCGGAGACCGGCTCTGGATTCATCCCGACCTGCCGGAGAGCCAGTCAGCCCATTTGGTGTTGATCGTCGCTTTCCTGCGCGGGGCCACCAATCCGCCGCCGCCGGAGTGGTTTACCCGGGTGGAGACCTGGACCCGCCAGGCACGCGAAGAGGGCATTTTCGTCACCGTGCCGGCGGAAGCGCAGCAGGCGCTGCTCTTTGGCGCGCCGGAGACGGGCGGCGACTTCAGCACCCTGCGCAAAACCGTGACCAACCGCCCCGGCGCCTTTGTTCGCGCGGCCCAGGATCTGCAGGCCGCCAGTTGGGACCGCATGCGCCTGGAGGCCTACCTGGCCGAGGTCAAGGAGACCTCCGAGACCGACCCTAAAGCGCTCAAGGAACGGACTGAGAAGGCGGCTCACAGCCTGAGCATCCGGCTCGACCAGCAGTGCTTCGACAAGCCCAGCGATCAACAAGCTCCCTGCCTGGTGCAGCACACCGACGGGCTGGTGCTGGACGACTCCGGCGCGCAGTCGATGGCGGCGCAACTGACCAGCGGTTCCACCGTGGACCTGATGAACAGGATCAGCTCCTCTCCGATGGGCGGAGGGGGCGCATTCAGCCCCTACGTGGGCGCTATCGTGGATACAGCGAGAATTCTCGGCTCGCTGCATACAGCGCATTTTCAGTACATTCCCGCGCTGGCGCTGCCGACCGGGGATACGCTTAATCTGCGCCTCAACGTGCCGCCCTCCTTCCAGGATCCCAAGTCGGTGGTGGTAATTGCGCTGCCGCCGGTAGGCTCGGTCAAGGGCAAGATGCCGCCGCTGCATCCAGTCAACCCGACGGAGATTTTTTGCGCGCAGAAACCCGGTTTGGTGTTGCCCGCCGAGGGGGCGCCGCTGGTGTTTGCCACGCGATTGGCCTACAGACTGACTCTGCACATCGCGGCAAGAAGCGGGCCGGTGGATTTGCCGGTGAAGGCCGATCCGTCCCAGGGCGGGTTGGTTCTCGATGCTCCGGCGCCCCCGCTCGAGGAAGGTAATTTGACCGGCGAGTTGCGCGGTAAATGGGGCTTTGACGACTGGGTGGGGCCGCGCTTCCACCTGCACTCGGCTGAGCCCGGCAAGTGGACCCTGGCGGCCGGCGACCAGTCTGCCCTGGTGGTGGGCCGCGAGGACACGCTGCATTTTGAGGACGACAGCACGCTTTGCGTCGACCGGTTGGAGAAAGAGGTGGCCGGCGGCAGCCCGCTGAAACTGCCCTGGAAGTCGCCCAGGCCGGAGATGCTGGAGGTAGCCGTGCCCATGAAAGACGCGGCTCCGGGAGCGGTAACCCTGGATATTTTCCAGTTTGGGCTGGAGAAGCCGGACAGGCTGGACTTGAAGGCCTATGAGGCGGCAGCATCCCTCGATCGCCTCACCTTGAGCGCCGGCGACGCGGAGGCGCTGTTAAAGGGGACTCGGCTTGACGAAGTGGCAACGGCTGACCTGGAAGGGATCAAACTGACCCCGTCGGCACTGAACCGCGTGCAGGATTTTGACCAGTTGGCCATGAATGCCGCCGGTTCCACGGCCAACCTGGAGCCGGGAAAGCGCTATTTTGCCAATATCCAGTTGCGCGACGGCCGCCAGCTCAAGGCCCCGGTCACGGTGGATCCGCCGCGCCCGCAGGTCACGCTGCTGAGCAAAGGCTCGCAGGAAGACTCCTCCGCCGCGCCTAACCCGGTGCGCCTGGGCTCCCCGGACGACCTGCCCGTTGAGGACCGGCTGGTCTTCTTCCTCAAGTCCCGCGTGCCCGCGAATTTTCCCCGCAACGAGAAGGTGGAGGTGGCCGCCGCGGATGGCAGCTTCCGCACCGTGCTCTCGCTGGCCGATGGCGGACTGATGCTGGAAGACGCGAAGACCGCGATCGGCATGGTGGACCCGCTGGCCCGCTTTGGTTCCTCGGCCTTTGGGCCGGTCGAGGCGCGCGTGATGTCGGCCGACGGAGTAACCGGCGACTGGCTGCCCCTGGGAACGCTGGTGCGGCTGCCCGGATTCAAGGAGCTGCGCTGTTCGCGCGCCCCGGCCAAGCCCTGCACGCTGAGCGGAACCAATCTCTTCCTGGCCGCGTCCATCGCAGCCACAGCGGACTTCGACAACGCCACCGATGTGCCGCCGGAGTTTACGGGAACCCAACTGAGCGTGCCCCGCCCGGCCAGCGGCGTTCTTTATCTGAGGTTGCGCGACGACCCCGCGACGGTGCAAACGCTCACCTTGCCGGTGACTGCGGCCGCGCCGCCCGCTGCCGCACAGCCTGCGCCGTCAGCCAAAACAGAGCCGTAGGGAACATGCGCTAAAGGAAATATGCCTTGTTCAACTCGGCAAAGTGCGCCTTGTCCGCGGGCAGATCGTCGATGGGATAGATCGCGTTCTGCGCGCAGATGCTGGCGCAGTTTCCGCAGTCGATGCATTCATCGGGGTTGATGAAGACCTGGGATACAGTTGCGGCGTCCGCATCGTCCGCCATGGGCGCAATGGCGACGGTGGAACATTCTTCCACGCAGACGAAATCCTTGATACAGGCATCGGTAACTACATAAGCCATAAAGACGTTCCTCGCTCGCCGCGGCGCTTTCCCTGGCGTTGCGCCGCCGTTCCAAGGCTATCCGCCCCCGGCCCCGAGCTTTGGTGATTCGAATCACAGCAAAAGAGAAATCTACCTGATTGCGGTACGCGGCAATCCAGGCGATTCTCCTGTTGCTGTAGAGCGTTACTATTTGCGCCGATCAGCGGATGCGAACCCGAATGCCTGTGCTGATGCCGTAGGAAGACATCATTACGTTATTCAAGCCGTAGTTAAACTGCGGCCACATCTGGTATTCAAAGTCGACGGCCCGGAGGCGGAACCTGTGATTGATGCGGTAGTCGACCCCGCCTCCCGGAGCAATCACCAGGTAACTTCCCTTGGCCAGGTTATAAGGGAAATTGAATTCGCCGATGCCTACCAGTCCCTTGACATAGGGCTCGAAGCGGCCATAATCCCTGTAGTAGCGGGGACCGATCATATAGGTTGTAGTGGTGACATTGGCGATCTGGTGAAAGAGGAGCCAGCGCGCCTCTCCTTCGACGCCAATGCGGCGATTGGTGTCCGCGTCCACAAACCCGGCGATGCCGAGCATCTTCCGCTCGCCATATTGCACATAGTACCCGGAAGCTGTGGCGCCCGCCGAGAGCTTGAGGCCGCCTGCATCCGCCGCCGGCACTACCTGAGCCGTCGCAGGGCGCGCCATGACCAAACAAAGGGCCAGAAGAACGGCCCAAAATGCCGCGTTGCCGCCCAGACGCAATCCAAACCGCAGGCGCCGCACTCCGCAGAAGACATGGAAGCTGTTCATCTCACTCCTGGTGTGCTTCATGAGTTCGTCCTACTTGGTGATGACCAGCGTCACGTTCTGATAGTGAGTGACGTCGCTGTTTTCGCCAATGCCGACTACCTGAATCACGTAGGTTCCCGGCGCCGCGGCGCTGGAACCCAGTCCCGAGCAGCCGGTGATCAACATGACCGCGCTGGAGAGAAGGAGAACCAGCACTGTAGTCAGGACCGTCGCGTGCCGCCTGCGGAAGCGCCACAAGACCCAACCGAAGAACAGGCTGAAGGGCAGGAACAAGCCTGCCAGATATGCGCCCCGGCTCGTGGGATGGGTGTTCATGACCGTCTCGCCTCCGGTCAGCGGGTTGTTGGTGTCGATGGTCAACTGAATGGCTGGAGGTGGAGTCTCATTGGCGGTGAGATCGACGTCGTCGTTCGAGAAGCGGCAGGTTACCCCCGCCGGCAGCGACGCGCATCCCAGCCCGACGGTATCGGCAAAGCCGGCATCCGAGGTG
>JBEKNO010000164.1:0-6906 GCA_049522735.1 Occallatibacter sp.
TTCCTCGCCGCTGTATGCGCGAAATCTACGCCATCCTGAGCCGGTTTCTATCCCCATCGGGCTTCATCGGCGCGCTGACGACCATGCAGTCCGCTTGAAATAGCCTTTTTCAGGATCAACTACATAACAGAAACAACAAATGGAATCGTATATATAAGTTCGCCCAGACATTCGGTAGCGCTGCATTGCGGGGTCTTTCCAAAAAGGTTGTGTGCCATATAACTCCACCGTGTCGGCTCCGCAGACCAGCTTGGGCTCCAGCCGCTTGAGGTTTCCCAAATTCCATATCCAAGCCAGAGAAGACCAACGATCCAGACGCTTGTTGCACCGATTCTTTTCGTCACAACAGGATGCAGAAAATAGCCAAGCAGCAATGCAACAATCGCTATAACAGGAAAGAAAGGCGCAAGAGCCGTATTCTGGATTCGCGAATCGAATACTACTTCGGGAAAGAACCCCAA
This sequence comes from Occallatibacter sp., assembly GCA_049522735.1. Classification (GTDB taxonomy): domain Bacteria; phylum Acidobacteriota; class Terriglobia; order Terriglobales; family Acidobacteriaceae; genus Telmatobacter. The sequence goes on from JBEKNO010000164.1 coordinate 462, forward strand.
CACTGTGCTCAGTATGACGGCAAGGAAGAACTGTCCGAAGAGAGCGAATAGCCAAATTCCTACCTTGTGAAACAAGCTGTGCTTGAATTTCAAGGTCACAATTCGTTTGCCTTTCGAGCGTAAGTTTGGATACTAGGAAGATAGTACACCCCAAAACAATCCATCGCAGACACAACGAATAATTCATTACAACGAGTCGTGAAATCCTGCTACGCCGTAGCCGCGTCCGCCACTGACTGCAACCCCCGCGCCTCAATCTCATACTCGCGGATTCTATATTTTTGTATTTTCGCTAAGCGTCGCCGGAAACTCGGTGACGAAGCGAATATGTTCGGGAATCTTGTAGTAGGCGATCTGGCCCTGGCAGAACTGGCGAATCTCTTCTTCCGTGGCCTCGACGCCGGGCCGCAGACGCACCCAGGCCACAACATGACAAGGAAAGGCAGTGTACGCCCTGGCTGAATGGCGAGCCAGTGCCAACATCACGGGCGCAAGCCCGCCGGCGCCGGCGGCCTCCCCGATCCGGTACACTGCTGAGAACCGGTAGCGCCAGCGAGGAAGCCCGCGAATGTCTCAACTTTACGTTGCTGTTTTGGCCGTCATTGTGATTGCACTGTTGGCGGTTGCCGTCTATCGCACCTCCCGGGTGAAGACCAAGGCCGACTACCTGGTGGCCGGGCGGTCGTTGCAGGCGGTGGTGCTGGTGCTCACCCTGCTGACCTCGTGGATCGGCGCCGGAAGCCTCTTTGCCGGAGCGGAGAACGCCTACAAGAACGGTTTTGCCGCGCTGTGGCAGCCCGCCGGCTGCTGGCTGGGGCTGCTGCTCATCTACTTCATCGCGCCCAAGGCTCGTAAATTCGCGCAGTTCACGCTGCCTGACCTTCTCGAGGTCCGCTACAACCAGACGGCGCGAGTGCTGGGCACCATTGCCATCCTCTTCGCCTATGTGGGCATCACCAGCTACCAGTTCAAGGGCGGCGGCGACGTGCTGCACCTGATCTTTCCCGACGCGGTTTCGCCGGAACTGGGCACCTACATCATCGCCGCATTCGTCATCCTCACCACGGCCCTGGCCGGCATGTCGTCGGTGGCCTATATGGACGTGGTCATCGGCTCTCTGGTTACCGTCATCTGCGTCATCGCCGCGCCCATGCTGTTTCTGAAGGCCGGCGGATGGACGGGACTGCACGCGGCGCTGCCGGCCGAGTACTTTCAGGTGCTGGGCAACTACCGGCTGAGCCCCGAGCATGTGCGGCAGTCCGCGGGCATGGGCGTGGTCCGCGGCCTGGAGTTCATGGTGCCCGTCCTGCTGCTCATGCTGGGCAACCAGGTGATGTATCAGAAATTCTTCTCCGCCAAATCCGAGAAGGACGCGCGCGTTTCGGTGGTCGGCTGGATTCTGGGCACCATGGTCCTGGAGACGCTGATCGTGGCCATCGCGGTCTTTGGCCGGGCGCTCTATCCCGCCGGCGAGGTGGCCCTGCATCCGCGCGAGATCATTCCCTATACGGCGCGCCACGGCCTGCCCGCGCTGATGGGGGCGCTGCTGCTGGGCGCGGTCTTTGCCAAGGTCATCTCCACGGCCTCGAACTACCTGTTTTCGCCGGCCACCAATCTGGTCGAGGACGTTTTCGTGCGTTACATCGCGCCGGGGGCCTCGAACAAAAGAGTCCTCATCGTCTCCCGCCTGGCCGTCGTCCTGTTGGGATGCTGGGCGCTTTACCAGGCGGTCTACGCCGAAAGCATTCTGCAGAAGATGCTGTGGGCCTACACCATCTACTCCGCCGCGCTCACTCCGGTGGTGCTGGCGGCCTTCTACTCCAAACGGGTCACGGGCTGGGGCGCTGTTGCCGCCATTGGCGCCGGCACTGTGGTTACCCTGGCCTGGGACAACCAGGCGGTGAGAGCATTCTTCCCGCCTGTCCTGGCCGCGCGCGACGCCATCTTTCCCGCGCTGGCCGCGGCAGTGATCGCTATGGTGGCGGTCAGCCTGTTCACGCCCAAACCGGCTGCGCAACAACTGGCGCAGTTCTCTGATTAGCGCCTTGCAGGCGCCGATAACTTACCCGGAAAGTCATGTTAGGATGAGTTACTACCGCATCTGTTCATCCATCTATGGAATATGCCGTATCTGGATCGCAACCCGCTGCGACGTTAATGCCAGATACTCAAACTCTGTGCCGGTCCGCTCCACATAGTCGTTCCAGGCTTTGAATTCGCCCAGCTCCCATCTCCTGTAGCCGAAAAATTCGTCGAATACCAATACTGTGCCGGGAACAAACTGGGGGCCGATCAGGTTCAGCACAATTTCGGCGGCTTCAAAGGTGTCGGAATCTATGTGCGCAAAGGCGAACGGCTCAGGGTGTTGCTTGAGAAATTCTGGAACGGTTTCGTGAAACCAGCCCTTGATCAGGTGGACGTTCTTTGCCACCTTGGGCATTTTACCCTTCAGATCGAAGTGGCCCTTGGCAAAAATTCCTTTCCAATCTTCCTTCAGGCCCTCAAACGAATCGAAGCCATATATCTCCGGCAGCTTTCTTGCAAGGTAATTGATCGATTCGCCCTCAAGGACGCCAAATTCGGCGCACGTTCCTTTCACGCTAACCCTCTTCACCGCGTAATCCAGCAGTTGGGTCCTGTTTTCAAGCATGCAAACAGTGGGCATATTCGATTCTATATACAACAAGGAAGATTCCATTGCCTTCCAGTGCGCCATGTTATAGATTGACTTATCGCGGCTCGAAAGCGCCTGGTCAAGAACATAAGTTACCGCCGGAATGACGGTGCAATCCAGGATACGCATCCCCATCCGCTTGAGGCTGTTGGACATACTAGCTGGAATCTCCTTAATTGAAACCTGATTAGCTGAAAGTATACCATTCTTCTGCGGCACGGCAACAGCGGCTCCGCGCCGTGCTTCCCACCCTTGCGCCGGAATTTCGAGAAAATAACCGACGCGAGGGTTGGAAACTTATAAGCTCAATCAGCTTTTAGCTCTCTCCGCCACCAGCATGGAGTCGAGAATCTGATCCGAAACTTCCTTGACGGCAGCGGGAGAGTGAGCCAGAAACAGCGTGTTGGTTTTGTCGCTTTCGCCGATGGACTTCAAGGTATCGAAATACTGCGTGACCATCACCAATTGCATGACCTCTTTGGCTGAAGCGCCTTCCACCACCCTCTGGAACTGTTCGATGGAGGACTGCAAACCTTCGATAATGGCCTTCCTTTGATTGGCGATGCCCTGCCCCTGCAGAGCCTTGCTTTCCGCCTCGGCCTCGGCCTTCTTCACTACCAGGATCTTCTCCGCCTCGCCCCTGGCGTTGGCGGCCACCTGTTCGCGCTGGGCGGCGTTGATATCGTTCATGGCCGACTTGACCTTGGCGTCGGGAACAATATCGGTTACCAGCACATTCACGATTTCATAGCCGAAGGTGGCCATATCCGCATCCAACTCCTGCTTGACCGCCGCTGCAATTGAGGATTGCGAGGCAAACACCTCGTCCAGCGTCATTCCCGGCACATGGCCCAGAATCACCTGCTCCACATAGGACTTGATCTGCGCCACCGGGTCGGACAACTTATAAAACGCGTCATACACCCTCTCCGAACGAACCCGGTTCTGCACCGAAATCGGAATGGTGACGAAGACGTTGTCCTTGGTTTTCGTCTCCATGGTCAGAGTGATCTGATTCACGCGCAGGCTCACCAGGCCCGCCACGGAGTCAAAGTACGGTACCTTCCAGTTCAATCCGGGCTCGGCCACCCGGAGGAACTTGCCGAAGCGCGTGATCACGGCTACCTGAGCCGTGTTCACGGTGAAGAAGCTGCCCAAAACCAGGGAGAGAACGATGATTGCGGCAACCGCCAGCAGGATAATCAACAGTACGTCCATTTGAGTCCTCCGCTGTCCGCCACGGCGGACAACGCCCGGATTATATAGGAACGTCAGGTCAGGCAAGTTACAGAGCCGGCATGGCCGCCTGGCGGCGCCCCCTGCGGCGGTGCTCCCATGGCCGGAAACCGAAGCCACAGCCCTCAATTGGCTTACCCGTCAGAAAAAAGTCCGCCAGTACGCCGCAAACGGTCTTACACTAGCGATGTAAATTCCGTGACGCCATGCCCGTCGCCCAATTGACGCTTGAAATCCGCATCGAGCGCGCCCAGTCGCTCAAGGACCGGCGGCAGGTGGTGCGTTCGCTCAAGGACCAGTTGAAGCAGAGCTTCAACATCTCCGTCTCCGAGCTGGACGAGGCCGTGGTGTGGCAATCGGCCACCCTGGGCGTGGTGGCCATCTCCCGCTCCCGCGACTACCTGCACGGGCTTATTGAAGAGGTGGAGCGCGCCGCCCGGCGCATGACCAACGAACTGGGCGCGGAACTGGCCGACGCCTACTGGGACTACCTGGAAACCTGAAAGAACAGGGAATAGGGAGTAGGGAACAGGGAATAACCGGAGCCCGTGTTCTTGATACGTCTCCCAAAGTGCGGTTTTCCGGTTCTGCTCATTCGTGTAAGCTGCCCTCCTGCGCGGGAATCAGTGCGGGACCGTCGCGTACTGGCCCGACTTGACCCACAGGAATTCGCCTCCTTCGCCGATATTGGCGGGATTCTTGACCACGAAGAGCAAGACCATTTGCGGCGCGAAGCATTGCCGGTAAATGTTGGCCGAGGTGGAGCCCGCGGTTCCGAACTCGGCATCCAGCTCAAACTGCGCGGGAATGTTGTCGAGGCGCAGCACCCCGTTGCGGATCTGGGAGGTCACTTCGTGCAAACCTCCTCCGGAAAAGGTGGAGTGCCCGTTGGCGCCGATGCCGATCTTGTAGCTGGGCGTGGGTTCGGTGGCCACGTTCAGGTCCACGCCCACCTGGTAGCCGCTCGCTATCGGCTCCATGGCGCCGGCCTTGACCACCCGGAAGAGCATGGAACAGGAGTTCTGCGAGCCGGGACCGTAAATGGCTTTCACAAAATCCTGCGCGTTGCCTCCGGTCAACGCGGCGATGCTTTCTTCCTCAGTGGGGACGCGCGGAGCCGCAGCGGCGGCGGCGCAGTTGGCGGGAACGGCAAAGAGCGAGGCCGGCGGCTCGGAATAACTCACATCCATCACTTCAATGATGTTTCGCGGCGCGCCGCTGGCCGGGGTCATCAGAGCCTTGAGCAGCAGGCCGTATTTGTCATCCACCCATACCCTGGTCTTGCCGTCAGGGCCGTCGGCTTCCAGAATTTTAGCCGGTATGCCGTGAAAGATCTGCGTTGTCACCAGCCGTGGGTTTTGCTTGTTCAGGTCGGCGAGCATACCGGCAGAGTCCTCGAAAGGATCTCCCCAGCTGCCGGAGAAAGTGCTGTTGCCGCAGGGAACCGAGCTGTCGTTCAAATCCCAGCTCAGGCTTCGCTGCGTACTCAGGTCGTAGAGGGCGCGCATGTGCACCGGCTTGGGCCCCGTCCAGTCCGGCCCGCTGCGCGAGTCCACCAGGGCCTTCGATCCGCTGCGGTAGACCTTCACCATCATCGTGGGTCCAAACATGGCATTGCTTTCAGTAACGGTGTACGTGGTGGGCAGATTGGTAGTCTGGCAGCGCAGCCCGGAGACGCATCCGGTCAGCAACGCCACAACCACGGCGCAGAATACAACTCGTTGCATGAACATACAGCTAACCTCCATTCCCGGCCCAGGCTTCGATCATTCGGCGCGCCTGGCCGGAACGTCCCATCATTGTAATGACCGGACACATATCAAGCCATTGAATTCGGCGCCCATTGAATCTGCCGCTGAAACATTGCCCGAGATCCACCAGCCTGCTCCTTCACCCGTCCGTCTGCTATGCTGAATGGTTTACCCGGTTAGGAGTTGAGTTATGCCAGAGCACAGAGCGCGCAAGCATCATCAGGACCGGGTGGCGGAGACGCTGCGGGTGGAAATCGCGACCATGATCGAGGGCGAGCTGGTGGACCCGCGCATCAATTTCTGCTACGTCACCGAGGTGGCGCTCAACCCCGGCGGAAGGTCGGCGCGGGTTTACGTGGCCGTGGACAGCGCGGTTGAAGACATCGCCCAGGCCGAAGTGGATACCATTGCCGGCCTTGAGGCCGCCAAGGGATATATTCGCTTTGAGTTGAAGGAGCGGATGGGCGTGCGCCACGTGCCGGAGCTCACCTTCCTGGCCGACCGCTCAGGCCGCTTCCAGGCGCGCATTGTGGAGCTGATGGACAGATCGCGCAAGCGGCAAAAGGCTCGCGCGGAGGATATTCAGCCGGCGGAGCAGAAGCTGGCGGTGGAGTAGCGCTGCCCAGTTTCCCCGGCGATGCGGCCTGAGATTAGAGGGCAGACCCCAGGGCAATCGCATTTCAAAACATCTCCAAGAGTCTGATCAGGTAAGCGTCGTCCCAACCGGCGCGTTTGAACTTCCCTCGCGTTGAGCCTTTCGATCCTTCCTTCTGCATCGCATTCA
>JBEKNO010000165.1:0-6871 GCA_049522735.1 Occallatibacter sp.
GGCGCATCACTTTTTCCCAGTTATCGCAGTGTTTTCAATAGCTTCTGAGATAATTATACCAGCCAGCTACGATCTATGTTATTGATTCTTATGGCAATTAATCAGATTTTCAGACACGACTTGCTATTCCCTGCTGGCGGCTGCCTTGGGGCAGCGGCCAGTCGAGGTGCGTTCCCGGTTCGCCGCTACTCCACTTCCTGCCGGGCGCGGTACCCTTCGCGGGCAATGATGTCGTATTTGAGCGGCTTGTGCTTCTCGTCCTGTATGCGCAAGGGCCGCCCCTCGTCGTCCACCAGTTCCACGCGCAACTTGCGATAGGTGCCGTCCTGCCTGGCGTTGGTGGGGTGGTAAATCAACTGGTACTTGGAGCGGATGGTCTGGTTGATCTGCCTGAAGATGTCCGGCATCTCTCCGACAAAGCGCGGGAAGTAGCTCATGCCGCCGGTGAGCTTGGCAATGGTCCGCATCTCGTTGTCGGCCTGCAGGTAATCCATATCGTGCATCTGGTTCCTCATGCCGCCGCGGCCTTCGGTCATGGCCAGCATCTCCCCTCCGGTAGAAACGGTGAAGATGGTCACGTCAGGCGTGGATTTGACTTTCTGGAGGATCTTGTCGAAGGTTAGCCTGGAAAAAGTGTCGCGCCCGGAGGCGATGAGAACGATGTACTTGCGGCCCTGGATGCGGCTCATCCGGTCTTCGGCTTCATAGAGCGCGTCGAAGAGATTGCGGTCGGTGAACTGGGGCATGCGCAGCGAGTTGATGGCCTCGTAGACCTGGCGCTTGTCCTGGGTAAAATCGACGAGGATCTGGGTGCGCAGGTCGAAGGTCATCATGGCCACGTAGTCCTGGGGGCGCAACTGCTCAGCGAAGGCGGCGGCAGCGTTGCGCATGTCGTAGATGAAGTTGTAGTTGGTGGCGGCGAACTCGCACAGCAGCACGGCCGTGATGGGAGCCTCAACGCGCTTGAATCCGGTGACCTTCTGCTCCACGCCATCCTCGTAGACGCGGAAGTTGCCGGGCTTGAGGTTGGGCACGAACTGGCCGCTCTTTTCCAGGAGCACACCTACGTCCACGGTGACTTCGGGAACCTCAACACGCAGGGAGAAGTTGTTCATCCCTTCAGGATTCTTGACCTTGGGCTCGGCCGGGGCCGGGGGCAGCACATCCTCCGGCGTCTCCTTCTTTTTAGGCAGGGCGATGACCCCGGTATCGGCGCCGGGACCGCCTGCCTCGGGCGCGGCCTGGTCGGGCGGCTGCGGCGGAGGCGTGGTCTGGGGGGGCTGCTGAGGCTGGGGCGCGGCCTGGGCTCTGCTCACTGGCGCAGCCGCCAGGGCCACAACCAGAAGGAGCAAACCGGCAAGGGAGATACGGCGAAGGGCGAAGACGGACGGGCGCATCCTGAATATTGCGGACATGACGACCTCTGTGCACAACAGAATACGGGATTGACGGGTATGAACAACAGCTTCCAGCTTCCAGTCCGCTGCGGAGCTTAGCGTACTTCAGCCTTCAGCAAAAGAACCTGATTACCATGGTAACCGGATGGCATAGCCGGCGTTCGGCCAGGAGCCAAGGCTGGAAGCCAGGGGGCTGCTGCCAACCGCACTCTTATAGACGCGAAAACCAGCCGGAAGGAAACCCGGTTTTCGCCTGGCGGCGCCAGTCATCCTGCCGGCATGGCGCCGATTCCGCCGCTCTGTCCGGGTCTGCCGCGCAGAACCGCAATCAACGAAGCCCGCTTGACAGATGTGCACCGCTATCGTCTACTGAACTGCTAACTTAAAGGAGGCGGCTTTGCAGCAAGGAACGCCGGCGGCGGAATTGCCGCCGGCCGCTCTCAGAATCATTCGCAGCAGAAAGAGAAATCTTCACATGCGCAGGTATCTCGCTGTTCTCAGCCTCTCATTTAGTCTCTTGTCAGGAGCCTTTATCATGCACGCCGCCACACCTTCCACCCCCTCCGACTGGAAAGCGAAGGTTGCCGAAACCATGCCTTTGCTCGGCCACCGGAACTGGATTCTCATCGTCGATTCGGCTTATCCTCTGCAGGCTTCTCCCGGGGTGGAGACCATCGAGACCAATGCCGACCAGTTGGAGGTGGTGCGGTACGTTCTGGGCGCCATCAACAACTCCATTCATGTCCGTCCCATCATTTATATGGACGCGGAACTGCCCTTTGCGCCGGACGAGGACGCGCCGGGCGCCTCAGCATACCGGGCCGAGATCAAAGACCTTCTCCGCAACCACACGATCGAGCCCATGCTGCATGAAAAGATCCTGGCCAACATCGACGAGACTAGCAAGCTGTTTCATGTTCTGGTTCTCAAGACCAACATAGCCATACCGTATACGTCGGTTTTCATCCGGCTGGACTGCAAATACTGGAGCGCGGATGCGGAACAGCGCATGCGCGCGAAGATGTCCGCGGCGGGATCGCAGCCTGGTCATTGAGCTTACTGCTTAACGAATCCGCGATGATTTATTGAAGAGAGCCGGAGCGCAAGCGCGCCTTCACCGGAGGTGCGCGACCAGCATCATCAACAGCAGGATCGCCACCGGGATGAGGGCCAGAGCGGCGTAATAGAGGATCCTGCGGGAAAGCCGGGATTTGCGCTTTTGCCAATCCCGCAACTCCGCGCGGTCCTCCACGCCCACCTGATCCACGTGGGCCAGATCCCAGGCAAATTCGTGTGCCTTGGCATAGCGGTTTCTGGGATCCCTCTCCAGCGCGCGATAGATAATTTCCTGCATTTGCGGAGAGATGGAGGGGTCGGCGACGCGGGGAGGGATGGGGTGGTTGAGCAGGCGGTCATTCATCGCGGCCAGGGGCGAGGGGCCGGAAAAGGGCAGCTTGCCGGAGAGCATTTCATAGAGGATCACGCCCATGGCATAGATGTCGGAGCGGCCATCGCCGCGCTTTCCCCTGACCTGTTCGGGAGAGATGTAGTCTGGGGTGCCGAGGGCGGCGGTGAAGTTGGTGAAAGTGAGGCGGCGGGCGGCGGAGTCGCTGGCGATGCCGAAATCGATGAGCTTGATGTTGTCTTGCGCATCGACCATGATGTTTTCCGGCTTGAGGTCGCGATGCACGACGCCGTTGGCGTGGATGTATTCCAGGGCGTCCAGCACGCCAGCGGCGATGCGGATGGCGCGGTCATGGGGAATTCTGCCCTCTTGCAGGATGCGGCGCAGGAGACGGCCCTCGCACCATTCCATCACCATGTAAATGCGGGAGTGCTCCTCGCCGCCAAAGATGCGAATCACCTTGGGATGGTTGAGTCTTTCGCCGATGCCGGCCTCGCGCTGAAAGCGGTCGAAGAGAATGGGATCGGATTCCAGATCGGGGTGAGGAATCTTGAGGGCGACGACGCGATTGTCGCGCAGATCGACGGCGCGATAGATGGAGGCCATTCCGCTGCGGGCAACGGGGGCCTCGATGCGGTAGGAATCGATCTGGGAACCGGCTTCCAGGCTGTCGTGAAATCCCATCGGGCGGCCTGCTCCATGCAGGTATCTTTGTTCACTTTACCGGGAAATGGCGCAAGAAACAGTAAGGATTCCGTAAGACTTTGCCGGAATCCTGCCAGGGATGGCTCCTGGTGAACGGAAGCTTGCCGAGGGTCATGGTTTCCCACCCTTTCGCCAGAAAAAAAGCGAAAGGATGGGGCACGGAGTATTTTTTGTATTCTTTCGGCGGCTGAAGCCGCGCCCTTTCAAAGCAAAGAAACTCGCTGGCCAACTGCACCTCACGAAGGCAGCCGGTAGGGGCGGCCGCGGTACATGCCCACCTGCTCCACGGAGCGAACGCGGATGACCTGCGCGGAGACGTTGTCGTTGCCGTCGATCTCGACGGCGCGGGCTACCAGTTCGCGGGCGATCTCCCCGACATTCTTGTTCTGGGAGACGATGGCGGCAATGGCCTTGTCGCTCATTTCGTCATGCAGACCATCGGTGGAAAGAACCAGCACGTCGCCGGCTTGCAGGGTGAGGGTGGTGGTGTCTGGCGAGACAAACATCTCCGGCCCCAGGGAGCGAATGAGCAAATGGCGGGATTCCGACTCGGCCATTTCGCTGGCGGAGATCAATCCCATCCTGCGCTGCTCGTTGATCCAGGTGTGGTCCTGGGTAATCTGCCGGGCTTTGCCGCCGCGGACCAGGTAACAACGGGAGTCGCCCACATGAGAGACGATGGCCTGATCGTAGCGGAGAGCGCATGCCACGAGGGTGGTGGCCATCTTCATGCCGCGGTGCTCAGGGGTCAGGGAGCAATCGTGAACGGCGGCGTTGGCCTGCTGGATGAGGCGCGGCACAAGGCTGATGAGCATGGCGCCGGCCTGCGCCCTGGCGAATTCCCCGGTGAGGACCGATATGGCCGTGGCCGAGGCAACTTCACCCAGGTCAAGGCCGCCTACTCCGTCGGCGACGGCAAAGAGATAGCCGTGGGTCCGGGCCTGATGGCGCGATGCGGGGATGAAGGATCCCATCGCGTCTTCATTGTTGGCGCGAACTTTGCCGAAGTCGCTTGCCTGGCCGAACTGAAGATCCAACATGCGCGCCGCCGCGGGGAAGATGACCTCTCGAGATAGATTCGGTTGAGGGAGTTTACCTGGATGTGAGCAGAACCGACTTGCCCTTGGCCCTGGAGGAACGGAGGAAATAAACGGCTCCGTAGATGCCCCACACGGCGGAGATGCCCAGCGCCAGCAGCGGCTCCTTGAAGGTGCCCAGGCCGAAGACGGGACTGATCAGGTAGAAGGCCATGCAGGTCAGATTGGCGAGCAGGCCGAAGCCGGGGATGAGCAGGTGCAGGATCGGGTTGTAGTCGGGGCGCTTGTGGAAGGCCACGATGCACAAAAAGCAACTAAGCGCGTAAAGGATGAAGGTGCCAAAGTTGGAAGTAAGGGTGACCGTAAGCAGCGAATTGGGCAGCGCGGCCAGCGTGTCGTGCGAGGCGTAGCCGAAGCTGGAGAAGATGCCGTGGGGCAGCGCGGCGATGGCGGCGTCAGTGGGCGCGCCGGCGTCAGCGAAGGCCAGCGCGACGGCGATGATGCCGATGACAGCGGAGATGACGGCCAGCGTCCAGATGGCGCGCCGCGGGGTGAGGGATTTGGCGTGCAACATGCCGAAATGCTCGGGCGCCTCATCGTCCTTGCCCATGGCGTAGGTGACGCGAGCGCCGGTATTCATGCAGGCCAGCGTGGTGCCGATCAGCGCCAGGAAGACGGTGAAGGCTTCGGCGAGCATGAAGTACTTTCCGTTTCCGTGACCGAGCAGCGCGTCGCCGACGATGATCATCATGTCGCCGATGGGCGCCGCCGAGCTGGAGGCGCCCTGCATGGTGTAGCCGGAGTTGAGGAAGTAGTTGGCCGCAAAATACTCGAAGAGGTAACACACCAGGCCTTGGATCAGCAGCGAGGCGATGACGGCGATGGGAATATGTTTGGTGGGATTCCTGGCTTCGCCTCCCATCGAGGTCACCGATTCAAAGCCGACCAGGATCAGGATGGCGACCGTGGCCTGGATGAACAGAAAGCTGAACCTGTGCGGCGCAATCACCGAAGCGGCGTTTTGGTGAGTGAGGAAGTTGCCGGATGCATCCGCAGCGGGGTAGGTGATGACGTAGGGAACCGGCTTGCCGGCCTCATCGAGCAATGGCAGCGGCGCGCCGCCGGCGTCGCGGATGGTGGAGCCGTCTTTGGGATCGGTTTTGAACTGGTAGGTGTAGGTGGCCAGCGTCTGCGTGTCGTACTGGAAGGATGTGGGGCCGGTTGAGCCGGCAGGATGGCTGGCGCGATAGCCGAGGGCCAGAACGCTGAAAAGAACCAGCGCGGAAATCTGCACCACGTTAACGGCGATGTTGACGGCCGTAGAGGCGCCCACGCCTTTCTGGGCGATCCAGGCGACGAAGAAGGAGAAGACCACGGCCACCAGCGCCATGAAGACCGGCCCGGGATTGGCGCCGCTCATAAAGCCGGGATAAAGAAAGCCGACCACGTAGCCAACGAAGATGCCGGTGACGGCCACCATCACGCCGGGATAGACCCAGTAGTAAAGGTGCGAGCCCCAGCCAACGATGAACTTGGCCACGCGGGCGTACTTGAAGGCTTTGTCCCTGGAAAGCAAGGCCTGCTCGGCGTAGTAGTAGCTGGAGCCGGTGCCGGGATAGAGCTTGGAGATTTCAGCGTAGGCGACGGCCGTGGCCAAACAAAGCAACAGAGCGGCAAAGATGCCCAGCCACATGGCCGGCGCGGTGGTGCCGGTGGTGGCCTGAATGTAAAAGGTGAGCCAAAGGAAAGCGCCGGGGGCGATGAGGGCCATTGCATTCGCGGTCAACCCGGTAAGGCCCAGGGTAGACTTCATCTGAGGTGCGTTTTGATCTGCCATGGACATTCTCCTGTGATTGGAAGTTCGTATGGCTGCTCCCGGTGGATAGCCTCCGGGGGTTCGTTGGGCTCGCCCGTCTCCGATGTTCTATCCGGGCCGGCATGGGTAAGCGGAATGAATTAGCTGAATGCTAGTGCTGAAGCGATAAAGATGAAATGAGGAATCCGAAATCAGCTTCGTTTCTTGCGACCCGCAAACGAGCATCGCCGCGGATGCCTGAGAGTGCGGTCTCGGCCGGGCCTATCCCCCGATCATTCCGGTCGAAACCTCGGTGCAGTCCCTTCTAGCGTTTAGGACAAAGAACGCCATGAGCCCCATGGTTATTGTTGATTGAGTTTTCAGCACACGCAGCAGAAGCAAAGCTCTGACGGCGATTCAGCTTGCCACCGCTCTGCGGAGCTGATGCAGCGGCTCCGCTATTTCTCGATAATGTTTTTGCCGAAGATGAAGCCGAATTCAAGTACGGCCCGGAATTGGTTCGCATCCGTCC
>JBEKNO010000166.1:0-6853 GCA_049522735.1 Occallatibacter sp.
CCGCGGTAGAGCCTTCGCAGAGGTACTTGGCCTCGTAGTCGTAGAATTCCTTGCCGGGGATGATCTCGCCTACCACGCTTGCCTGGGGGTTATCGTTGCCCAGCACGGCGACCTCGAACTCCCGCGCCTTGGCCATTTTGCCGCCCACCCCCTGCTCCACGATCAGCTTGCGGTCGTATTTGGCGGCCAGGGCGAGCGCAGGCGCGAGTTCCTTGCGGCTGTGCACCTTACTGATGCCCACCGAGGAGCCCAGATTGGCCGGCTTCACAAAGACCGGGTACTTGAGCGCGGCCTCCACCTGCGCCACGGCCTTGCGCGGGGACTTCTCCCAGTCGGCCCTCAGCAGCGTAACGTGCCTGACGATGGGTAATTTGGCGTTGGCAAAGAGCCGTTTCATCACGTCCTTGTCCATGCCCGCCGCCGAGCCCAGCACGCCGGAACCGGCATACGCGATGCCCGCCAGCTCGAAGAGCCCCTGGATGGTCCCGTCCTCGCCAAAGGTGCCGTGCAGCACGGGAAAGATGGCGTCGATAGCTTTCCCTTCCGGGCCTTGAGGACCGGGCATGGGCGCCATGAGCGTGGGAATCCCCTCATGCAGCAGTCTGGCGCCGGGCGTGGCCTCGGGGTCGCCTGCGCGTAGCCGCCGCGCCACTGCGCTCGCGTCGCCGTTCAGCAGGGCGTGCGCATCCGCGGCCGCCAACCAGCGGCCTTCTTTGGTAATGCCGATGGGCACCACGTCGAACTTTTCGCGATCGATGGCCTCTAAAATAGAAGCCGCCGACAGAAGCGAAACCTCATGCTCGCCGCTGCGCCCGCCAAACAAAATACCAACCCGAAGTTTTCTTGTCATATCGTTATTTGATCACTGCTTTGGGCACGCGAAATACCGCCTTAATGCATTCCGGATTGACGACTGCTATTTGTACATGAGTCTTTTCGAGAAATGCGGAGCCTTCGTATATTGGGCTACCTTCTGTGAAGATGCCTCGAACCGTGTCGACGGGCTCCGATCCAGAATTCTGACGAATGAGGTGAAGGAATCGAATAACGGCGCAGTCCAGGCGCCTCCGCCAATTCTCCGGCCCATTCACCGGGAGCGGACCGCCTGTTGGGCCGATGGTTTTCATCAAGCTCCGATGTGCGTCCTTTAAATTCTCCATCGAGTCCTTGGTGGTGAGATCGAGGCACAGTCCTAAATCGATCACTGCGCCCACCACAAAGGGATTGCGAATTGCCTTGCCCCGCTTGACCTTTTCCCGGGCGAATTCCAATGCCCGATGCGGATTGGACTCCCAAAAATATACGCCGGGCCCAAGCCAGTCATAATCGTTGTCGCTGGGTTGGAACGATTTGTTTCCAGCAAGGAAATCTTCGCCGAGATCACGGTCACAGCCATGATAGGCGAGCACGAAACTGGTGGAGAGATGATGCACAATTTAGCGGTAGTTCTTCGTTAATTTGCCGCTGGGAGTGTAAATGCCCGCCTCAACGAGAACCGCCAACGCCGTCTCCGGGGACCGGGTAGCTTTCAAGGTAAAGGCCTTCGCCGCACGCTTGAACTCGCGCGTAAAGCTTGGGCTGCGCGGATCAAGGTTTCGAACGGAGTTGCCATTCTTTTTTAGACTCGGGAGAATTCTCTCCGCCGTCTCCTTAGTTGTAGTGATTCTCGCCGCCATCTCGCCATCCTCAGAACTGTCTTCATTGTAGACCCGATTCTACGGGTAATTCAAAAGAAAGATTACGCGGAAGTCTGCCCCTTCACAGTATCTTTTTCCCAAATGCCGAGCAGGCCAGTTCCACGGCCAGGTCCGCCGTGCGGTTGTGCTCGTCGATCACCGGGTTCACTTCGACGATCTCGAAGCTCAGCAGCCGCCCGTGATCGGCCAGGATCTCCATGGCCAGGTGCGCTTCCCTGTAGGTTGCGCCGCCCCGCACCGGCGTGCCCACGCCGGGCGCGTCCTCGGGGTCGATCCAGTCCATATCCAGCGACACGTGATAGCCGGCCGTCCCGCGCCCGGCCGCTCGCAGCGCCTCTTCCATCACTGTCCTCATGCCGCGCTCGTCGATGTCCCGCATGGTGTAAACCTCGCCCATCCCGGCGCGGCGAATGTTTTCCCGCTCCGCGGCGTCGATGTCGCGCACCCCGATCAGCACCGTGTTCTCCGCGGCAATCTTGGGCGCATAGCCGAAGATCTTCCCCAGCGGCTCCGGCCCCAGCCCCAGCAGCGCCGCCAGCGGCATGCCGTGCACGTTGCCTGAGGGCGAGGTCTCCGGGGTGTTGATGTCGGAGTGGGCATCGATCCAGATCACCCCGATCTTCTCTCCCCTGCGCCGGTAAAACTCCGCCACGCCGGAGACGGAGCCGGCCGCCAGCGAGTGGTCCCCGCCCAGCAGCAGCGGCGTCATGCCTTCTTCCAGCGTCTTCACCACGGCCTCGGCGGTGCGCGTGCAGGTTTCCGTAATCTCGGCCAGATAGTGCGCGCTTTTGTTGCCCGAGGTCCGGGTTTCGGCGATTTCGACGCGGATGTTGCCTCCGTCGGTGACCTGATGGCCCAGGGCCTCCAGCCGCGCCTCCAGCCCGGCCACCCGCACCGCGGAGGGCCCCATGTCCACCCCGCGGCGGCTGGCGCCCATGTCCAGCGGAACTCCGATCACGCGAATGCGGCGCGTGGGCTGCGCCTGTGTGCCGCTGTGCGGAAACGATGAAGCATCGGGAGGCAACTCGGCGTTCTTTTGCATGAAAAGGCTCCTTGCAAAGGATAACGCCCCCGGCCTATTCCCCACATTCCGTAAATGTGCCTGATCGGAGTCCGCCGGTAATCGGTGCGTGGCTGCACTCGGCTGGCATGACCCAAAAAGAACAGTAAGCAGGCTTAGATGAGAGTAGGATCATGTGTTGGGCAGATTTCGCTCGCGGAGGCTCGCGGCTTTTCTTCATGCAGGTGTGATTTATGGGCCAAACTCTGCCGATAGGAACTCTCAGGGGCCAGATCACGCAACACAGGTTCGATTGGATTTTTCCAATGAAGAGATTGATTTCAGCCTTCGTTATCATTCTCGGATGCGCATCGATTGCCTGGGCCGCCGCGCCCGCCCCCCTCACCACGCTGCGCGCCATTCACTCCCTCACCAACGAGCAGGCCCGCCAGGCGCTGCCGGTCGCCTTTGAAGCCACGGTTACCTACTACCGCGGGTACGATCACTTTCTGACCGTACAGGACGGCGGCATGGCCATCTTTATAAAGGCCACAACGAATGCCAGGCTGGTTCCCGGCGATCGCATCCTGGTGCGAGGAATCACGAGAGGCGCCTACCGGCCCGATGTGTTGTCCAGCGACATCACCGTGCTCTACCACGGCGCCGTTCCCAAACCCGTGCCTGTCGACTACGAGGAGATGATCCGTGTGCGGCACGACAACCAGCTTGTCACCGTCCACGCCGTCGTGCGGTCCGCTGATTTGGTGTCAAACGCCAATTCCCAGGCGCTCAGCGCACGCTTGCAAATGCACATGGGTGGCGGCGACATCGAGGCCAATCTGGACAGCGACGACGAGAACGCGCTCAAAGGCCTGCTGGACGCCGAGGTTGAGGCTACTGGGACTGTCGAGGGACAATTCGACGGCAAATACCAGTTGACTGGAATGAGTCTCAACGTTTCCTCGCTTGCGAATTTAAGGATTCTGCGCCGCGCCAGCGCCAGTCCCTGGTCCCTCCCGGTCACGCCTATGGACGAGATCTTCAGGGGCTACCATGTACAGAATCTCTCCCAAAGAATCCGGGTCCACGGAGTCATCACCTACTATCAGCCCGGTTCGGCCGTTGTGCTCCAAAGCGGCGCCAGGAACCTATGGATCGGCACCCGGTACAACGAGCCCCTGCGCATTGGCGACCAGGCGGACGCAACCGGCTTCCCCGAAGTCCAAAACGGTTTTTTGACCCTCATCCTGGGCGAAATCCAGGATAGCCACATACAGACGCCCATCACGCCCCAGCCGGCGACCTGGCAGCAACTCACATCCAACAGCCATACCTTCGATCTGGTCTCCATCCAGGGGCAGGTGGTGATGGAACTTCGAGAGAGCGGGCAGGACGAGTATGTTCTGCTCTCGGACGGCCAACTGTTCTCCGCCATCTATCGCCACCTGCCCGCAGCCAGCGTGCTGCCGCCCATGAGGATGATTCCGCTGGGATCCAGAATCCGTGTCACCGGCATCAGCGTAATGGCGGATGTCAATACAATCAACAAAAGAAATGAAATGCCGTTCGACATTCTGCTCCGTTCCTTCGACGACATTACGGTCGTCGCCGGACCCTCCTTGCTCAGCGTGCGCAACCTTATTCTCCTTGTCGGCTTGCTGCTCGCGATGGTGATTTCCGCGGGCGCCAGGGAATGGTATATCGAGCGCAAGGTGCGCCGGCAAACGGCCGCATTGGCCTACATCGAGCGGCGGCGCAGCCGCATCCTGGAGGATATCAGCGGCTCCCGTCCCCTGGCGGAGATCGTCGAGCAGATCACAGAACTGGTTTCGTTCAAGCTCCATGGCGCTCCCTGCTGGTGCCAGATCGCCGAAGGAGCGCGACTGGGAAACTGTCCGTCAAAGCTCTCCGCCCTGCGCATCGTCGAGCACGAGATTCCCGCCCGCTCCGGCCCCTTGCTGGGCATGATTTTTGCCGGGTTCGATCCGCTCACCAAACCCAGTGACGACGAGTCTGAGGCCCTCTCCAGCGCGGCCGGCCTGGCTACCCTGGCCATCGAAACCCGCCGCCTTTACTCCGATCTGCTCCACCGTTCCGAGTTTGACCTGCTCACCGACATCCACAACCGCTTCTCTCTCGACAAATACCTGGACGTCCTCATCGAAGAGGCGCGCCAGAAGGCCGGCATTTTCGGCTTGATCTATATCGACCTCGATGAGTTCAAGCAGGTGAACGACCTCTATGGGCACCAGGTAGGCGACCTATATCTGCAGGAGGTAGCGCTGCGCATGAAGCGCCAGCTTCGTTCCCACGACATGCTGGCGCGAGTGGGCGGAGACGAGTTTGCCGCGCTGGTCTCTGTGGTTCCCAACCGCGCTGGTGTGGAAGAGATTGCTGTGCGCCTGGAACGCTGCTTCGACGAGCCGTATGCCGTAGAAGGATGCGTTCTGCATGGCTCGGCAAGCGTGGGCATTGCCCTCTACCCGGAGGACGGCGCCACCAAAGACAGCCTGCTCAGCGCCGCGGACGCCGCCATGTATGCGGCCAAAAATAACAAACACCAACCCGAGCTATGGGGGGCGGAGCAGGAGAATCCCGCGCTCATCCTTGAAGACCCAAAATAACAAAGGCCCGGCTTACGCCGGGCCTTTGTTTTACAGCGGTTCTACTGTTCCGATAAGGCGCCGTGGCCCATCCTTTCGCCTTGTTTCTGGCGAAAGGGTGGGAAACCACAATTTTTGCTTTCTTACTGCCTTACACCAACTGCGAAAATACCCTGATAGAAGGAATCGTTGCTCTTGAGAACCGCATTTTTATTCGGCGGCCATCTCCTCGGCTTCGCCTTCCTGGCGCATCAGTTCCAGTTCGCGCTCGGCGGCTTCGATCTCCGCGTTGACCTCCTCCTGCACGCGGGCCGCCGCTTCTTCCAGCTCCGGCGAGAGCTGGACGTTGCGGTAGTACTCCAGCCCCGTGCCGGCGGGGATCAGCCGTCCCACGATTACGTTCTCCTTCAAGCCGCGCAGGTTGTCGACCGCGCCGTTGATGCTGGCTTCCGTCAAGACTCGTGTCGTCTCCTGGAAGCTGGCCGCGCTGATGAAGCTCTCGGTGGAGAGCGAAGCCTTGGTGATGCCCAGCAGCAGGGGACGCCCGATGGCCGGACGGCCTCCGTTTGCCAGCACCCGCTCGTTCTCCTCGCGGAAGCGGAAGCGGTCCACCTGCTGCTCGAGCAGGAAGTTGGTGTCGCCCACTTCGTCGATCCTGACCCAGCGCAGCATCTGCCGCACAATCACCTCGATGTGCTTGTCCGAGATGGCCACGCCCTGCAGGCGGTAGACCTCCTGAATCTCGTTCACCAGGTATGACTGCAGCTCCTTTTCGCCCAGCACGGCCAGAATGTCGTGCGGATTCAGCGGCCCGTCCATCAGCGGCTCGCCGGCGCGCAGACGCTCGCCTTCCTGCACGTTCACGTGAATGCCGCGCTGCACCGAGTATTCCTTCTCGTCGCCGTTGTCCGCGGTCACGTAAATCTTGCGCTGGCCCTTGGCGACTTCGCCGAAGCGGACCACGCCGTCGATCTCGCTGATGATGGCCGTCTCGTGCGGCTTGCGCGCCTCAAACAGCTCCACTACGCGCGGCAGGCCGCCGGTGATGTCCTTGGTGCGCGTGCTCTCCTTGGGAATCTTGGCCAGCACGTCGCCCGGACCCACATCTTCTCCGTCCTGAATCATCAGGTGAGCGCCGCGCGGCAGCAGGTAGCGCTTGTGGCCCTTGGAGTTCTTGACCACGAAGGCCGGCTGCCGCTTCTCGTCGGGAGAATCGGCCACCACCCAGCGCGAGAGGCCGGTCACTTCGTCCACCTCTTCGTTGAGCGTGATGCCTTCCTGCAGATCCTTGAACTGCACCGTGCCGCCGATCTCGGTAAGGATGGCGTAGGTGTAGGGATCCCACTCGGCCAGCACCTGGCCCAGTTTGACGTGCTCGCCATCCTTCACCTTGAGGCGCGCGCCGTAGACCACCTGGTAGCGCTCCTTTTCGCGGCTGCGTTCGTCCACAATGGCCACCGAACCGGAGCGGTTCATGGCCACCAGCGTGCCGTCCCTGCTCTCCACCGTATTCAGGTTGATGAAGCGCACAAAGCCGTTGTTCTTGGCGTCAA
>JBEKNO010000167.1:0-6838 GCA_049522735.1 Occallatibacter sp.
CCCGCGTCCGCTCCACCCGCGGATCGCGCAAATCGGCGAAATACTTCAGGGGACTGTCCATCTCCCCATCTCAACCTGCCAAACCCTTCTTGCATATAGTAATTAAGATGCGTTTGCCCTGGAGCCGGACTGGCGGATGATGAGATGCAAACCCTTAATCTGCTAGCATCCTCTATGGAGAATTTTTAGGATGGAAACTCTCAGCAGCGCGAGCCTTGGGGCCCGGCGCAATGAAGATATCGCACTCGATCTGCTCAAATTTGTGGCCGTCACGGTGGGCGTGGGCCGCCCTGCCGCGCCCTCGACGGGGTTCAGCGGCGCCGCCGCGCCCAAGCCGGAGGAGCATGTGACCCAATTGCTCGATCTCTATAGCCGCTGCCTGAAGGCCGTGGAGGGTAAAGGGCCGGGAAAAGGGGCTGCGCAATAGCTAACCAACCCATTCTGCGCGTGGCCGTCGCCGGAGCCGGCGCTTTTGGCAAGAACCATCTTCGTGTCTGCCGCGAGCTGGAGACGGCGGGGCTGGGCGTTGCGCTTGTGGCTGCCGTGGAACCGGATGCGGTCCGCGCCGCCGATGCCGCGGCCAGGTACGCGATCCCCATCTTTGCGAGCGTGGACGAACTGCTGGCAGCCGATCTCAGGCTGGACGCAGCCATCGTCGCCGTCCCCACTGTACAGCATCATGCGGTCGCCTCGGCCCTGCTCGATGCGCGGCTGGACCTGCTGGTGGAAAAGCCGCTGGCCACAAGCCTCGCCGAGACCGACAACCTGATCCGGAGAGCGGAGAAAGGCAAGCGCATCCTGCAGCCCGGCCACCTGGAGCGCTTTAACCCCGCTGTGCTGGCCGTCGAGCCGCGACTGCACCGGCCCATGTTCTTTGAGGCCCACCGGCTCTCCGTTTTCACGCCTCGCGCGCTGGATGTGGACGTGGTGCTGGACCTGATGATTCACGACCTGGACATCGTGCTCATCTTTGCCGCCTCGCCGGTGCGCGAGGTGCGCGCCGTGGGGTTGCCGATTCTCTCGCCCAAGGTGGACATCGCCAACGTCCGCGTCGAGTTCGAGTCCGGCTGCGTGGCCAACTTCACCGCCTCGCGGGTTTCTACTGAACGCGTCCGCAAACTGCGCTTCTTTGAGCCGCGCCAGTACGTCTCCATCGACTATGCCCGCCAGGATTCGCTGGTGATTCGCCTCGACCTGGGAGCCGCTGCCATAGCCGCTGGCAAGCTCGACCCGGCTGCGCTGGCTAAACTGGCGGCGGCAACTGGTTCGGCTGGTCCCGTGCCGGGGCTCTCCTTTGCCAAGCCGCCCGTTACGCCGGGCGAGCCGCTGCGGCTGGAGATGGAATCGTTTTTCGATTCGGTCCGCACCCGCCGCGAGCCGCGCGTCACCGCCCGCCAGGGCCGCAATGCGCTGGCGCTGGCGCTGGAGATTCAAGCCTCGATGGCCTCCCATGCCCATCGCGCCGGACTGGACAACTTTTTCATGCCCGGCGCGTAGAACGGATGGTCGAAACTGTAAAGGACCATAAAGAACTGTAGTTATAGGTATCCCACCTTAGGCGCAAAAACAAAGACGCGCCGAAGGTGGGGCACCCAGCGCATCACGCACCCGGCGCATCACGCAATTCCCAGCACCCGATTCAAAAAGCCCACAATGTACTTCCAGACAAGGTAGTAGACAGCTAGCCCTGCCAGGAAGCACGGCGCGATAAGCGCATAGGCCACATGGAAAGCCTGAAACCAGGCAACGCCATGGGCGCCGATCTCAAGCACGCCCAGGCAACTGCCCACCAATGCTCCCACGGGCGCCATGAGGAGCGGCAACAATGCCCCATGCAGGCCAATAGGCAAATGAGTATGCGTGTGCGATCCCAGGTAGAGCATGTTCCACAGCCCGAAGATCATGGGCACCACGGCCATGGGAAAAATCATTGCCTGCTCGATGGGAACCGGCGCCTTGAGCACAATCCGCACCACGATAAACATGGTCAGAAGCAGCGGCAGAACCAGCGTGGGCACAAAGATCCCCGCCAGGTAAGCGCGAAGATAGGGATGGGTATTCATCGGGTTCTCCTTGTTGACCGGCGGATGCGTCCTCGAAGGTTTCAGGGCTGCCTTGCCGGAACTGGTCCAGAACCTCGCCCGATCCGTTCCGCATCCGCCCTTCCCCCTTCTATCTACTCTTACGCGCCATCCAGGAGCAAGGTTACATCCAACCGGTGCATCTCCGGCACTGAATGAGGTGGAGCGCTCTGAATACACCTTTGCGCGGGCATGAAGCGCATAGGTATCCCATAGGAATAATGCGATTTTCTTCCGCAATGCGTCCTTCTTGACAGTCCCTTTCTGGGGAATTAGGGTTAGCAGCCGGAAAGCGGGCGAAGATTTTTCGGGCGTCTATGAAACTGAAATTACTCGGTCCGCCTGTGAGGGATGCAATGAAGAGAATTGGATTGTGGATGGTAGCGGCAGGGTTGGCGGTTTGTCCAGGGGTGTGGATTGCCGGGGCGCAGGACGCGCAGAAGCCCGCGTACCTTGACCCCAGCCTGCCGCCGGAACAACGCGCGGCGGACCTGGTGGGCCGGATGACGCTGGAAGAGAAGGCCACGCAGCTGGTGAATCAGGCGCGGGCCATTCCGCGGCTCAACGTGCCGGCATACGATTGGTGGAGCGAGGCGCTGCATGGCGTAATGCGCGACGGCACCACGGAGTTTCCCGAGCCCATCGGCCTGGCTGCCACCTTCGATACGCCGGCCATCCACGATATGACGGTGGTCATCGGCACCGAGGGGCGCATCAAGCATGCGCAGGCGGTGCGGGCCGGGCACAGCAACATCTTTGAGGGCCTCGACTTCTGGGCGCCCAACATCAACATCTTTCGCGATCCCCGCTGGGGCCGCGGCCAGGAGACATACGGCGAAGACCCCTTTCTGACCGCGCGCATGGGCGTGGCCTTTGTCACCGGCATGCAGGGCGACGATCCGCATTATTACCGCGTCATCTCCACTCCCAAGCACTATGCCGTGCACAGCGGTCCGGAGCCCGAGCGCCACAGGATGGACGTGAAGGTGAGCAAGCACGACGAGCTGGATACCTATCTGCCCGCCTTTCGCGCCACGGTCACCGAGGCCAAGGCAGATTCCGTAATGTGCGCCTACAACAGCATCAACGGCCAGCCTGCCTGCGCCAACGAATTCCTGCTCGAAGACCAGTTGCGCGGCAAGTGGGGGTTCCAGGGCTACGTGGTCTCTGACTGCGGCGCGGTGATCAACATCTTTGACGGCCACCGCTACAAGCCCACCCAGGCCGAGTCATCGGCTATCAGCGTGCAGCGCGGCATGGACAACGAGTGCGTGGACTATACCACCAAGGTGACCGACGACCACGACTACAAAGCTTATCTCGATGCCGTCAGGCAGGGCTTCCTGAAGGAGAGCGATATCGACGTCGCCGTGACGCGCCTGTTTACCGCGCGCATGAAGCTGGGCATGTTCGATCCGCCGGAGATGGTTCCCTACAGCAAAATCGATGAGAGCCTTCTCGACAGCGCGGCGCATCGCGCCATGGCCCGCAAGCTGGCCAACGAATCCATGGTGCTGCTGAAGAACGACGGCGTGCTGCCGCTCAGGACATCGGGAATCAGGATTGCCGTGGTCGGTCCACTGGCCGACCAGACGCGGGTTCTGCTGGGCAACTACAACGGGATTCCCTCCCACACCGTCTCCATTCTGGAGGGGTTGCGCGCGGAGTTTCCCGGCGCGACGATCAAATTTGTGCCGGGCACGCAGTTCCTGCGCAAGGACGCGTCCTCCGCGGCTGATGCTGTCGCCGCGGCGAAAAATGCCGATGTGCTGGTAGCCGTGGTGGGCATCACCAGTGAGCTTGAAGGCGAGGAGATGCAGGTGAATGAACCCGGCTTCAAGGGCGGCGACCGCACCAGCCTCGACCTGCCCATGCCCGAGCAGATTCTGCTTGAAGCAGTAGCCGCCATCCAGAAACCTTTGGTCGTGGTGCTTACCAACGGCAGCGCCTTGGGCGTCAGCTGGGCCAGGGAGCACGCCAACGCCATCCTCGATGCGTGGTATCCCGGCGAAGAGGGCGGCGCCGCCGTGGCCGAGACCCTCTCAGGCCGCAACAACCCCGCAGGCCGTCTGCCGGTTACCTTCTACAAGGATGTGAGCCAGTTGCCGCCCTTCGAGGATTACTCCATGAAGGGCCGCACTTACCGCTACTTTGAGGGAACCCCGCTCTATCCCTTCGGATACGGCCTGAGTTATACCACCTTCTCCTACAGCGGACTTACTGTTCCCACCAGCGCGGTGGCGGCGGGCAGCCCAGTGGTAGCTGAGGTGACGGTTACCAATACCGGCAAACGCGCGGGCGATGAAGTGGTCCAGCTCTATCTCAGTTTCCCTGACGTTCCGGGCAGGCCGTTGCGTGCATTGCGGGCCTTCCAGCGAATCCATCTGGAGGCCGACGCTTCGCAAAAGGTGCGCTTCGAGCTTCAGCCCCGCGACCTGAGCATGGTGACTGAAGCCGGAGAACCCATCATCGCCAGGGGCTGGTATGCCATTTCAGTAGGCGGCGGCCAGCCGTATTCCGGCGTGCCGATGCTGACGCGGCCTTTCAACATCAAGGGCACGCTGACGCTTCCGGAATAACAAGAAGCAGGCAAATGCAGATTGGGACGTCCGCCGCGGCGGACGCCCTATTTCTTTATGCGAACTCGATTACCCGCTGCCTTTCTGAAAATTGTGTTCATCGACAGGGAAGGTCTCTGGTTTCCGCACTGCTTATTTCATCTTGAGATCCGCGCCCTGCCCGTCCGGGAACAGTTTGTCCTAACCCGGTGTCTACACAAGTACAGTGGTTCCGATGGGGATGAACGGAGTGCCTTGAGCCCCGCTCCCCGCGCCAGCTAAGCGCGCAGAGCGGTTAGCCCGCTCGCGTCTTAAAAAGGCATTCTGACTCCCAGCCGGCGCGGCTGAATCGTTACACAGGGAGGCAGGCCATGTTTGAAGACTCCACCTTCGAATCCAACGGCAGAATTCACACCCACAGCCGCGCCTGGATGATCGCGGCTTTCCTCTTCAACAGTTCCATCCTGCTGGCGTTGATCCTGATTCCGCTCATTTACCCGGAGGCGCTGCCGCGCCAGGTGGCCGCCATCCTGATGAATGCGTCTGTACCGCCTCCAGCCCGGCAACAACCTCAGCACCAACCTGCGCATGCAAACCCTGGTGTGTCCCAGATGCAAGATGGCCATGTCATCGCGCCGCGGATCATTCCCATCACCATCACCATGGTCGATAAGCCTGAAGCACCGCCGGGCATCGAGAATGGAGAGCCTTGGTCAGACACAGGCGTTCCAGGCGGAACCGGGATTCCCATTCCCGGCACGGCAGTGCATCCCAATGTCCGTCTGGAACCCACAGCTCCGATACGGATCTCCAGCTTTGTCGGGGAAGGTCTGATACTCGAGAAAACTGTTCCTCCGTACCCGCCGATTGCTATAGCAACCCGCACCGAGGGTACAGTGGTCCTGGCGGCCACCATCTCCAAAGCCGGCGCCATCGAAAATCTGCGCGTGGTGAGCGGTCCGGCGATGCTGCGGCAAGCCGCGCTGGATGCTGTCAGAACCTGGCGCTACAGGCCCTATCAACTCGACGGCCAGCCGGTTGAAGTGGAGACCACGGTCAACGTGATTTTCAGACTGGAGCGATAAGGCGGTGCGCATTCATTTGGCTGGCGCGCTCCACGCTCCATCGGCGACAATTCTTCTGCCATGAAAAACCTATCTCGCAGAAACTTTCTTGTCTCCGCATCCGCCGCCGCGCTTGCCGCCTCAATCCCCTCGCTGGCCGCAACCCGCCGCCAGCGGGTCTTTATCGCTTCCCTTACGCCGGACGGCATTCTGGCCTATGACTAGGAGCCGGCGAGCGGCGAGCTGACCGCGGCCTGGGTTGCCGCCCAGCTTGCCAAGGTAGCCTGGATCACCTTCTCTCCCGGCCATAAGTATCTCTTCGCCGCCTCGGAGGTGGATTCGTTCAACGGCAAACCGACCGGCGGAGTGTCCAGCTTTGGCGTGGAGAACGGAAAGCTGCATCCGCTTTCCACCCAGAATTCGGCCAGCGTAGGCACCTGCCACGTGGCCCTGGACCACACCGGCAAGGTGCTGGTCTCCGCCGATTACGTGGGCGGTAGCGCGGCCAGTTTTCTTGTCAGCGCGGGCCGGCTGAGCCCCATCGTGTGGACCGAGCACTACACCACCCACGGCCCCATCGCCGATCGCCAGCAAAGCGCCCACGCCCACTTTGCCTCTTTCTCGCCCGGCAATCGCTTTGCCTACATCAACGACCTGGGCGGCGACTGCATCCACATCTACAGCCTGAATGCGGCCACGGCCGTGCTGACGCCAGCCGGAATCGATCATTCCAAACCTGGCGCCGGCCCGCGCACACTGCACTTTCACCCCAACGGCCACACCGCCTACTCCATCAACGAGCTGGACTCGACGGTGGACGTGCTGGAGTGGAGCAAGGCGGATGGGAGCCTGAAGCTGGTCAAGAGCATTGAACTGCTTCCTGAGGGGTACCACGGCCCCACAAGCGCCTGCGATACGGTGATCTCGAGGGATGGAAAGTCAGTCTACTTTGCCAATCGCAACAACGATTTTATCTATAGCTTTTGGGCCGACCCAAAGACCGGCGCACTGAGCCAGGGCAAACGCATCTTAATTCCCCAGCAAATGCAGCAGGTAGCCATTGTCCCAGCCAGCTTTCAGGCGTTTTCCGTGGATGCCGCGTTTTGAGGTCTTGTCCTGTTTTATCAGGTTGAGG
>JBEKNO010000168.1:0-6750 GCA_049522735.1 Occallatibacter sp.
TGAGGATCAGAATGTCGATGCGGCCGAGGGCGGCGAGGATGGCGTTGACCAGGTCTTTTTTGCGGTCGCCGACGATGGTTTTGAAACGGACGGTGACTCCGATTTCGTTGAGTTTTTCAGTGAGATAGAGGGAGTTGGTGTCCTGGCGGAAGGGGGTGAGCATCTCGGAGCCGACGGCGATGATTTCGGATTTCATGAAAGCAGCTTTTAGCTCCCAGCTTTTAGCTTATAGCTGGGGCATTGTGATTAGTGACGCCATTGCTCTGGGTCTGTCACGTTTGGCCACAAAAGCGAAGTTCGCCACGGAACAGGCTAAGGGCTAATAGCTAACAGCTAAAGGCTAATAAAGGTGCAGTCCTTCTACTCCCAGGTCCACATCATAAACGGCTTCGTGGGTGGCGAGGATGGTGGAGCCGAGGGGGGAAAAGGCGACGCCGACGAGGTTGAGCCCGGCCAGTACGAGAGAAGCTTCACCCTGGGGGGTGACGCGGACCAGGCCGCGGCCGCCGTGGAGACAGGCGGCCAGGTAGACGTCTCCATTTTTGGAGAGCGCGAGGCCCTGGGGACGGCCGAGACCGCGGTACCAGGGACGAGTGTCGCCGTTGGGCTCGATGGCCCAGATGGCGTCGTTGGAGGAGAGCGTGGGGCCGGTGACGAAGAGGGTTCCGGCGGCGTTGACGGCCAGGTGATAGGCCGCGACGCTGGGCTCGAGTGTGGCGTGGACGAAGATCTGGCGCTGGGGATCGATTTTGAAGATGGTGCCGCTACGATCTCCGACATAGAGGTTGTCGTGGGCGTCAAAGACAGCGCCGGTGGCCACGCCCATGCCCTCGACGTAGACGGCGGGCTCGCCGGAGGGATCGATGCGGTAGACGTTGCCCTCGGCGCGGGAGGTGACGAAGAGGTTGCCTTCGGAATTGAAGGCCAGGCCGGTGGGGTTGAGGATGCCGGTGACGAAAGGGGTTCCGCGGCAGTCGGGGCTGATGCGCACGACGGAGACCGGGGTTTGCTTGCCGCGGGGGCCGGAGATGGTGGCGTAGATCATGCCGGAGCGGCTGACGGCGGGGCTGGTGACGGGGTGCAAATCGGCGGAGAGCAGGCGGGCCACGCGGAGGGAGGCGGCATTGCTGGCGCCGGCGGGGTTGCGGACCTCAACAAGGCCGGTGGTGGCGTCGGCTGGAACGCGGAAGGCCAGGCGGGTGGGGCGGCTCATGAGCACCTGGGCTGAATGGCCGTCAACCAGCACGGCGGGTGCGCCGAAGCTGAGGGGGCCGAGATGAGCGCCGGTCAGCTCCACTTCGCCCAAAGGCAGAGCGGCGCCGGGGATGATGGAGTCGATGCGAGGCTCGTGGAAGGTTTCAGCGGATTGGGTATGGGTGCGGGTCATATCAGATCCAGATGCGCAGCAGCGATGCTACACCCAAAGCATACAGGCCGGCGGCCACATCATCGAAGACGATGCCCCAGCCGCGGGGGAGCTGTTCGAGCCGGCGGACGGGAAAGGGCTTGGTGATATCGAAGAGGCGGAAGAGGATGAGGGCGATGAGGGCGTGACGGAGATCGAAGGGGCTGAACAGCAGGGCGATCCATTGTCCGGCGACCTCGTCGATCACAACAAACTGTGGGTCGTGGCGGCCGGATTCGCGGGCCACGATGGTGGCGGCTGGGATGCCGAAGGCCAGGGTGAGGGCGATGGCGGCGAGCAGGGCGATGAGCAGGGCCTGCGCGGTGGGATGGACGGCCCAGGCATAGGCGGCCCAGAGAAGGACGGCGGCCACCGAGCCCCAGGTGCCGGGGCCGGGCTTGCCGAAGCCCGCGCCGAAGAAGGTGGCGATGGCCCAGGCCCAGAGGGTTTTCTTTCGGGTTTGGTTGAGGGCTGCGGATAAATTCGGGGTTTCGGATGAAATTTGCAAAGAGCGTCCTTCCGGGGCTAAAGCCCACGTCGATTCATTCGGCTTTATGCGGGGGTTGAAACCCCCGCCTCCCTCCGGATTGGGTTTTTCCGCAGCATGTGCGGCCGGATCATTCGTCATGGGAGTTTCCGTTGTGGTACGGGGCCTGGCCTCCGAGGTCTTCCAGGACTTCGGGGTCGAGGATGGGGGAGCTGATCTTGTAGACGCCCATGGCCCACTTGCCGAGGTCGATCTTGCGGCAGCGGTCGCTGCAGAAGGGGAAGTCCTCGTCGTTGATGCGAACCAACATGCCGCAGGTGGGGCAGTGGAGAACTTTGACGGATTTTTTCCTTGGGGACATGATCCATATTTATGGTACAGCCGATTACGCGGGAGACGGCATCGGTTTCAGCCATGGGACGGTTTGCCGCGGCGGCGGATTCTCCTGTAGTCTGTTCGCAATCGAGTGGAGGGTGCGCAAATGTTTGACGCAAGGCAAAGCAGCATGCAGGATCTGACCACCTACTCGCCGGTTCGCGTGGCGCTGACGGGGATCTGGCGGGTGATCTTCGGCGCGCTGCTGGCTGTGCCGGCAGGATTACTGATCTGGATAGGACCCAACGGAGAAGCAGGCGCGCCGCGGGCGGCGGGAGATATGCCGGCGTGGTGGCTGTTTGTCGTCGGCCTAGTTATGGCGTTTGCCGCCTTTTGCTTTATTACCGGCGGTGTGGGACGAATCATCAGCGCTTTTGCGGAGGACTGCTACTTTCGCGCCGGGCCGGAGGGGATCGCGTTCCGGCTGCCTAGGCAGGGCTGGTTCGGACGCTTCCGGCTGAGCGAATATGCATTCCAATGGAATGAGATCAAGCAATTGCTCCACTTCACTCACAGCATCAATCTGATACCGGTGTCGCGCGAGCTGCAGGTGCATTTGTTCGAGGGCAAGCCGGTCATCGTGCAGCGGTTTTATTTCAAGGCCAGAGCGAAGAGACTGCAGGAGCAGCTTTTGACGATTGCGGCTTCGGTGGGGAGATAGGACGCGGTACCGAAAGGAACAGCGGTTCGCTCAGCAACTCTCAAGAAGAAGTTGGCAGACGTCCGCGGCAATCTGCCGTTTGAAGGCGCGCTTTTCCCTGGTTCTCAGTCTGTGGCCCTGTTTGACGCATGCGACCGGTTTTTCGGGCAAGGGGATTGGACTGACGAAGAAGCCGGCCGAGTTTCTGGCGGCTCCCAGCTCGACAAAGAAGTCATCATAGGCGCTCTGATAAAGGCTGGAGAACTCCTTGCTATAAGAGCTCTGGCGAGTGGCGCACACGCCCGCCAATTCGCCGATCCCGAAGGCATGAGCGAGGCCCTGCATGGCGGCAAGAAGCAGCGCCGCGGGTGCGACATCATGCAAGTCTCTTGTGGCCATGCGAATCTGGCCATAGTATCCCCTTGTACCCTGAAGCCGCGTAATCAAGAGAACCTCTGCAGCCTGGGATTGGACCACCCATCCGGGGACGATGTTGAAGGATAGGACAAAAACGATTGCGCCATCGACATAAAGATTGAGAGAAAGTTCTCCCTCTTTCTCAAAGTCTCTTGCGTAGCACAGAGTGATTTGATAGCGGGCATCGCCAGTCCGCGATTCAAAAACCGAGACATGCTGATGCAAGGTCCGTTGCAGAAGAGCGGCGGACATGCCGGCATGCAGGCGCCGATAGTGATGGAGGAAGCAAGCCGTGCGTTCGGATATGGTGAAGCCTCGAACGAGATAGTTGCGGATGAGCGATTTTGCGGAGAATCTGGGGTCGATGCGAACGAGGCCGGCATATGCCGGGAGCTTGAGGATCTGAAGGATCTCGCGGCCCTTGCTAATGTTAGTCAGCGCGCACCACGCTACACGCGCAATCCGAGCCGGCGACCACGTTTCCCTCTTTTGCGCCAGAGCCACCACCGGCCCAAAGAACACATCGTTCACAGCCGTCATGCGACTGTCATTCGCCGTCATCATGCAATTGGTCATTACTGTCATCTTGTGGCCGGTCATTGAGGCGACGATGCTTCTTGAGGGCGTGCCAAAATGCCTGTAGCGGGCAGCCGTCCGGGCAGGGAATCTCGTCCGGGAACTGTGCTGGGACACATTAGTGTTACATGCCCGTGCAAAAACCCCAATACTGCGTTTGTGCCAGACGCATGGCGCGTTAGTAACCTAATAGGCGAATTTGAGCGGTTCCACGCGGAGCCGGCTCTAGAGCGGACCGGAGAGGATGCGAGCGACGAGGTCGTAGTCGTGGGCCTGGGTGATTTCAGCCTTGTAGAAGCAGCCGGGTTCGAGGGCTGGTAACTCGCCGAAGTCGTTGATGTAGACTTTGCCGTCGATTTCAGGGGCGTGGAACTCGGTGCGGCCCTCCCAGAGGAGCGGGGTCTCTTCGCTTTCGCCTTCGGCGAGGACGACTAGCTCGCGGCCCACCCGCTGCTGCTTGGCGCGCTTGCTGATGACCTGCTGGAGCTTCATCAGGCGGCGGCGGCGGGACTCGATGGTGCGGCGGGGGATTTTGGCGTCGAGCGAGAAGGCGGCGGAGCCTTCTTCATCGGAATAACTGAAGACGCCCAGCCAGTCAAACCTCGCTTCGCCGATAAACTCCTCCAATAGTTCAAAGTCGCGGAGCGACTCGCCGGGGAAGCCGACGATGAAGCTGGTGCGGAGGGCGATGCCGGGGACGGCGGCGCGGACTTTGTCCAGGGTCTTGAGGAAGATTTCGGCGCCGGCGCCGCGCTTCATGCGCTTGAGAACGGCGGGCGAGGCGTGCTGCAGGGGCAGGTCGAGATATTTGCAGATGTTGTCGTGACGGGCGATGGTTTCGAGTAGCCGGCCAGAGATGCGGTTGGGGTAGGCGTAGAGGAAGCGGAGCCAGCGCAGGCCCTCGATTTTGGCGAGCGCGTCGAGGAGCAGGGCGAGGCCGTCCTTGAGGCCCAGGTCTTCGCCGTAACAGGTGGTGTCCTGGCCGATGAGGGTGATCTCCTTTGTGCCGCGGGCGACGAGCTGTTGGGCTTCGGCGATGACAGATTCAAAGCGGCGGGAACGGAATTTGCCGCGCAGGTTGGGGATGATGCAGAAGGAGCAGGGGTGGTCGCAGCCCTCGGCGATTTTGATGTAGGCCGAGGAGCGGGGCGTGGTGAGGAGCCGTGGGGTGGTTTCATCGTAGAGGTAGGTGGGCAGCAGGTGGGTTGCGCCCTGCCAGAGGTCGCGGCGGAAGCGGCCCTGGCGTTCGCGGTGGTCGCCTTCGGCGCGGCCCTTGGGGCTGTCCTGGTTCTGAATATGTTCTGAGGCAGAACTCTCCTCAGGGGCTAAAGCCCTCGTCGATTCCAATGTTCTAATGTACGGGCTAAAGCCCGTACCCTTCATCGAAACTTCCGAACGCTTGTGAGTGCCGGCTTGGGATTCCTGCCCTTCGCGGGCTTTGAGGGCCGTGCGGGTTTCGCCAGCTTTGCTGCTGGTGAGGATGTTGAAGGGCGAGGGCGAGGCGGCGAGTGGGGTTTGAAGGCCGGCGGCTTCGAGGATGGATTCGAGTTCGCCGGCGCCGACTACGGCGTCTACTTCGGGAATGCTCTTGCGGATTTCGTCGCCATAGCGCTCGACGAGGCAGCCGGCGACGATGAGCTTTTTGGCCGTTCCGGCCAGCTTGTGGCGGGCCATTTCCAGGATGGTATCGACGGACTCCTGTTTGGCGGTATCGATGAAGCTGCAGGTGTTGACGACCAGGATTTCGGCTTCTTCAGGATGGGCGGTGAGGCGCGCGCCGGCGCGGTCGAGCAGGCCCATCATGACCTCGGAGTCGACGAGGTTTTTGGGGCAGCCTAAGGAAATAAAGCCCACGGAAGGGGCCGTGGGTGGGGATGGCCTGGTCACAGTTCTATTGTACCGGGGCGTGGAGTTTGCTGTCCGGCTCTCATCCGCTCAAGGAATGAAATTGCCGGATGGCTGGCTCGGCGAACGAAGCTGAGTGTAGTTCATGAGACCCCACGGTTATTCCGGTTCCGTCCTAAGCGGACTGGAGTGAAGGACGTATGCGCGTGTTTCCGACACCCGGCCGCGCAAGGATCATTTTGTGCGGTCCCGGCGCATGAGTGGCCAGGTCTACGGTGGCTGCCGGTTCGGTCCCGGTCTTGCGGACGTCCAGCTGGCCCTTCAGGAAGGCGCCATCCTCGATGCTGATGCGGGGAGCGGAGACATCGCCGGTCACAGCGCCTTCAGCACGGATCTCCAGACGGTCCAATGCAGTTAAGTTGCCGTTGATCTTGCCCATCACAACGATATTGCGGGCATTGATGCCGGCGGTTACCTGGCCGCCGTGCCCCACGGTCACGCGGCTGCCGGGAAGGTTGATGCTGCCCTCAACGCTGCCCTCGATGAACAGCGACTCCAGCGACTCCGAGCCGGTAATCTCGCCCACGAAATTCAGGCCCTTGCCGATGGTGGACTGATGGCAGGCCGAAGCTGCGGCACGGGGTGTGAGTTCAAGAGCAGAAAGGACCAGCGCCGGGCGTTTGGAATCCGGGGTGGGAGAGTTCGATGGGGTTTCGGAATTTCTGATTTTCCACATGGCGTTAGAAGCGGCTCCTTTTCTGTGCTGGCTACATCGTGAGATTGAGCAAAGGAATAACCAGTTTCGCGGCGGCAGGATTAGAGGCTTCTAATAAGAGAGCAGAAGATTCTGCGGGAAGGTTATGGCGGCCAACGCGGCTGCTGTGGCCAGGGCAATCGCATGAACGTCATGCGAGTCCGAGGAGTTGAGCTCTGTAGTCGTCGCTGGTGGATGCGATGAGCCGTCTGGCCTTGAGTCCGCCTTTTCGTTTGATTGGATCGAGGCGG
>JBEKNO010000169.1:0-6748 GCA_049522735.1 Occallatibacter sp.
CGCCGCTGTATGCGCGAAATCTACGCCATCCTGAGCCGGTTTCTATCCCCATCGGGCTTCATCGGCGCGCTGACGACCATGCAGTCCGCTTGAAATAGCCTTTTTCAGGATCAACTATTTACGTAAGCTTTGTTGCGGCCTTATTGTGACGAAATCTCCGCAATAAGCGGAAACCACCGCTTCCAGGCGGTGGTTTCCATTTGCAATGAGTTATATCTTTCGCAATAAGCAGTTTCAGAACTTTCCCTCAGGCAAACTGACCGGCCTCGATTCCAGCAGCGCTTCGATTTTGGCCAAGTCGTCAAGCACCGCGCCGGAGACCGGGGCGTCCACCTGCACTACGGCCAGCGCCTTCACCGGCTTCGCTCCCGTGCGCTCGCGGCCCAAGGCGAAGTTGGCGATGTTCACGCCGTGCTCGCCCAGTATGGAGCCGATCTTGCCGATCACGCCCGGCACGTCCAGGTTGCGGCAGACCAGCAGGTTGCCCTCGAGCGGCGCTTCGATGTCGATGGAGTCGAATTCAAGCAGCCGCGGTTGCTCGCCGTGCAGCACGGTTGCGCTGGCGCGGCTGGAACCCGCCCCCGCGTGCAACTCCACCGTAAGCACGCTGGCCGCTCCGCCGCGATAGTTTTCCTGCTTCTCCTCGTGGACGCGGATGCCCCGTTCCTGGGCCACCGCCGCCGCGTTGATGCGGTTCACGTTCTCCGAGCCCTGCAGCAGTCCCTCGATGGCCGCGTTGCGCACCAGTTCCGTCTTGGTCTCGGTCAGCGTGCCGCCGTAGGTGAGGTGAATGGCCTCGATGCCGCTTTTGCCGGCCTGCGCCAGAAACGAGCCCAGCCTTCCCGCCAGGTCGATATAGGGCGCCAGTTGCACATACTCCTCGTGGCTCAGCGAGGGCAGATTCACGGCATTCTGTACCACCCCCAGCTTCAGGTATTCGCGCACCTGCTGGGCGATCTGAACCCCTACCGCCTCCTGCGCCTCGGCCGTCGAGCCGGCGATGTGCGGGGTCAGAATCACATTGTCCAGCGCGGCATACGGCGAATCTTTGGGCGGCTCGACCGCGTATACGTCCAGCGCCGCGCCGGCCACCTGGCCGCTCTTGAGCGCCTCCACCAGCGCCGCATCGTCGATCAGCTCGCCGCGAGCGCAGTTAATAATGCGCACGCCCTTCTTCATCGCCGCCAGCGTTTTGGCGTTGATCATTCCGGTGGTCTGCGGCGTCAGCCCCACATGCAGCGTGATGTAGTCGGCCTTGGCAAAAAGCTCGTCCAAAGAGACCAGAAAAATGCCGTTCTCGCGCGCCACCGCGGCCGACACAAACGGGTCGCAGCCGATGATCTCGAGGCCAAAACCTCGCGCCCGCTTGGCTACTTCCAGGCCGATCCGCCCCAACCCCAGGATGCCCAGGGTCTTGCCGCGCAGCTCCGCGCCCTGCAGGCTCTTCTTCTCCCACTTGCCGGAGTGCATGGTGGCATTGGCCGCGGGCAGCTTGCGGGCCAGCGCCAGCATCAGCGCAATAGTCAGTTCGGCCACGGCCACCGCGTTCGCTCCCGGCGTATTCATCACCACAATGCCCCGCCGCGTGGCTGCATCGGCGTCGATGTTGTCCACCCCCACCCCGGCCCGCCCGATCACGCGCAACTTGGGCGCATGCCCCATCAGAGCGTCGTCCACCTGCACGGCGCTGCGCACCACCAGCGCATCGGCCTCGGCCAAAGCCGCCGGAAGCCCATCCGGCAACTGATCATGCGTCAGAACTTCCCATCCCGGCTCGGCCGCGAACACGGCCAGCGTTGCCGGCGAAACCTTCTCTGCCAGTACAATTTTCATCGCGTCCCTCTTGCCCCTATGCGCGCTTTCATACTCGTCAAAGCGGATACCTTGCTGCTCACACAACAAATCGAAGATCCGCACCACGGCCGCATGCGGCTTGCCCTCGCCCCGCTCGTACTTGGCGATCGAGTTGGGGTGCACGCCCAGCCGCTCGGCCATCTGGTATTGATAGAGATCCAACTGCTTCCGCGCGATCAGCAGCTTTTCACCAAAACTCAGTTCGGCCATAAAAACCAGCTCCCAGCTTTTAGCTCTTAGCTTTTAGCTAATAGCACGACCATCACACTTCAACCACAATCCCCAACTATTTGGGTGG
The DNA here is from genome assembly GCA_049522735.1 of Occallatibacter sp. Lineage (GTDB taxonomy): Bacteria > Acidobacteriota > Terriglobia > Terriglobales > Acidobacteriaceae > Telmatobacter. The sequence continues at coordinate 2,153 of JBEKNO010000169.1, forward strand.
TCCAACCTTGCCGCGTATTTGTCTTTGCGGATTCAGGGTCCACAACGATAGTTCTTCGTCGTTGGGGTGATCTCGGGTGTGAAATCAATAACCTTATCCAGCGAACAACAAGCTAACAGCTAACAGCTAAAAGCTAATAGCTAGTTCTTCACCGCATCCGCATACACCTGTTGCGCCGCCGCCACCGCCTGCCCATAAACCACCGGCAGCCCCAGCGTGTCCTTGGCAATATGTTCCATTGCGCCCAGCAACGCCACCGTGTCCAGGTAGTCAAAGAAGCCCAGGTGCGCCACGCGGAAGATCTTGCCCTGCATCTCCCCCTGGCCGTTGGCGGTAACCAGGGCAAAACGCGTCTTCAGCGCCTTCACCACATTGCCTGAATCCATCCCTTCCGGCACCGCCACCGCCGTAGCCGCGGCCGACGGCGAGGTGGGCGCAAACAACGTAAACCCCAGCGCTACCAAGCCTGCGCGCGTAGCCGCCGCGTTCACCTGCGCATTGTCCACCAGCGCCATGCGGCCCTTTTCCAGATCCCCGCCCGCCTGTGCGGCAATGTAGTCCAGCGCCGCGCCCAATCCGGCAACCAGCGCCACCGCCGGCGTGTACGCGCTCTCGCCCTTCACGGCGTTTTTGCGCTCCTTGCGCAGATCGAAGTAGTAGCGCGGATTCTTAGCCTTTTCCATCGCCGCCCATGCCCGCTCGCTCACGCTCAGGTAGGCCAGCCCGGGCGGAATCATTACCGCTTTCTGCGAGCCGCCGATCAGCACGTCGATCCCCCAGCCGTCCACGTCGAAGTGCGTGGTGCCGAGACCGGTGATCCCATCCACCACCAGCAGAGTCTCGTTGGCGGTCTCCTTGATCAGCCTGGCAACCGCTTCCACGTCGTGGCGCACCGCGGTTGAGGTCTCCGTGGCCTGCATATAAAGGGCGCGATGCTCCGGCTTCAGCGCCTTCCTTACCTCGGCCATGTCGACGGTCTGCCCGTAGGGAGCCTTCACCAGATCCACCTGACAGCCGAAGGCCTTGGTCAGGTCAGCCCAGCGCTCGCCGAACTTGCCGGCCGTAAGCACCAGCACCCGGTCGCCCGGAGAGGTCAGATTCGAGACCGAAGCCTCCATCGCCCCCGTCCCCGAACACGCCAGCAACAGAACATCGTTTTGGGTGCCGACAAATATCTTCAACTGGGCCAGCACCTTAAGAAACAGGGCACGAAACTCCGGTGTGCGGTGGTGAATGTCGGCCGCCGCCATGGCAAACTGGGCCGCTGGCAACAGCGGCGTAGGTCCGGGTGTGTATAGGCGTGTCTTTCGAATCATCTCTTCTCCTCGCTCCAAACCAAATGGCTGCCGTAGCAGCGCCAATCACAGAATACACTATTTTGTTGTTTATGTGAATTTTCCCTGTGCAAATCTCACGTTGGTCCAAAACCACCGTGGCTACTGCAGTTCGGCAAAGGATGTGTAGCCTGTGAATTTGTTGGGCCGGGCTCCCGAAATAATCTCTACCGAAGGTTCGGCATGGAAGGCAGTTGGGTGCGGCCTGGAACGGTGTGATGGATGAAGTTTTGGGAAGATGCAAGTTATACCGGAAGGTGCGGCACTATTCGGGCAACTCTCTATCAGTTCATTCAGGCTCAAAACCAAGCGTGTGACCCGGGTCACAGCGCGGGGTGAATGTGGTCACTGCCTGCTCCTCTTGGGGAGCGCAGACTCGAAGCTCAATGGGAATGAAACCAGGGGCGTTGCTCGTGCATTTCCCGAATTTACGTGGAGCGGGAGAGTTTTGTGAAAGTGGCTCTTTTTGAAGAAGCCACTACGGGCGCGGCTTAATCTACCGCATTACGGGAAATAACCCAGGCGCTGGGAGGCATCCATGAGCTTTGCTGCTGGCATGAAGACCATCGTCGTGGCCACGGACTTGGGCAGCCAGTCGGAAGCGGCCCTGGAGTACGCGCGTAAATTGGCGGCAGGGTATGGCGCGCGCATCGTGCTGGCTCATGGCGTTGACCCGCTGGATTATGCCGCCGTGGATGCGGTTCCCGGCCGCTTGCTCAAGGAGCTGACCGAGGAGGCGCGCGCCGCGCTGGACAAGCTGAGCGGCGATCTGCTGCGGGAAGGCATACACAGCCATTCGGAGATCCGCCAGGGCGCTGTGGCGCAGATGCTGGTGGACGTGGCGCGGCAATATGAGGCCGGGCTGATTGTAATTGGGACCAAGGGAATCGGGGGCGCGGGGCCGGTGATTGTGGGCGCCATTGCCGAGCAGTTGGTGCGCCTCGCGCCGTGTCCGGTGCTGGCGGTGGCGGCGGACTGGAATGCGGGCCCATTCCGGCCCGCTCCGGGCGGACCGGTGCTGCTGGCGGTAGAGCGTAATGATGCTACACCGACCGCGGTGGCCACAGCCTACTCGCTGGCGGAGACGTTCAAGCGCGCGCTGCTGGTGTTGCATGCGCGCGGAGCGGCTGAGGCATCGGCATTTTTGAACCCCTGCGCGGCTCCATTGGATGAGTTTGGCATCAAGGCCAGCGGGCGTGTTCCGGTGCAATGCATAGTGAAAGACGGCAACCCGGCAGACGCAGTCGTGGAAGCCATCGCGCAATACCATCCCTGCATGCTGGTGGCCGGGGTAAAACGCGCCAGTAATACACCGGGGCCGCACGGCACCGCCTTCGCCCTGCTTGCCCGCTCCCGTGTGCCCGTGCTATGCGTTCCCCCGGAACCGGTGCCCGCTGGTTTGGAGCGGGAGGCTTGTACATCAGTAGCCGCCGAATAGCGCATGGGGCGCGCAGGAGTCGCCGCTTGGCTTTTGACAGGAGATGGGCAGGCGGATGGACAATCCCACTTACCCATCTCCATAATTTGTTTCTCAGGAATTGTTGCATGTGGAGCGATTAGCTGGATATGGATCTTGGTTCATCGCAAATCCGCAGTACCAATCGCGCCCGCCAGGGAACGGCCGGCAGGTGGAGTGCGGACGCCGCCCACGGCGGGACCGGATACCGGGCGGAGACAAAGGGAGATGTGACCATGCAACCTGAGGCAATATCCTGGCGCATGGAGGCCGTGCAGGCCCATCCGCTGGCAGAGCTTTTGGAGTGCCCTCCGGCGACTGGAAATCTTCTCAATGGCGCGGCTCAGTGCATCGATTTCGATGCAGGCGAGACTGTTTTTCGCCAGTCCGAAACCTGTCTGGGGCTCTACCTGGTGGTTTCAGGACAGTTTCTGCGCAGGACGGAACGCCTGGAGGCGCGGCTGACGCTTTCGCCGGCGCGCGCCGGGGATCTGGTTGAGCTGGCGGCAGCGCTGGGAGACGGCCATCACACCTACACGCTGAGCGCGCAAACCTCCGGATCGGTGCTATTGCTGCCCATGGAGGCTCTGAATCAGGCATTTCAGGACTATTCGCCGTTGCGGATGCGGTTGTTGGAGGAACTAGCCCGCGAGGTCTCCCGCGCCTATAACGCCTGCCGTATGAACCGCATAGTGAGGATTCGGCGGCGAGGCTCGGAAGCTTCGCTGGCGTAGAAAAGAAGTTTCGCATGGTCAAATTTCCGTGCCAGGGGCTTTCCCTGGACCGCAACGGGAATTGGTGGAAATCCCTGCCTTGCCGCTCGGGAAAGTGCGTTATACTGCAATTTGACCAGCGGAACAAGTATGGCCACATTCCATCCCCATCACCCCCCGGAAGATTGCATCAATTGTGAGCATCGCCATCTGCGAATGTTCTGCAATCTCACACCCGAGGCGCTTCAGGATTACGACGGCATCGGGATCATGATGAGCCATGCGCGGGGCGCGAAGCTGTTTTCAGAGGGCGATCCGGCGCGCAATGTGTTTGTCATCTGTTTTGGCCAGGTAAAAATCTCTTCCACGTCTCGCGACGGCAAGACCATGATTCTAAAGATCGCCGGCCCCGGCGACGTGATGGGCCTGAGCGCGGTGCTGGCCAACGTCCCCCATGAAGTGACCGCCGAGGCCATCGAGCCCTGCCAGGTCAAGACGGTGCGCAAACAGGAATTTGTTGACTTCCTCTCCCGCCACGGCATCGCCAGCATGCACGCGGCGCAGTCTCTCTCCGGGGAATACCTGACAGTCTTTCACGACGCCAAACGGCTGGCGCTGTCAGGTTCGGCGGCGGGGCGGCTGGCCCGGCTGCTGCTGGACTGGGGACGCGCTTCAAACAATGGCAAGCCGGAGATCCGCTTTACCATGGCGCTGACCCACGAGGAGATCGCCAACATGGCAGGCACCTCGCGCGAGACCGTCACCCGGCTGCTCAACCAGTTCCGGCGCGACCAGTGGATCACCATCAAGGGTTCCAGCATGACCATCGTCAAGCCCGAGCAACTCGAACGGCTGACCGCGTAATCTCCTCCCGTTTATCCATTTCGATAAGATGTCATGCGCCTCTACTCGCTTCAATCGTGCTTGTTTAGAGCGGTTCTGATTTAAGTGTTTACATATCCGCACGAAGGAATGTAGTTTTCGCACTCGCTTTGCGTTACGCCGTCCAGCAGTCTTCCGATTTCTTTCCAGAGCTCATCTGTGGATCGTTTGGAGGCTTTGCGCAGAAGTGCCTTGAGCTTGGAAAAGAACT
>JBEKNO010000170.1:0-6704 GCA_049522735.1 Occallatibacter sp.
GAAGATGGAGTGAGCGTAGCAGACAACGTGGTCCCGGCGCGGACAGGAGTCGGCCTCGGCCGGGTTCTGGATCGCCTGCAGGTCATCGGTCACGGAGATCACCGGAAACAGGATCAGAATAGGCACCGCAAAGGCGACGGCCTGCGTTTGCCGCTCCTGCATGCGCAGTTGCGCGCCTGTGCGCGGTGCAAATTGCAGCCACAGGCAGAACATCAGCGCCGTCAGCAGTACCCAGGCAAGATTGAGGAACAGCTCCATTCTTAGAACTTTTCTACATCAAAGGTATACGTCAGCGAGAAAGGCGCCATGTGCTCCATGTTGCATACAAATCAGTGAGAAGCGGGTAGGGAATTCCTAAAGATTTGATAAACCTATGCTCCGGGTAGGCTTTGCTTGACGGCGCAGCTCCCGCGGGCTGGATACAGCGGCCTGATGGCGCCTATGCGGGTTTGACCATGCGGGGAAATCCCCTTATGATGAACAAGTTGGCATTTGCGCCGGCGCCCTGCCGAGGCTCAAGCCAATACGGTTGCAAGACGAGTCGCAGTCCGCTCTTGCTGCCCCCTCGTTCAATGGCAGGACAGCTGACTCTGGATCAGCATATCGGGGTTCAAATCCCTGGGGGGCAGCCAAATAAATCAACAACTTATGGATTATCCCGAAAGCCTGTTCATTCTCTATCAATACTGTGGCAATAGCTTTCAGAGTATCATCTCTTCATGTTGAGCAAAATAGCTCAGACAGAATAGAACAGGGTCTCAATAATTTTTTATTGTGCCAAGATGGGGCAAAAGGGAACCAGTTGAATGGATGACCAGCAGAGATTTGCTAGGGAGAAGGGTACGTGGTTGCTGTGGCTCTTCTTCGTTACCATCCACTCCGGCTGATTAGCGGTGCAGAAAGCATACCTGGGCAGATTGCTTCGCGGGCCGTAAGGCAAGCACTCTTTTACTCGCTGTGCGCCAGGCATCCGCACAGTGGTAAGAAATGCCAAGTTTCTTACTATTAACCCTTTTCACTCAGAGGAGGGGAAATCCATGAGAAATTCGATTCGTCTATCGATTCTGGCTACGGGCGCGTTGTGGCCTGCCCGAGGTTTTGTACCAGCGAGATTGTTGAGGTGGGACCAGTGAATTGGAATGAACTTCCTGACCTGGCAGCCGTAGTCCTGTTGGCGGGCGTCTTTGCTTCCATATCACGGCACAGTCATACAAATATATCGAGGATTTGGCTGATCGGCTGGGTGATGATTGTGCTGCACTTTGCCGCATTCCTGTTCACGAAAATACCCGGTATTGGGGGAATACTGGCAACTGTTGTAGGTTTGGTTTCACTGGCGTGGGGGGGGACGCTGTTTATGTGGGCCTCGGTTCCCGACCGCCATGAGGACTCAAGCCGGTGGATGCTCACGGCGCTGCTCGGCTCAATCGCACTCTATATTCTCCTTCTTGTCGACGGCCCTGCGCCGGGCTGGGCCCTGAACCTGGCCGCGTCTCTCCTTGGCCTGTTGCCGCTTGCTGTTGTGCTCACAGCGATGCGCAATTTCGACCATTCGCTGCGCTGGGTGAATGTTATCCAGTATTGTCCGCTCTCGATCTTCCTGTTAATCATCCAGAATCGGCCCGGCAACGGAACGGCCCTGGCTTTGAATGCCCTGCTGTTCACCGTTTACTTCGGCTGCTGCATCCATTTCTGGCGCTCTTACCGGCGCACTACGGCCGGCGCATTCGTCACCATCGCCGGATTCCTGGCGTGGGCGCTGGTGTTTGTCATGGTTCCGTTGATGACAGCATTGTGGCCCGCGGTCCACATCGAGAGCGAGGTGTGGAATCTGCCCAAACTGGGGTATTACGTGGTGGCCGTGGGCATGATCCTGTTGCTGCTTGAAGACCAGATTGAGAACAACGTGATAGCCGTGGACATGACCCTGTTGCTGCTTGAAGACCAGATTCAGCACAACAAGACTCGCGCTGCATGACGATTTGACCGGATTGGTCAACACCTCCCCTCAAGAGAAACGAATCTTCTTCGTTACCCCTGGCAGTCCGTGAACCAGAATCGGCGGCGGTCCACTTTTGCTCAGGCGTTCACACTCCGGATCAGCATATCGGGGTTCAAATCCCTGGGGGGGCAGCCAAATCCCATCGACAGATTCAGACAGGACTTAAGCCAGCGCGTGATGGCATTGCGCCATTGGTTCTTCCTTTGCGGCCAGGTAGCGGTCAATGGCCGCGGCGGCCTTGCGGCCTTCGGCGATGGCCCACACCACCAGCGACTGGCCGCGGCGCATATCGCCGGCGGCAAAGATGCCGTCCACCGAGGTCATGTAGCCGTCCTGAGTGGCCACGTTGCCGCGGTTGTCGAGAGCCAGCCCCAACTGCTCGATCATTCCCGAACGGACAGGGCCGAGAAAGCCCATGGCCAGCAGGACCAGATCGGCGTCGAGGGTGAACTCGGAACCGGGAATAGGCTCGAAGGAGGGCGGCGGTCCTACGCGCACCAGGTGCAACTGCCTGACGCGGCCGGTTTTGTCGCCGGTAAATTTGACGGTGTTCACGCTCCAGTCGCGGATGCCGCCCTCTTCGTGGGAGCTCTCAGTGCGCAACTGCAGGGGCCATAGCGGCCAGGGCGTGGATGCGGCTCGCTGCTCGGGCGGCTTGGGCATGATCTCGAACTGGTGCACGCTCAAGGGGCGCTGGCGCAGGCTGGTGCCCAGGCAGTCGGCCCCGGTGTCGCCGCCGCCGATGATGACCACGCGCTTGCCCTCGGCGTGGATGGCGAGGGAAGGATCGACCTGGTTGCCTTCGCAGCGGCGGTTCTGCTGGGGCAGAAATTCCATGGCGAAGTGGATGCCCTGGAGTTCGCGACCCTGGATTTGCAGGTCGCGGGGCTGCTCGGAACCGCCGGCGAGCAGGATGGCGTCATATTGTTCGGTCAGGGTTTCGACCGGCACGTTCACGCCCACATGGGCGTTGGTCTCGAATTTAACGCCCTCGGCGCGCATCTGCTGGATGCGGCGGTCGATGACGTGCTTTTCCAGCTTGAAGTTGGGGATGCCGTAACGAAGCAAACCGCCGATGCGGTCGTTTTTCTCATAAACGGTGACGGAATGTCCGGCGCGGCGCAACTGCTGCGCCGCGGCTAAACCAGCCGGGCCGCTGCCGACCACGGCTACCTTCTTGCCGGTGCTTTGCACGGGAGGCTCGGGTTGAATCCAGCCTTCCTCCCAGGCGCGCTCCACGATGCTGCGTTCGATGAGCTTGATGGAGACGGCCGGCTGATTGATGCCCAGCACGCAGGCGGCCTCGCAGGGGGCCGGGCAGATGCGGCCGGTGAACTCGGGGAAGTTGTTGGTGGCGTGGAGGCGGCGGATGGCTGCCTCCCAGCGGCCGTTGTAGACCAGGTCGTTCCAGTCGGGGATGAGGTTGTTGACCGGGCAGCCGGTGTGGCAGAAGGGCACGCCGCAATCCATGCAACGCGCGCCTTGTTCGCGCTGCTTCTCCTCGGGGAAGGGCTGGTAGATTTCCAGCCAGTCCACCAGCCGCTCCTCGACCTTGCGGCGGGCGGGCTGTTCGCGCTGAATCTCCAGAAATCCGGTCACCTTACCCATGCCTCACCTCTGCCGTAGCCGCCACACTGGACGATGAATTTGGGGGAGAAAGATGGGCCGCGCTGGAGACCGATTCGGCGCGCGCAATGCCCAGGACGCGCTTGTACTCATGCGGGAAGACCTTGATGAATCTTGGCTGTGCGTCGCTCCAGTGCTCCAGAATCCAGGCTGCGCGCGGGCTTCCGGTCAGGTCGCGGTGGCGTTCCAGCAGGCCGCGCACGCGCTCCACGTCATCTGGAGAGACCAGCGGCTCCAGGTCAACGCTAGCCCGGTTGCAGCGGCGGGTGGAGAAGTCGCCCTGTTCGTCGTAGACGTAAGCGATGCCGCCGCTCATGCCGGCGGCGAAGTTGCGGCCGGTCATGCCCAGCACGATGACCACGCCGTTGGTCATGTATTCGCAGCCGTGGTCGCCTACGCCCTCCACCACCGCGTTAGCGCCGGAGTTGCGCACGGCAAATCGTTCGCCGGCGATGCCGTTCAGGAAGGCTTCGCCAAAGGTTGCGCCATAGAGGACCACGTTGCCCACCAGGATGCTCTCCTCGGGCAGGAAGCTGGAGGTTCTGGGCGGATAGGCGATGATGCGCCCGCCGGAGAGGCCTTTGCCCAGGTAATCGTTGGCGTCGCCCTCCAGTTCGAGCGTGACCCCGCTGGGGACAAAAGCGCCGAAGCTCTGGCCTGCCGAACCCTGGAAGCGGAAGTGGATGGTGCCATCCGGTAATCCGGCAGAGCCGTAGCGGCGGGCGATTTCACCGCCCAGCATGGCGCCCACGGTGCGATGCACGTTGCGGATGGCGAAGCTGGCGCTTACAGGTGTTTTGGTCTCCAGCGCCGGTGCGGCCCTGGCAATCAGCGCATGATCGAGGGCATGGATGAGCCCGTGATCCTGAGCCTGCACGCAGCGGCGGGCGACGCGGGAAGGCAGTGTAGGCACATAGAGGATGGAGGAAAGGTCGATGTCCCTGGCCTTCCAGTGCGCATGGGCCACGGCGGAATCGATCTTGTCCACGCGGCCCACCATCTCATCGACAATGCGGAAGCCCAGTTTAGCCATGTGCTGGCGTACCTGTTCGGCGATGAAGAAGAAAAAGTTGATCACGTGTTCGGGCTGGCCCTCAAAGCGCGCTCGCAGCACCGGATCCTGGGTGGCGATGCCCACCGGGCAGGTGTTCAGGTGGCATTTGCGCATCATGATGCAGCCCATGGAGACCAGCGGCATGGTGGCAAAGCCGAACTCTTCCGCGCCCAGGAGAGCTGCGATGACCACGTCGCGGCCGGTCTGCAGTTTGCCGTCAGTCTGCACGCGGATGCGGCTGCGCAGATCGTTGAGCAAAAGAACCTGCTGCGTTTCGGCCAGGCCCAGTTCCCAGGGCAGCCCGGAGTGCTTGATGGAGCTGAGCGGCGAAGCGCCGGTGCCGCCCGTATCGCCGGAGATGAGCACCACATCGGCATGGGCCTTGGAGACGCCGGCGGCTACCGTTCCCACGCCGACTTCAGCCACCAGCTTGACGGCGATGCGCGCCTGGGGGTTCACGTTCTTCAGGTCGTAGATCAGTTGCGCGAGGTCTTCAATGGAGTAAATGTCGTGATGCGGGGGCGGCGAGATAAGGCCCACGCCGGGGATGGAATGACGCACCTTGGCGATGATCTCATCCACCTTGTGACCGGGCAATTGCCCCCCTTCGCCGGGCTTGGCGCCCTGCGCCATCTTGATCTGGAGTTCGTCGGCGTTGACCAGATAATTTGTGGTAACGCCGAAACGGCCGCTGGCCACCTGCTTGACGGCGCTGCGGCGCAGATCGCCGTTGGCATCGCGCTTAAAGCGTTCTTCGTCTTCGCCGCCCTCGCCGGTGTTGGACATGCCGCCGATGCGGTTCATGGCAATGGCCAGGGTTTCGTGCGCCTCTTTGCTGATGGACCCGAAGCTCATGGCGCCGGTGGTGAAGCGCTTGACGATCTCTTTGGCCGGCTCCACTTCGTCCAGCGGGAGCGGCTTATCGGCGTATTGCAACTTGAGCAGGCCGCGCAGGGTGCACAGGTTGCGGCTCTGTTCATCTATAAGATCGGTGTACTCCTGGAAGGTGGCTGGATTGTTCTGCCGCACGGCGTACTGCAGCTTGCTGATGGTCTGTGGGTTTAGAAGGTGATACTCGCCGCCTTCGCGATATTGATACTGGCCGCCAACCATCAGATCGGTTTCAGATTCGGTCAGCGGCTGGAAGGCGTAGGCGTGTTTGAGCTGCGCTTCCCGGGCCAACACATCCAGCCCCACGCCCTCGATACGCGAGGCGGTGCCGGGAAAGTAGGAATGGACCAGCGACTGGTTCAATCCCACGGCCTCAAAGACCTGCGCGCCGCGATAGCTTTGCAGCGTGCTGATGCCCATCTTGGAGAAGGTCTTCAGCAGCCCCTTGTTGATGGCCTTGATGAAGTTCTTCTCCGCATCTTCGGCGCTGACGTTCTCCGGCAGCAGGCCGCGCAGCTTGAGGTCGTGAAGGGTTTCAATGGCCAGGTAGGGATTGATGGCGCTGGCGCCGTAGCCGATGAGCAGGGCGAAGTGCATCACCTCGCGCGGCTCGCCGCTTTCGATAATGAGCGCCACCTGGGTGCGTGTTTTCTCGCGCACCAGGCGGTTGTGCACGGCGGCCATGGCCAGCAGGCTGGGAATGGGCGCATAGGTGGGATCGACGCCGCGGTCAGAGAGAATCAGCAGAGTGTAGCCGGAATGCACCGCGTGCGCGGCGCGGGCGCTCATATCTTCGAGCGCGCGCCTCAGGCCGGCCTCGCCATCCTCGGCGCGGAAGAGCGCCGGCAGCGTGGTGGCCAGCAGATCGCCCGAGGAGACGCGGCGCAGCTTCTCCAGGTCGCGGTTGGTCAGGATGGGATGGGGCAGCTTGAGCGTGTGGCAGTTTTCCGGCGCCTCATTCAGAATGTTGCGCTCCGTGCCGATGTAGCTGATCAGCGACATCACCAGCTCTTCGCGGATGGGATCGATGGGCGGGTTGGTGACCTGCGCAAAGAGCTGCTTGAAGTAGTTGAAGAGCGGCTGGGGACGGTCGGAGAGACAGGCCAGGGGGACGTCCGTGCCCATGGAGCC
>JBEKNO010000171.1:0-6670 GCA_049522735.1 Occallatibacter sp.
AGCATAACCTCTGCCTGTTTCAAAGTAACTCCCCTCAGTAAAAACACTTTGCTCCTGGATAACTCACCACTAACAAGCTCCACCTGGCTCTTCGCCACCCCAAACATCTCCGCCAGAAACGCGACCAGCGCCGAGTTAGCCCGCCCCTCCACCGCCGGAGCCTGCACCGCAATCTTCAGCCGCGCCTTCTCGCCCTCGCAATAAACTCCCAAAACCGCGGTCTTCTTCTTCGCTCCCGGAAGAGCGCGAACCGCCAATGTCACTCCATCATTGGTGCTGCGCAGCATTATTTGCCTCCCGTCCACGGCTTGCGCTTCCCAAAGAGCGCCGTCCCAATGCGTATCCGCGTAGCGCCCTCTTCAATCGCCGGCGCAAAATCTCCGCTCATCCCCATGGACAAAACATCAAACCCCAATTCCGTGTGCACCGCTGCCCACCGCTCCCGCCACGCCCGCAATCCGCGGAAGCACGCCCGCGTCTCATCCTCCGCCACGCCCCAGGGCGCGATCGTCATCAGCCCGCGCATCTCCAGATGCTCCAAATCCGGCAGCCGTTCCAGCAGCCGCGCAGCCTCATCCGATTCCGGCTCCAACCCGGTCTTGGTCTCCTCCGGGCTCAGCTTCACCTCCATCAGCACCGGCAGCTTTTTGCCCAACCTTCCCGCCGCCTCGTTCAACCGCTCCGCCAGCCGCAGCGAATCCACCGAGTCCACGCCGTCAAACAATTCCGCCGCCCGCGCCGCCTTGTTCGATTGCAGATGCCCGATCAGATGGCACTCCGTGCCTTTGCGTTTTTCGCCGAGTTCTACCGCTTTATGAGCAAACTCCTGCACCCGGTTCTCGCCAAACAGCCACAGCCCCAACTCCACCGCCTCCGCCACCGTAGCCGCCGGATAGCTCTTGGTAACGGCCATCAGCTCCACCTCGCCGCGCGCCCGCCCCGCCCTCCGGCACGCCGCCGCAATCGCCTCTTCCAGCCGTTCGAGATTTTCAGCAAGAGCCGTCATAGTTTTTTTGTAGAAACTCCCGCGAGCGCTTAGCGAGCCTCTGCCCCGCCGCAGGTGGTCAATGCCCGTGCTCTTCGAGATACTTCTCCGCCTCCAGCGCCGCCATGCATCCCGACCCCGCCGCGGTAATCGCCTGCCGGTAGCGCCGGTCCTGCACGTCTCCGCACGCAAACACTCCCGGCACCACCACTCCGTTCAGCGTCGTCAGCACGTTCCCCGTGGTCTTGATGTATCCCTCCTCGTCCAGATCCATCTGCCCGGCAAACATCCTGGTATTCGGCTCGTGCCCAATCCCCAGGAACAGCCCGCTGATCGCCAACTCGCTCACGCAGCCGTTCTTCACGTCCCGCAGCCGCAGTCCCTTCACTTCCTTCTCTTCCACGCCCAGCACTTCTTCCACCACCGTATTGGTGCGCAATTCGATATTCGGATGAGCCATCACCCGCTCCAGCATGATCTTCGAGGCGCGGAAATTCTCCCGCCGGTGCAGCAGCGTCACCTTGCTCGCAAAGCGGGTCAGAAACAGCGCCTCTTCCATCGCCGAGTCGCCCCCGCCCACCACCGCGATCTCTTTCCCGCGGAAGAAAAACCCGTCGCACGTGGCGCAGCTTGAAACCCCATGCCCGATCAGCGCCTGTTCGCTGGGCAAGCCCAGCCATCGCGCGCTCGCGCCCGAGGCAATAATCAGCGTGCGCGCCGCAAACTCCCCCGCCGAGGTGTGCAGACGGATGGGATGCGCGTTCAGCTCAACGGCATTTAAGTGAGCCAACTGGAAGCTCGCCCCAAACCGCTCCGCCTGTTTCTTCATGTTCTCGATCAGCGCCGGACCCTGGATGCCCTCCGGCCAGCCGGGAAAGTTCTCCACCAGCGTGGTCATTGAGAGCTGTCCTCCAGGCTCGTGGCCCTCAAGAACCAGCGGCTTCAGTCCGGCGCGTGCGGTGTAGATGGCCGCCGTCAGTCCGGCGCAGCCCGAGCCCAAAATCACGGTATCGCGAATCTCTGTCATAAGGTTTCCCGTCTCGATTGTAGATGCTTCCACGCCGCCCGCGGTTTCAGCCCGGCGGCGCGGCCAGCCAGGCAAAACCAATCTGGACGACGGAGGGGAGTTGAGGAAGAGCCGCCGGTGAAATTGCGATGGTGCCGAAGCATACCGCCCATCTTCAGCGGCATCGTCCAAAATTTTATTTATTTTGTTCTTGACAATGCCGCCGCTGATCCCTAGCATCTGAGTTACAAGTCTGGCGCCAGACTTCCCCAAAATTTCCGGCGCTGGATTCCCCCACACTCCTGGCAACAGGCTTCCATGATCATCTGTCGCCAGCATTCCCCGGTGTGTATCACACAATGAATGGAGGAACAATGAAAATCGCATCTGGAAAGGTTATCGCGACAGTCGTATTGCTTGCCATGATGGCGGCAGGAGGCAATTTAGCGCGGGCACAGAAACCTACGAAGCCGAACAGCGAACCAGTGGCAGGCAGTGCTACAGTGGAAACCCCGGACGTGGCGCAGCTCCAGGCCACGGCAGACAAGGCCGCGGCAAGTATTCAGTCGTCCGCTGCCGAGAAGAGAGTACTTCTCAAGGCTGTGCGATCGAATAATACGGAAGAGGCAAAATCCGTGTTGCTCAAGAATGGCTTTACCGCCAGGCAGCTTAAAGGCGCCGAGATCGCGCTCAAAGATGATACCGGCGGCAGCACCGGCGGAGGCGGCGCTCCTGAAGAATTCAATATTACTATTCGTGTGGATTGCTGCCCGTTGGTAATCACTATTACAATCTCGCTCTGAAGAGCCACGCGTATTTCCGATGGCGCTGGAATTCCCCCACACTCCTGGCAACAGGCTTCCATGCTCGTCTGTTGCCAGCATTCCCCGGTGTGTATCACACAATGGAGGAACAATGAAAATTGCATCTCGTACGGTCGTTGCGGCACTCGCATTGCTTACCCTGATGGCGGCAGGAGGCAAACTCACATGGGCTGTGCCACACTGTCCACCCCTGTGCTTACTTCCCCCCGACCCGGCTCCGCCTATGCCGCCTATCAATTTCCCCGATCCGCCCTTCGGCGGCTCCGTGACTGTCAAGCCCAACAGTGGCAACGGGACCAGCACTGCCTTCATCAGCAGCGCTGCCGCCGTGGCCAGCACTGCCGCCGGGACCACGCTGGTGGGAAGTGCTTGCCAGTACCAGAACGTCACAGGAAAGGTCACATTAGTCGACGGAAAGTATTATTGTGACTTCACCCCGCCGGCAGAGGGAAGCTCTTGCCAGTACCAGGACAGCACAGGAACGGTCACGGTGATCAAAGGAGCGCGTTATTGCAAGATAAGCGAACCAGGGGCGAGCAGCGCAACAGAGTCGAGCGGCACTGACACTATAGTACAGAGACAAACAGACGCTGTTGGATCAGCAGAGGCCCAGACAGCGCAGCTCCAGGCCACGGCAGACAAGGCCAAAGAAAGTATTGAGGCGTCCTCTGCCGAGAAGCAGGCGCTTATCAAAGCCGTGCGATCGAACAATACGGAAGAGGCAAAATCCCTGTTGCTCAGGAATGGCTTTACCGAGAAGCAGCTCGAGAGCGCCGGAATCGTGCTCGTCGACAAGTTCGGCGGCTTCGGCGGCGCCGGCGGCAACGCCAGTGGCGGGGCGATTGACAAAGTCAAAGTTACTATTCATGTGGAGTGCTGCCCGTTGGTAATCACTATCACAATCTATCTCTGAAGTACCATGCATATCTCCGAACATGTGTGACTAACGGTCTGCATGGAACACCAAAGTGTTACAGCAGGAATTGAAGACCAGTATTATTCGGGCTGAATTGCGGCGCGGCTGATTTTGAAGTCGCGCCCTTTCAGATCAGCCCTGATCGAAATCCCTCACATGTGTTCGGCGGTGTCTCCGAGACGATAGCATGAAAAGCTTTCAGTTCTTCTGTTCAGGGAGCGGAAAGCGCGGTTATTTCTGGCTGGCCAGGCGTAGAGGTTGTAGAAACCGATGTGAAGGCCGAGTGCTGGAACTCTTCCTCCACAACGATCTTGCACGCTTAAACGTGCCTTTCCCGTTCTGCCTGAGCCCTCAGCAGCGAATGCAGGCAAAATAGGAGTTCGGGCAACAGTTAAGGAGAACGCTATGCTCGGTCGGTTTAACTTCGCGGCTGTTGGCGGTTTCTTGAAATCCCGCTTGCGCCGCATGTCGATCTGGTCTCCTGCTGCGTCGATAGTCGTGTTTGTGGGCATGTCTCTGTCCGCAACGGCCCAGGTTCCGGTAATTACCGGCATCAACCCCAGCGCCGTACCCGTGAACGGCTTAGGATTCACGCTGACAATCACCGGCAGCGGTTTCCAGGCAACCTCACAGGTTCAGATCAATTCGACCACCCGCACCCCTATGGTTGTGAGTACGCAGGAGTTGAAGGCGCCCATCCTGGCGTCCGACATTGCCGCTCCGGGAAATATAAATGTCAAGGTCTTGAATTTTAGCGGAGGAATGACATTTCCTTCCAACACGGTGCAACTCACGGTGGTCAACGCGGCTTCTCCTGAGCTGATCAGCGCTTCGCCCGGCTTCGCCACGCAAGGAGTGGAGCAGGTGAGCATGACGCTGGTGGGAGCGAACTTCCGCCCCGGCGCGACGGTGGTGATCTCGCCGCCGCTGGCCACGCTGAGCGCCTCCACCGGCCAGACCCAGGCCGGCGATGTAACTGTGCTGAGCGTAACGCTGGTGAATTCCGGCGTGATGACGGCGCTCATCAGCGTGAGTCCAACCGCGGTGCTGGGCCTGCGCGCCGTGGATGTGCTGAATCTGGATGGAACCAGCACCATCGACGCCACCCAGGCCACACCGGATGGAAGCACGAAGTCCATGCGCGTCAGTCCGGCCGATTCCATCGGTTCGCCGCTGTCGGTGCTGAATATGGCCATGATGCAGCCGCGCGACGGCACGGTGGTGATGCAGGGCGATGAACTCAATGCCCAGGCCATTCTGGCCGGGACGGGAACCGGCGCCGTGACCGGCCAGTGGCTGTGGGATGGATTTGTCGTGGAGCAGTTCTCGGCAACCATCGTGGGCGGGGAAAGAACGACCATCGAGACGCGGCAGTCGCTGCCCACCTGGCTGCTGGGCACGCACACACTGCAACTGCGCATGCTGGAACCCAATCAGGTGGCCAGCAAGCCGATTGAAGTGGTGGTGAATCCGGGCGACTGGAAGATGGAGCAACTGATTCAGCCCGAGTCCGGCGCCGACTTCGATGTCAACGAGGCGCCGCATCTGCTCTGGGCTATTGTGCCCGGTGCCATGAAATACCAAGTAGGGTTCAGCAGCCAGCCGTATTTCAGCACCATCGACAGATGGTTCGATGTGGCGGAGAACCAGTGGCAGGTGCCTGCGGATATCTGGCAGAGCCTGCCCCAGGGCGAGCTGTACTGGACGGTGCGCACGGTGGATGCGTCGGGGGAGCCGCGCCGGCCTTTGCCCATGCGCGTTCTCTATCGAGGCCAGAAAGGCGGATCGGCTTCGCCGCATCCCGTGGCTGCGGCGCAGATGACCGGCAGGTATATGGGAGTGGATGCCAAGCTCATTCTGCGCGGAGAAGATGGGCAAATGATTCCCATCAAGGCTGATTACTTGCAGGGGGACTATGCCACTCCCGGCGCCGCCATGCCATCAGATGGAAGCGCTCCGGCAACCCCGTTAGCCAAGGGCGCAACGGATGCGGAGGCGCCTAAGGCGAAGGCTGCCGCGCCAAAAAAGAAGGTTCGCCCCTCGGAAGATGGCCAGCTCGGCATGAGCTCAGAGTGGGCTTCGGGATCCAATCCTCCCGACTACAACGTGTTATCCGCGGCGGAGCACATGAAGGTTCAGCAGGGGCCGTGGCATTTTGAAATCAACGGCAGCGGCTTGCTAAATTCGATTCTGAATCCCGATGTGCAGCGCACCAGCCACGGGAAAGTAAACAATTATGTAATACAGCTCAGCGATCAGCAAAAACCCTGGGGAGCGAATCTGCGCTTCGGCATCGTCTCGCCGTTGCTCTACACCGGCGCGCAATACGTCACCGCAGCCACGCCGCGGCAAGGCGCGGAGCTGGCCATCAAAACGCCCGCGGGCGCCTTCAGCGGCTTCACCAATACCGACGATTCAGCGCTGGGGGGCGGCTCCGGCATGAATGTGCAACAGCAGATTGAGGGAGCCAGTTGGCAGGCCACGTTGCCGCCATGGGCGCAACTGCGGGCCATGTGGCTGAACGCTACGGAGAATGTCACCGGCGGGCTTAGCGCGTCCGGCGATGTCTACGGGGCGCTGCTCATCATTCAATTCACAAAGAAGAAGAAATGGCAGTGGTCGACGGAGTACGCGGCCAGTTACGACAATGCGGACACCGCCTCCGCAACTTCGCTGAGGGAATTCGGCCGCGCATGGCGAACGGGAATCACAGGCCAGCCCGGCAAAACAAAAGTCAGCATCACTTATCACGATGTGAGCGCAAATTTCGGCAACCCGACGAATCCCAGCCTGACACCCCACCGCCAGCCCCCTGCCCGCGGCGTGAATGCGTCGCTTGCGCAGACCACCAAGATAGCCGGAACCTTCGGCTTCAACTATGCCTACCTTGCCAACAATGTTCAGCCCATCACCAGCGACGAGTTGCTGCTGAACAGCTT